>JAFXCT010000059.1 GCA_017521365.1 Clostridia bacterium
AAACGGCCCGATACCAAGAACATTGCAGAACAAGCACTTTGACGGCGAGGACAACGACCACAAGGGACAGTTCTACAAATATCCTCACGATTACGAAAACCGCTGGGTCAAGCAACAATACCTGCCCGACGCACTCAAAAACAGAACATATTACGAGTACGGCGAAAACAAAAACGAGCAGGCAGCAAAAGCTTATTGGGATAAAATAAAGAAATAAAAGTTTAAGGCTTGTCGATTGATTTCGGCAAGCCTTAAGTTTTGCTTATTATGTTTTACTTGATTTTTTCAAATGCTTCCAGCCAGAGACGCTTTATAAGCTCGTGACCGCATTCACCGGGATGAACACCGTCACCCGTCCAGTAAGAAGCAGGTGCCATTTTGCAAGCCTCGTCGAAAGCGGGCTGAAGCTCAACAAGAGCAAGGTCGAACTTTTCTGCAATGCGTTTTACTACGGCTGCCTTCTGTGCAACATCTTCTCTGAAGGTGTTATACTTAGTGGGCTTCTCTTCGGTATTGCAGGAGCCGCTTCCCTCGAGAACGAAAGGTGTAATAAGTATAAGCTTGGTTTCGGGGCAGGCTTCCTTAATTTCCTCGATAAGCATTGTGTAAATTTTTTCAAACTTGGCCGTATCAACGCCGTTGTCGTCGTTAATTTCGTGCCAGGTGTCGTTTACACCGATATAAATGCTTGCGTAATCGGGCTTGAGGTTGATGAAATCCATTTTGATTCGTGCATACAAATCAACTATTCTGTCGCCGCTTACACCACGGTTAATAAATTCATATTCGCCGGGACACTCAAAGCCGAGAGAAGCCTTGATAAGGTGGGGATAGCCTAAACCGAGGTGATAATAATCACTACGTCTTCTGTCGCAATCGGTAATCGAATCACCCTGAAAAAGGATTCTTTTTGCCATAACAATCACTCCGTTAAAAAAATAAATTTATTTCTTCATTTCCATATAAGGCAAAACGGTAAAGCCGTTTTTGCGGTAAAGCCTTACAGCACCCTCGTTTTCTTCCTCTACCTCGAGGCGGAATATGCAATCGGGGTATTTTGCTTCAATCAGCTCAAAAAAAGCCGAGCCCATTCCCATACTTCTGTATTCGGGTGAAATATACAAATCCTCAACCCAAATACAGGGCTTGCCGAATTCGGTGGAAAAGCTTTTGGCAAGCATTGCGTAGCCCTTTACGCCCGTATCGGCTGTGAAAACGTAGCCCTCAATATACGGACTGCAGTCAAGGCAAGCCTTGATATCGGCACGGAAAATTTCCTCTGACCCGTTTGTAAACACCGCAGGCGAAGAATAAAACTCACGCATTAAGTTGAGTACGGCTGTTTCATCCTCTGCCGTAATTGCTCTTATTTCAAAACCCGTTACCACTCTCTGATTACCTCGGGGTTGGCAAAAATTTCGTCCAGCTTCTTGAGGAACGGCACAACATCCGCAAAGCCGCCTATTCTGTGGTCAAACATAATGTTGATAGGCAGAATTTTCTTTGTTCCGATATCGACCTCACCCTTTTCGTTGCGGAAGACGTAGTCCTTATCCTGCAAAGAGCACAAAGCCATTATAAACACCTGCGGATAGAGAATAGGTGCGTATGTAATGTTGCCCGAAAGGCCCTTAGAAAGTGTACCGAGGTTTGTAAGGCAGACGGAGCCTTCGTTAAGCTCGTACATCTGCAACGATTTTGAGGGGTCACGGTCTGCGTGCTCAAACAGACCCGAAAGCTTGGCAACCTTGAATTTGCCGCAGTAGCCCGTATAAATCTGCGCCGCAGTCTGGCGAAGCTTGCCCTTGCAGATAAAGCCGATTATACGCTGTAAGATTACGTCAAAAAGCACCCTGTCAACGTCAGTCGTTTTAAGCGTTTCGAGCATTCTGTCAATTTCTGCCTGAAGCTCTTTGAGGTCCATTTCCTCAACGTGGCGCACCTTAATCGGGAAGGTTTCGCCGCTTTCAAGAAGAACCGGCATAGCAATGTCGATGTGCTTTTTAATAATAAGTCTGCCGCTTGAAGAAAGCGGACGGTAATCCATATGAGCGTTGAGCCTCGGTGCAACCTTAAGACCCTCTGCAAGCACACGCATCATAAGAGTGTTAAAAGAAAGCTTATAGTCACATTCCTTTTTAAGACGCTGAAATTCTTCCCAGAATTTTGTAATGTCCGCCTCGTAATTATAACCGCCTGCAGGAATATTCTGCTGAGCGTTTGTCAGAACGTTGCCCGATACCCTGCCCTTGATTTTGTAGTATTCTACGGTGTCGCCCTCCATAGGCTTTGTAAGCGCACCTGCCATATATTCCTTGAAATCCATTTTCACATCTCCCCTCTTTAATAAAAGCAAAGATATTATACTACAAAATATGACAAATAACAATACGGCGTTGAGGATTTTTTGTTGAACAAATTAGAGTTTGTCGAGGACAAACAATTCGTAATGCGTAATGCATAATTCGTAATTAATGGTGGATTTCACTCACACCCAATTATAATTTAACCCTTAAAAAAGTGTCATTCTGAGGCGTAGCCGAAGAATCTTAAAGTCTAAAAGATTCTTCACTTCGTTCAGAATGACACTCTTTAAGGTTATATTTTTACAATCGGAGCTTAATTTTGCATTTTGCATTAATTACAGAGCGTAATGCAATCATTCACGTTCGCAGGTCTTCTACCATACCCGAAACCAGTTCATAGAATTCCTCAAATGAATCAAGCGGATAACCGTTGCATTGAACTCTGACATTAATACCGTCAAGCTCAAAATCAGCTACATAATATGAAGACGTAATATAAAATGTGACTTGTGTTCCGTCGGCAACCTCAAACGTTTTCTTTTCTTCCTTGAGAATATACTCTTCGGTGTGCGGAAGCATAGTCTTGGCGGCACAAATCGACACTTCCTTACTACCTCCCTCAAAGTAACAGATGTAACTGAAATAGATATTATCATATACAATGTTTCCGTTCAAATCGTAAATCACGGGATGCTTCTGGTTCGGCCACTTTCCAACGCCGTCAATCATATAGCTTTTATTTTCCAGGGCTGCAAAATCTTTGCCAAAGTATTCCGCCGCCTTTTTATCATCCCAAATTTCTTCTCGGTATTGTTCTGCGGAATAATCCCTTGTGATACGTTCAAACTTTTCAACATAATTCACATTATACCGCTCAAGCTCTTCCTCGTCGTACTCAAAATAGTACACAGCCCCTTGATTAACTGGTTCGGTGCTTGGTTTTCTTTGGCTTGATATAAGTTCATCAATCTGTGCCTTGGTATAACCTCGCTTTTTGAAATAATACTCAACGTCTTCACCAAAAACACCCAAACCCGCCAGCTTTTCAACGGCTTTGTCAACCTCTTCAACGGTTATTGAATATTCCGCAAGCTCTTCGGCAGAGGCAAAAAGATACCAGTCCGCGGCATAGGCTTCGCCGTTTTTTACTATGGCATATTCGTTTGCCATAACACGTACCCACTCTGTCCTGTCACCGGAATAAATTGCATCTATTTCTTCTTGCGTGAATGTTGTTTCGGGAATCATACCTTTCTGATCAATACTTATATAAAACTCTATCATTTCGTTGTTGTACTGTTCAAATTCTTCCCGTGTTATTTCAAAATCACGAATGAAATTTATTAACAACGGAGTTCTTCCCGGTTCGTCACCACGGTATTTCAATGATTTATTTTCGGCGTCCTTTGCCATAAACCAATCGTGAGTGTCGATGCCTCGAGTTTCCTTTACCAAGTCCATCAACTCTCCGCTGACACCGTGAAGCTTATGAACAAAGGCATAGGTATAGCCGCCTCTGTCGCCGCCGTGAGGCAGAGGATTATCGTCAAAAGTAGGTTCTTGCGTAGGCGGTTCTGTGGTGTTCTGTGTTGCTTGTGTGTCGCTTTCATCAATAATCACACCGGGATCAAGGCTGAAAAAGCCGGTTTTCCACACGCCGATGCCGAGTATAAGCACGGCAGTAATACAGCATAAGCTGCCCGCTACACGCTGTGCAGTCTTTATTCTTTTTCTTCTCACGGCAAGACACTCATCCCTCTTTTCGAGAACAGCTCTTGCAATCTCCTCACAGGATTTCATATTCAAAGCCCTCCTTTTCAAGTTTCTCCTTCAGGGCAGACTTCGCCCTGTACAGCAGGTTTTCCACCTGCCGTTTGCTCTTTTTCGTTATTCTTGCAGTCTGCTCGTTTGAAAACTCCTCAAAATAGACAAGGTACAAAACCTGCAAATATTCGGGTTTCAGATTTTTCATTACCGAATGAAGCATAAATTTTCTTTCCTCAAGCAGATATGCTTTTTCAACTGTTTCCTCCTCGTGTAAAACGCTTTCGTATTTTTCAACGGATGTGTCCGAAACCTTTGAGCGCTTTCTTATATAGTCTATTGCCGTATTTCTGCCCGAAGCGTAAAGCCAGGTTTTAAACAGACTTTCTCTGCGGAATTTCGGCTTCTTTACGGCAAGGCGAACAAACACCTCCTGCATAAGCTCCTCGGCGGCAAAAATATCGTGAGTAAAGCTGTTGATATACAGCATCAAGCCGTCCTTATTGTCACGAACTATTTCCTCAAAAGCGCTGTCATCGCCCGCGAGATACCGCAAATAGTTTTGTGTACCCCTGTCCATTTCTTACCCTCCTTTTTGAGATTTTAAAAGGCCTTTCACCCGTTAGACGGAGAAAAGCCTGAAAACTCTCAATTAATTTTAATTTTCGCAACGTACGGTCGGTGGTCGGAGAGGATAATTTCGGGGATATCGGCACAAAGCACGGAGATATCTTTACTTGTAAACATATAATCTATTTTCATTTCCGGCTTATCCGACGGAAAGCTTAACTTCCCGCAGTCAAAGCATTGTGCCGTGTCGTACATACGCTCTTTTACGGGCATAAGCACGGTATTATCCGGAGTTGCGTTGAAATCGCCCATAAGAACACATCGCTCGGACGGCAGATTATCGCAGACCGTTCTGACTGCATTTATTTGTTCTTCGGGGTTAAGGCCGAAATGAGTTACGAGAACATTCAGACCGCCGGAAACATCAATTTCAGCCTTTAATATACAGCGTGTTTCGTAATTATGAGTACCGTTTCTGGTTTCGGGGTCGGGTATCATTATTGTTTGGGCGGATTTTATCGGATAACGTGAAAGCAGAGCGTTTCCGTAGGGAGAAGTACCGTGCACCATAATTGCACGGGCAAAATAATAGTGATAGCCAAGCCTTTCGGCAAGAGCCTTCGCCTGTGCGGTATAGCCCGGAATTATTCCCTTTCCCCTGATTTCGTTGAGGCCGATTATATCGGCACCGCTTTCCCTTATAACCTGTGCAAATGCATCAAAATCTATCTGCTTCGTTATGTAATTCTCACAATGAAGAACGTTATAGCTCATAATTTTAAGTTCCATATTATCACCCACATAAATATAACACAGGTATTTTGTTTTTTCAATCTTGAAAAATTATCAAATATACTATATAATTTTTAAGTACAATAACTAAAGGGTGTATTTATATGACATTTGAAATTAAGGGTAATCAGTTTTTAAAAGACGGTGAACCGATAAAGCTCATTTCGGGTGCTGTGCACTACTTCCGCAATCTTCCCGACACGTGGAGCGATATATTCAAAAAAATGCGTGCAATGGGCTGTAACTGCGTTGAAACCTACTGCGCATGGAATATGCACGAAAAGAAGCCCGGTGAGTTTGATTTTGACGGTATTCTCGACATTGCGAAATTTATTAAAACCGCCGCTGACGAAGGGCTTATGGCTATAGTCAGACCCGGCCCGTACATCTGTGCTGAGTGGGAATTCGGCGGACTGCCGTGGTGGATTCAGGCAGACGAGGAAATTGAAATCCGCTGTTCAAACAAGGCATACATAAAATATTTTGACAGATATCTTGACAGGCTTCTTGCCGAAATAAAGCCTCTGCTTTGCACAAACGGCGGAAATATCATTATGCTTCAGTGCGAAAACGAGTACGGCTACTACGGCGACGATAAGGAATACCTTAACTATCTGCACGACGGCTATAAAAAGAGAGGTATGGACGTGCCGCTCTTCACTTCCGACGGCTCAAGCGAGGACAATCTGCTTGACGGATATATTCCCGGCACGCTCACGACGCTCAATTTCGGCAGCAGAGTTGAGGAAAACTTCCGTGCACACTCAAGGCTTTTCCCCGACCAGCCGAAAATGTGTATGGAGATGTGGAACGGTTGGTTTGATGCGTGGGGTGACGAAATGCACCACACGACCTCGGCAGAGGATTACGCAAAATCCGTTGACGATATGCTCACGATAGGCAGCCTTAATATGTATATGTTTATCGGCGGCACAAACTTCGGCTTTATGAGCGGCGCAAACCACTACGAAAAGTTCGCACCCGACGTAACAAGCTACGATTACGACGCTATGCTCACCGAATGCGGTGACATTACGCCGAAGTACAGAAAAATCAGAGAAATTATACAAAAGCATGTACCAAGCAACCTGCCCGAAATTCCTCCCAACAGAAAGAAAAAGGCTTACGGCAAATTTGAGCTGACGGAATTTGCGGGAATTTTTGAGAGCCTTGACAGGCTTTCATCACCCATACACTCCGACGTACCGCTGTGTATGGAAAAATACGGTCAGGGCTACGGCTACATCGCCTACCGCACAAGGCTCAACAGAGATTACGACGACGTTTCCCTTTCGTTTGAAAGCCTCGGCGACAGAGCACAGATTTACATTAACGACGAGCTCGTCGGCATTGTTTATATCAATGAGGAGCTCGAAATTGATATTACCGCAAAGAAGGGTGACATTCTCACCGTACTTTGTGAAAATATGGGCAGAGCTAACTTCGGCCCGAAGATGATGCGCAAAAAGGGCATTGCAGGCAGATGTCTTCTCGACGGTAAAATCCACTTTAACTGGGAGGTTTATCCGCTGTGGATGAACAACCTTGAAAGGGTTGAGTATTCAAGCGTAATGCCGACGGAAAAATCCGTTTTTCTAAAGGGTAAGTTCAATATTGACGAGCCCTGCGACACATTTATAAAGCTCGACAATTTCACAAAGGGCTTTGTAACGGTCAACGGCTTTAACCTTGGCAGATACTGGGAAATAGGCCCGCAGCAGACACTTTATCTGCCCGCCTCCCTGTTGAACGAAGGCGAAAACGAAATTGTTGTATTTGAATCTGACGGACTTAAAGGCAAACCCGAATTTGAGCTTGTTGATAAACCAATACTTTTTGAAACAGCAATTGAATTTGTCTGAAATGCAATATTTCACGCACATTCGTGCATTTTTCTCCTTGCCATACGATAGTATGCCTGCGGAGAAGAAACACCCGACTGCACATAAAATATTGTATTTCAGATGCGAAGCAGTTTTGAAAAGTATACTCGGTTAAACAGGAGTTGATGATTTGAAAAAATTTATGGTAACGGTACTTGCCGCACTTATCGGCTCACTCGGTTACGTTGTGGTTGACCAATCCATTGAAGACCGTATGGCAGTACTCGAAGAACAGGTACAGGAATTACAGGAGCATAATTCCTCTTTACTTGACAAGAATTCCGAATACGGCGAAAACCACTCGCAGGCCGAAGAACAGCACTCTGTTTATGAGGAAAAGTTTTCACAAGCAGAGGAACAGCACTCCGTTTTTGAGGAAAAGCATTCGCTGATTGAAGAAAATCAGACGGAAATGCAGACACAGCTCGACAGCATTTCTTCTCAGCTTGACCGTGCTTATGAGGAAATTGAAGAGCTTAACTCACGCTACAACGATATCAAGAGCAAGCACACAAAGTTCATATACCCTGCCGAGTTCAAAAGCAGACTCAAGCCCAACATTTATAAAACGAGCTACGGTGAATATTACGCTGACTTCGATATAACCGAGCACAGAATAAAAGGCGGAAAAGCAGTATACCTCTCCCCTGACGGAGATGACCGAAACCCCGGCACCAAGGAGTCTCCCAAGCGCACGTTCAAGGCTGCCTTCAACGAAACCGACTGCACAACGGTTTATCTGCTTGAGGGCACATACCGCTACGGTGAGCATTATTACACAAGCGATGATATTGCAGGCAAAAACATAATCGGTATAGGCAAAGTAAAGCTTAACAACGTTGGTAAAAACAGCAGCTCCTGCCTTCACTCAAGCGGTACGGCTTATCTTAAAAACCTTGAAATAAGCGGCGGCACCAAATGCTTTTACGCAACACTCGGGCTGAACGAATACCTTTACATTTATAAGTGCAGCTTCCACGACTGCGAGGGCGGAAACGCACTTTCGGTTACGGGCGGTAACTCCTACCTGGTGGAGTGCGAAGTATATAACGCTTATCTCGACGGTTTTAATTACCACAAGAATTCCGGCGAAAACGTTATACCCTGTGCCGTAGAAATAAACTGCAAGGCTTATAATATAGGCAACAGCGAAAACCATTCCTGCAATGCTTCGACAATACACGACGGCGGCTCGATTATCCGCATAGGCGGCGAATACTGCGGCTGTCACGGCGGCAACGTTGCCGACACGGGCACAAGCGAGCAGGTACTCTCCTACAGTCTCAACCTCGGTGTTTATTCGCACGGCTCAACACAGTCCGACCCGGAACACCCCGAATTTAACAGCAGCTTCTGGGCACGCTACACAAATATGTGGCTTTATGAATGTAAGTCCGATTCAAGTACCTATGACATAACGGCGCTGTCATATTCATCCGTTTACACAACGGGAATGAATACCGATAAGCTTTTCAGCGGTGATACAAGCTACACCGATAAATCTTCAACAATTACAGAAAAATAAGCAAAAAAGGAACAGTAAGGGACACCTATCATAAAGCAGGTTTACCTGCCGCAAAACAAAAAGGAGTACGGACGTTTTTGTCTGTACTCCTTTTCATAAGCCTTGCCCTGCAAGGTATAGTGTGTTATACTCTCTTGCTTTTCGGGTGGTAACAGATGAAGTTTTTGCTACCGCAAAAGTGAAGTTGCTCTGCGAACCCAAAAACTCGCCTTTACTCGTTTCGGGGAACCAGCAAGCAGTGAAGTTTGGGCTTGTGCCAAGTGAAGTTAAGCTTGCCCACTTTGTCGAAGGCAAAACTTCACTATCCGCAGGATAACTTCACTTACGCAGTAAACTTCACTTGCCCGTATAGGCAAACTTAGTTGGGCGACCTGCTTTACAGTAGGTCGCCCAAGCACTGTTCCTTTTCTTATAATATCAGCAGTTTTATCAGGTTATTTTTGTAAGCCTTGGCGGTAAACTGTTTTAAAGAAGTTTGCATCCTCGTCAACCATATCAACGCTGTCAATGCCGTATTCTTCAAGAACAGCCTGCCAGCGCTGAGTCATACCCTCGTCGTACTCAACGGGCTTGAAGCCTGAGGAAAGGTAGCTTTTGACTGCGCCCTTGCGCCATTCGTCAGTCGTGAGGAATATGTAGTCTACACCCTGAGCGTTAAGCTTTTCAACAGCCTTGTTGTTGAGGTATTTGCCAAGGCCCTTGCCTCTGAACTCGGTAAGCATACCGACCATATGCACTTCGCCGCAGTTCTTTTCGGGGTGGAAAATTGCCGTAATCGTACCGACGTGCCTGCCCTCGTAATCAAGGAAGAAAACGTCCTCCTGCTTGCAGTCCTTACGGTAAGTGATTCTGGAATCGAACTCGTCAAAGCCGTCATCATCGTTGATAAGACCGTTTCTGCAGCAAGCAAGCCAGGCGAGTTTGTCTTCATCGCTGCCGTCGTATACGGAGAAGGAATAGCCCTCGGGCAGGGTGAGCTCTCTGATGGGAGTACCCTTTACCCAATACATTTTAAGCTGTGCCATATATATCACCTCATAAATAGATTTTATAATAATTGCTTAACTATAATATAAAAACACAACTCAAAAGTCAAGATTCAAGCACTTTTCTGCACAAAATTTTTACACATAAAAAAGCTGCCCGTTTTTGGCAGGACAGCACTTTGTGAGTTCTTGTGATGTTGTACCAATCAGAGAACCGTCCCCTGATTGGTAAACTCAGCAGCAAGCAGATTGGCTATTGCCGCACCGAGGCTGTGACCTGTTACAAGAATAATCGGATTGGTTAAAGCTGAAATGTCATTTTCTAAGTTTTGTGCAACCTCGTCTTTCAAAGCAACGAATCTGTTATCCATCGGATAAAGTTGCGTGATCGCATTATTTATCCAATCATTCAGAGTAACAGAGCCGCGCACAGTAACGACTACAAACGGTCGAGTAGGAATTGGTTCATCTTCAGTTAGTTGAAGATCAGATAGAAGAGCATTTGTATTGGTGTTGACAGTACATACGCTATCATATAAAGACTCTGAAATGTCACTTTGATATATTCCCAAATTACTATCATTATTTTCTACTCCTTGTTCTTCATCAGTATTGTTTTCAGTAATCGAAAACCCAATGCTAATCAGGGGACGGTTCTATGATTGGTCTCCTGATTGATTAATTATTACATATTAAATACTGTGTAAATCCATTCAAACCACTGGAATCGCCGCCTTTTATTTTTTGCAAACACATTATAACACATATTTTCCCAAAAAAGAAGTTACAAATAGTTACAAAATGGTTACAAATGGTTACAAATTCCAACAGCGTGTAAGATTTTTAGAATTCCATCTGTGTTGACGAAAGAAATAATGTGTGATAAATTTAAAATCACAAAAAGTAATTGGTAAAAGAGGTATCGGAATGTACAGACAGCTTTTGGCTTTGAGTGTTAACGAGCAATTCGGAGTTGACACGAAAACACAGATAAAAATGTTCAAGGAAGCGGGCTTTGACGGCTTTTTTACGCCGTGGAAAAAAGGAGACCCGATTGAGAAATATGCGGCTTACGCCAGGAAAATCGGTATGATTTACCAGTCGATCCACGCACCGTTCGGAAAATCCGCAATTATGTGGCACGGTAAGGACAGCGAGGCTGACCCTGCGGTTGAGGAGCTTATTGAGTGCGTGAAGGTCTGCGAAAAAAACGGCATTCCGATTATGGTGTGCCACACGTACATCGGCTTTGACGATGACCGCAAGCCGAATGAAATCGGGCTTGAAAGATACGGCAGAGTTGTACGCGAAGCCGAAAAAAGGAACGTGAAAATCGCTTTTGAAAACACCGAGGGCGAAGAATACCTCACCGCACTTATGGAGCATTTCAAAGAAAGCCCCAACGTTGGCTTCTGCCTGGATACGGGGCACGAGATGTGCTACAACTTTTCAAAGGACCTGCTTGCCCTTTACGGCGACAGGCTGATTGCAACACACATCAACGACAACCTCGGAATAAGCGATTTTGACGGTCATATTTTCTGGACGGACGATTTGCACCTGCTCCCCTTTGACGGAATCGGTAACTGGGAGGGACTTGCAAAAAGGCTTGACGAACACGGCTACAACGGGATTATGACATTTGAGCTAAACACAAAATCCAAGCCCGACAGACACGAAAACGACAAGTACGAGGAAATGCCGCTTGAGCTTTACCTTGCCGAGGCTTATTCAAGGGCATGCAGACTTGCGGCAAAGAGAAAAATAAATATGAAAAACGGTAATTGTTAACAAAATTGTAACTAATTGAGGCAACATATCTGTTAAAATAGAAAAAAGCTTTATACAAGGGAGAGATATGGAATATGGACCTTAAAAATCTTATCGCCAAAAAAAATGAAGCTGCAAAATATATGGTTAAGGAAATAACCTATATCTGCAAAAACTTCGAAAAGAGACCGCCCGGCTCAAAGGGCGAGGAGCAGGCCTGCCGCTATATGGCACAGGTGCTCAAGGATGACTGCGGCTGTGAAAGAGTTGAGGTTGAGTCCTTCAAGGAAAACCCCCGTTCCTTCTACGGCTGGATTTATTTCACAATCACATTTGTTCTTCTTGCTTTCGTAGCGCTGTTCTTCTTCCCGCTTGCAAGTATTGTCCTTATCGGTGTCGGTCTGTGGCTTGTGCTTGCTCAGTTCGGCGTTTACAAAAAGCTGCTTGACCCGATTTTCCCCGAGGAAACAGGCCACAACGTAACGGCTATTAAAAAGTGCACGGGCGAAACCAAGAGAAGAATTATCTTCAACGGCCACCCCGATGCTGCCTGGGAATGGCCGGTTAACTACGCTATGGGCGGTGTCGGCTTCGAAGGCCACGCTATCCTTTGCGGTGTCGGCGCAATTTACTACCTCGTGCTCGCTATTATTTACATAGCTCAGAACGGTATCGGCTTCGGCGTTGCAGATACTTCCGACCCCGTCGTTAAGGCTATGCTCGGCGGTATCGCATTCCTTCCCTTCCTCATCGGCCTTTACTGGATGGTCAACTACAAGAGACCCGTTGACGGCGCAAACGACAACCTTTCCGGCTGTTATATGGGTATTGCAATCCTCAAGGCACTCAAGGACGAGGGCATCGAGCTTGAAAACACCGAAATAGGCGTTGTTCTCACAGGCTCCGAGGAAGCAGGTCTGCGCGGCGCAAAGGCTTGGTGCGAGGCTCACAAGGGCGAATTCGACGACGTTCCCACCTTTATTTACTCATACGACACAATTTACGACCCGAAGTACCTTATGACAAACTACCGTGACCTCAACGGCACTGTCAAGGCTGACAAGGACGTTTCCGACCTGTTTATGGAAGCTGCCGCAGAGCTTGGCGTAAAGTGCACGAAGGGTATGGTTCCCCCTCTCGGCGGTGCAACGGATTCAGCAGCATTTGCTCAGGCAGGTATGAGAGCAACCGGTATTACGGGCCTCAACCACAAGCTTGAAAGCTACTACCACACAAGACGTGATACATACGACAATATGAACGAAGGCGGTCTTGCAGATTGCTTCGCAGTAAGCGTTAGAGTGCTCGAAAAGTTCGATGCAGGCGCAAAGCAGTAAAACCAATTCGCAATACGTAATTCGTAATTCATAATTATTAAAGGTGCGTTATCTTCATCGGATAACGCACCTTGTTTTATTCACTGTTTTTTGGGACGTCGAGGACGCCGTCCCCTACGAGTAGCGTTAACGGCAAGCATGACCTCCTTTTAAAAGGAGGTGGCACGGCATAGCCGTGACGGAGGATTGTCAATATAAATATCAATTAAAATCTTTAGAGCAACCCTCAGTCACCTTCGGTGACAGCTCCCTTCAAAGGGAGCCCTTGGCAAATTTTGCAACTCTACATTAATGATTCTCTCTCCAAATCTGCCAAAAGTCTGTCATATATAGCATTGAGCCTTGAAATTATTTCAGAACTTACTTCAACCGTATTTCCGTTAAAAGACATTCCCCGTTCACCCATAAAATCTACACAATACAGAAGCGAATAAAACAAAAACGCTTCTTTTTGCTTTGGCGATATCTTCATTTTTTCAAGCAAGAAATCTATATATGCGGTATCGTTTCCATCATTAAGCAAAGCAACATTTGTAAGTGCAACAAAAGTTAACGGGTCCCCGTAACCTAAACAATCAATATCTACAACACCAGAAACCCGCCCATTGTCAATCATCAAATTTTTTGTGCTGATATCATCAAGATAAGCAACAGGCTTTATTGAACGGAAATATTTCTCAAATCGCTTTGACAAATCTGCCACAGAATCAACTTTTGTCAGATTAAAATACTTATTTTTAGCTATTCTTTCTATAGCCCTTTTCAGCATTTGCTCAACCCAATCTGATTGGTTAAAAGATTGAGTTAATTCTACGGCAGAAACCTTATTTTGAATATCGCAAACTTCATTTGCAATAATTCGTTTATCTTCAATCGATAAATCTGCATACACCAATCCTAAATCTTTGCCGTCAATGCAAACAGAAATCATATAGTATAAATCTTGATATTTCCCTGCAAAGAGTATTTGCGCTACAGGTACGCCGAGATTATACAACGTTTCTGTCAACTCTATTGTTTCATTATAAGGTGTTATGTTGCATCGGACAACATACTTTTTATTCTCAGTTTTAATACTAAAAACATAATTATCCAAGCCGACAGAAATCCGCTTAATTTCTGTCGGCTGAATACCGTTAATATTACAAATTTGGCGAATTATATTATTCATAATATTGCATCTGTATATACAGGAATAATTGCGAATTGCGAATTACGAATTACGAATTGTAAATTTGTTTTCGCCGGCGGTAAGTGTTGCCTTATATTCGCCGCATTCAAACTCGGCGGTTTTGCCTTCGGGAATGCTTACAACAAAGCTGACCTCATCCCCTGCTTTTTCATAGGAAACGGAAATTTTACCGACTGCAGTTGTGATATGGCCGCTCGCTTTGTTAAGGCCGTTTACAAGGCAAGGCTTGATTGTGATTTTTTCAAAGCCTGCGCTGTCGGCAGTCTGTGAAATACCGAGCAGGTACGTGAACAGATAACGTGTGAGCGCACCGAACATCGGGTGATTGAGTGAACGCTCGGGCAGCCAGTCCTCCCAGAGGGTTGTTGCGCCATGCTCCATCATATAGCCGAAGGACGGCAGCTTGCGTGAAGCCATAAGGTCGAAGGCAAGCTGGGCATTGCCGCTCTCGAAAAGAATTCTCGGCAGTACGTCAGTTGCAACAATACCCGTGTCAAAGCACTCTCTGTCGGCGTACTTTTCAACGGTCATTTTCAGCGTCTTTTCGTCACCCAGACCTGCATCGAGCGCAAGGCAGTTTGCGCCCTGAACATCGCCGCAGTAGCAATGTGTCATCGGGCTGAAATAGGCTCTTTCCACTGACTTTGATGCCTTTGCGATAAGCTCGGGCAGATGTGCGGCAAGCTCTTCTTTGCCGATAATTTTTGCAAGCTCAATAACCATTTTCATCTGCTTGATGAAAAGCACGGTGTTGACATAGGTTTCGGGAATGAGAACACGGCTCATTGTGTGATACTCGGGCTTATGTAAATCCATCGGACTGCACCAGTCACCGAGGCACCACTCCTTTGCCTCTTTATAAACGAGGCCGTTATCGCTGTTACCAACCATATAATCAATATACTTAAGCATATTGGGC
Source organism: Clostridia bacterium (assembly GCA_017521365.1). Lineage (GTDB taxonomy): Bacteria > Bacillota > Clostridia > Oscillospirales > Acutalibacteraceae > UBA8612. The sequence continues at coordinate 15,045 of JAFXCT010000059.1, forward strand.
AGGTACTGCTCAATAACGTCGGTTTCACCGTAGGTTTTGTGGAACATATACGGCACTATTACTATTGCACCGCCCCACGCAGCAGGACCGCCGCCACCGCCACAGAAAGGTGTTGTGTGCTGAACGTGGCCGGTGTTTACGTCCTGACAGTCAGCAATATCGCCCATCCACTTTCTGTAGAATTCCTTACTGTCGGTCATAAGCATTACGGCCTCTGCGCAAAGCTGACCGTCTCCCGTATAGCCAAGGCGCTCGATATGCGGACAGTCGGAAGGCACACCGCAATGCATATTGTCAAGCTGTGTGCGCAGATAGGTTTTGTAAAGCCAATTGAGCACCTCGTTATCGGACTCAAAGCTGCTTGTTACGGGACAGTCAGAATGTGTGACGTTTACCGTAACGATTTCGGCGTTGTTTGAAACCTCGATATAACGGAAAGCGTGCCAGCAGAAATGGGGAAAATATTCCCTGCCCTTTTCCGTATTCTTGAAAACCTCCTGCTGAAGCTTTCTTTCATCGCCGCCGCTGGGATGAAAGTCGAGTGTAAAATCGTCATTGATAGCATCGGCATAGCGTGCGGTAACGGTTGCGCCGTTTTCCTTTGATTTTACGACGGCATAGCCGCTGATACCCTCGCCGCAGTCGTAAAGGCTCGTTTCGCCGAAATCCTTGATTTTTGAGGGAATAATTGTCCTTTCAACCCTGTCAGGCGGACAGGTCTGAATATAAAACTCGGTTTCGGGGGCAAAGGTCAATTCTGCATTCACCCAAGCCGAATCGTCATAACCTACAGTTGCAAAGCCCTTCTTTTCAAGGGCATAATCGTGTCTTTCGCCGCCGTAGATGTTGTTATATGTAATTTCACTTTCGGCACACTTGAGGTTTTCATCGCTGAGTATTTCAGCCTTTGTGCCGTCGGCATATTCAATATCAATTTTAAAGCAGAGCTTTACATCACCGTAGCGTTTCCAGGTCGGGTCTTCCTCCTCCGGGCTGAGGTCATACCAACCCTTGCCCAGCTGAATACCCAGAGCGTTTTTACCGTCAAGCAGATAGTCCGTAATATCGTACTTTATTGCATAAGTGCGGTAGCTCATTTCATCCTGACCTTCGGGATAATGGTTGCTTAAATCACGCAGGCAATACTGCGAGAATGCAGGCACAAGCAAATCGTTGCTGACACGCTTGCCGTTTATATGAAGCTCGAAAAAGCCGAGACCGCAGATTGTGATTTCCGCTTTTTTCACATTGCTTGCGGAAAACTCTTTTCTGAAAAGCGGAGAAGCAATATTTTTATCGGTGCATATCCATTTGGCAGAACCGAAAATTTCTGAATGTGTCATAACAATTAAACCTCCTGTTAATTAATAATTCAGAACCAACTTTCAATCAAATCAATCAGTTTGTTAAGTTTATTATCTTTTGTTGTATCCGACTCAGCCCAATAAACAAACTCGTAATACAGCCTATGCAACTGATACTTAATATCTATCGATTTTGTTTTTGCAAGGCTTGAAAGATAATCTGTAACCTTCTTGTTATTCAAAATTTTAAAGAAACCGCGCAGTAACGACTTTGATGCGTCATTTTCAAAAGCTGTAATTATGATTTCTTTCAATGTATCAAGATATAATCTATAAATTCTGTTCTCTGTAAGTCCGTCATAATCCTCGTTTAAAAAATCAGAAAAAATTACAGATAAGCTGTGAATCAAATCTTCTTTGTCGGAAAATTCATTGCTGTACTCAGCCATTGCTGTTTCAACATACAACAAACTTTCGGATTTTAAACTCATTTTATATCCCTCCTTAAACAGGAAACAGAAAATGTGTTTATATCGCTGAAGCGTATCTGCACTAAACAGATACGCTTCAATTTACTTATACCTCTGCTATCCACACAAGGTCGAAATCTCCGTCGGGCTCAAGGCTCTGGATTTCACGCTTGCCTGAAATATCGTCATAACCTCTTATATCATCATTAATGCCGTACCACGGCTCAATGCAGACGTACGGTGCGTTAGGCTTTGCCCAGATACCGAGCACGGGAGCTTCGCCAAAATCGAAGCGCACCGTTCTGTTGTGCTCGTCACTCTTAAGGGTGACAACGCTTGAATTAAGATTAGAGAGGATGAGTGCATCCTGGTCGAAAAGGTTTTCCGTGAGGCGGATAGCCTTACCGTTTTCGAGTGTTACGTCGTAATAGCGGTCGGTGAGGATATTCGTGCTGTCAATCTTCTCACAGCGCATATCCGGCTCTGCTTCGTCAAATTCAAGGTAGTCGCCTATCTTACAGTTGAAGCCGGGGTGAGCGCCCATTGAGAAATACATAGTTTTATCGGAAAGATTCTTAACGGACTGTGTAACCTTTATTGCTCTGCCGACAAGCTCGAAGCAGACGGAAAGCTCAAACTCAAACGGAAACTGCTTAAGAGTTTCCTCGCTTGTGCGAAGTACAAAGACCGCTCTTGCGCCCTCAACCTCTGCGGCTTCGAAAAGCATTTTTCTTGCAAAGCCGTGCTTATTCATCGGGTATTCCTTGCCGCCGTAACGGTAAACGTCGCCCTTAAGCTGACCGATTACGGGGAAAAGCACGGGTGACTGGCCGTACCAGATTTCGGGATTGCCCTGCCAGAGGTACTCGTAGCCGTCATCCTTTGAAACAAGGGAATGAAGCTCCGCACCCATATCGTTAATCTGTGCTGAAAGGTATTCGTTTTCGATGGTATAAAACATTTCTATATTCTCCTTATGCGTTCTGTTTTTGTCTGTAAGCTTCTACTTCCCAGTTTGTGATAAAGTCGGAAAGCTCATCTCTCATCGGGAGCACGCCGCCGAAGGATTCGGCATAAACGGCAACCTTTATCGCATCGTTGAAAAGTGCCGCCGCAGTCTGACTGCCCTTGGGTGTATAATCCACGGCGAAGAAGCCGCAGCCGTTGATTATTATAATTTTCGGCTTACAGCCGTTTTCTTCTTCAAAAGCGTTCACCGCACCTCTGATACAGCCGTTGCAGAAGCCGTAAACGGGGTTAGCCTTACAGTAAACTATATGGTCGGGAGTAAAGGGCTTCATAACACATTCTGCCGCTTCGGGGCTTTCGGCAATCTGAAGTGCCGCAACGCTCGGCTCGAATGTTATAACAGCATCCTCACCGTAGATATCGTAAATAACGTCAAAGCACTTTTCTGCCTTTTCGCCGTCAAATTCACAGGGTGAAAAATCAGCTTCTTTTGTAAGCTCGCCGCGAAGCTTCGACATTACATCGAAAAGCATATCGCCGAGTGCTTCATCGCTGTCTGCGGCAAAAAATATACCGTGATTCTGCAGAATTATCATATCTGCCTGCTTACCGTGAAGAGCCTTATAGCTTTCCATTTTATCATAACAGATTTTGGAAAGGATGTAACCGGGCTTGCACGCATCAACCCAGATAAAGCTGTCACCGAAAAGGCGCTGCGCAACCGCTTCGCCGTCCTTACCGCAGGTAAGACCGTTTACAAGTGCCGGATGAAGGTGAAGGACAAAGGTTTTATCAAAAAGGCTGTGAAGCAGAGTTTCAACACTCGGGCGTTTATTTTCCTGACCGGGCAGCTTTGCCGCAGTAAGGTCAGCAAGCGCCTGTGCCTCACGTTCCTTGTCGTCCGTCGGATATTCCTTTGTGAAAATTTCAGCAAGGGCTGTGCGGCTCATTTTAACAAAGCCGTCCTCGGTAATTGTGGCAAGCTGTGTGCCCGAGCCCTTGACGTACATTATGTCGCCGTCTTTTGCGGAGGTGTTTCCGCCGCCCGCAAGAACAAGCTCTTCGTTACTGCCGTAAAGATTTGAAAAAGCAACAAGTTTCTCGATAATCATTATTTTTCTCCGTTAAAATTTATTACAGGACTTTCAGCCGCAATTTTGCCGAAAGCCTCTTTGACTGCATAATAGGACGGTTTTTCTTTTCCGTCACAATCCACTATGCCCCAACGCGTCTCGGTGGGACATTCGTTCTGACCGCAGACGTAGCACATAGGCGAATCGCTGTAGCAATAAATCATTGCACCGACAAGATACTTCTTGTTATAAAGCCTCGGCAGAATTTCACGGTAGAACTTCGCCTGACCCTCGGGAGTGTGCTCGCAGCCCGGAATTTTGGTGTATTTAGGCAATTCGGTGTAAAGGTGGTTTACAAGGTCGCTGTTGAAAAGCACGTCCGCATACCGTTCAACGTTGCCGTGTGAACGCAGTTTCACCTGTTCGGCCAATCTTTCGGGAAGAGCATTTACAAAGCTTTCAATATTCTGCTTTGCCTCCTCCTCGCTGTCAGCACCGTATCTGCGTAGTATTGCTTTCTTTTCCTCGGGTGACTTTGCGGCACCGCCGCTGATATAGCCGAATTCCTGGAGAAGTATCGGTTTGCCGGTATAAGCCCACAGATAATCCAGCAAGGTGTCAAAGCACCACATAAATCCCGGAAAATTAAAGAAGCAGCCCATATAGATATCCATACCTACGTAGTCGCAATAGCGGTGGTACGGCTTCATCAGCAAATGTAAATCAGCCTGAGGTGAGGTTGAATTGTAGCCGATTATTATATCGCCCTTGATTTCAGACATAGCCTTTAAGGTAACGCCCATAAAGTGTGCCGCCTGACTGAGAGTAACGGGCAGAGTAAAAATCGGCAGACCCATTTCGTTTGCAACCTGCACACCGCCGATAACGTCACGCAGCTCATTAATCATAAAGCGTGAAACCTCGGCAACCTTTTCGTCGTTTGCCTTATCGGTAACATCGACACCTGCGGCAATAAATTCCTTGGGGTTGGGCGAAACAGCCATAACCTTTATGCCGTTTTCGGCGTATCCCCTGCAGCGCTCCTTAAAATCGTAAAAGCACCCGCGGATATTTCCGTTTTCATCGAAGGGATAGGGAATGTCAAACCTTACCCAGCCGATATTGGCGTTTTTAATCTGCCCGTAATTTTCATTAGGGTGGCAGATGCCTCGGATAAAGCCGTGCTTTTCTCGCATACAAACCGTTTCGGATGACGAGGAAGAAACGAGCTTTGCCTTAAGGGCATTTACGGGGAGATATTTGAGGCCGTATTTAATCTGGTCAACTATAAACTGTTCCATATTCACACCTCCGCATATTCTTATTTATAATAAACGAAACCTGCACAAAATGCAAGCAATATCACCCTACTCAAAAAATTTTGACGAAATGCAAAAAAACGCTTGACAATTATTGTACAAAAAGGTATAATCAAATCAACTTATCGAACATTTGTGCTACAGTTTTACATAACGGAGGTCAACTACAATGGCAGAAAAATCCGCTGCACTTGAAACCGCTCTCAAACAAATTGAAAAAAGCTACGGCAAGGGCGCAATAATGCGCCTGGGTCAGAGCTGCGGCCTCAACGTTGAGGCTATCTCAACGGGCTCGCTTTCCCTTGACCACGCTACGGGTATAGGCGGTCTGCCCAAGGGCAGAATCGTCGAAATATACGGCCCCGAATCCTCGGGTAAAACAACGCTTGCGCTTCACGTTGTTGCTCAGGCACAGAAGGCCGGCGGCGAATGTGCGTTCATCGATGCTGAGCACGCACTGGACCCCGTTTACGCAGGCAACCTCGGCGTAGATATAGATTCACTCCTTGTTTCCCAGCCCGACAACGGCGAGCAGGCACTCGAAATTACAGAGGCGCTTGTACGCTCAGGTGCGCTTGACGTAGTTGTTGTTGACTCCGTTGCCGCACTCGTTCCCCGTGCCGAAATTGAGGGTGAAATGGGCGATTCCCACGTAGGTCTGCACGCAAGGCTTATGTCTCAGGCTCTGCGTAAGCTCGCAGGTGCAATTTCCAAGTCCAACACAATTCTTATCTTCATAAATCAGCTCCGTGAAAAGGTCGGCGTTATGTACGGCAACCCCGAGGTTACAACGGGTGGCCGTGCGCTCAAATACTACGCTTCAATGCGAATTGACGTTCGCAAATCCGAACAGCTCAAGGGTACGGGCGGCGAATTTATCGGCAGCCGCACCAAGGCAAAGATTGTTAAAAACAAGGTTGCTCCCCCCTTCAAGACCGCTGAGTTTGACATTATGTTCGGCAAGGGTATAGCCGTTGAGGGTGAAATTCTCGACCTTGCAGTTGAATTTGACATCATTCACAAGAGCGGCGCGTGGTTCTCGTACAATGACGAGCGTCTGGGCCAGGGCAGAGATAATGTCAAGGAGCTTATCCGTTCAAACAAGGCTCTTTCCGAGGAAATTGAGGCAAAGGTACGTGCAAAACTTGCCGAAACAAGAGATATCAAGAAAAACGACAAGTCTGAAATTGAAACGGCCTCCCCTGCCGCACCTGCTCCCGTTGCTCCCCCCGTTGCACCCAAGAGCAGAATCAAGGCAAATCTCGACATAGCTGTTGACGACGAATAATTATGATTATATCCGCACAAAAAGGCAAACAAAACAAAATTCATATCAGCATCGACGGTGAGTACAGGCTCACCGTTGATGCTGATTTCTGGTTTTCCTGCGGTTATATTTCGGGCGATGAAATTGACGAAGAGCAGTACAAGGCACTTGAAGCAAACATATTCAAGCGACGCTGCTTTAACAGAGCGCTCAACATTCTCTCACGCCGTGACCACAGCGAAAAAGAGCTTTTTGACAAGCTTGCCCGTGCAGACGGCGACGAAGCAGCCGCAAGTGCAGTTGAAAAGATAAAAGCTCTCGGCTACATAGACGATGAACGGTATGCCGCTGCACTTGCCAAAGAGCTTGCCGAAAGGAAGGGCAAGAGCGAAAGGGCAATTCTGAGTGAACTTATTCACCGAGGAATTGACCGCAACACGGCAGAAAACGCAATTTCTTCACTTACACTTGACGAATGTGATAAAATTAATATATTATTAAACAGTAAGTACCGCCGCAAGCTTGAAACCGAAAAAGGCAGACAGCAGGTTTTCAACGCCCTGCTCCGCCTCGGATACGGCTACAGCGAAATACGCAGTGCTTTGCGTGACTACGATGAATGTATAGAGGAAGAAGATATATGAGTACAGTCGGTTTTATTTCCCTCGGCTGCCCGAAAAACCAGATTGACGGCGAATGCTTGCTGGCTTTGCTTGATGAAAAGGGCTTTGAGATAGCAGACCCGTATGAGGGCGTTGACATTGTTATTATCAACACCTGCGGCTTTATTGAGTCAGCGAAAAAAGAAGCTATTGAAAATATTCTCGATATGGCTCAGCTCAAGGAAGAAGGTCTTGTCGGCAAAATTATAGTTACCGGCTGTCTTGCCGAGAGATATAAAGACGAAATCCTGAATGAAATTCCCGAGGTTGATGCCGTAGTCGGTATCGGCGCAAACGGCAGTATTGCCGATATCTGCGAGCGTGTGCTTGAAGATGAAACTGTTGCCTAGTTTCCGCCCAAGGTCTGTCTGCCCTTAAACGGCGGCAGAATACTCACAACCCCCGAGCATTACGCATACCTCAAAATTGCAGACGGCTGCAACAACCGCTGCACCTACTGTGCAATTCCCGAAATCAGGGGCAGCTACCGCAGCAGAAAAATCGAGGGTATCCTTGACGAAGCAAAGCAGTTAAGCGAAAAAGGCGTTAAAGAGATTATACTCGTTGCGCAGGACACAACGCTTTACGGCAAGGATATTTACGGCTCTCTCAAGCTTCCCGAGCTTCTCAACAGGCTTTGCGAGATTGACGGAATTCATTGGATACGTATGCTCTACTGCTACCCCGATGAATTTACGGACGAGCTGATTGAAACCATTGCTTCACAGCCCAAGGTACTTCACTACATTGACCTTCCGCTTCAGCACGCCGACGACAACGTGCTTAAAAGAATGAACCGCAGAGGCACACAGGCACAGATTAAGCAGCTTATAGCAAAGCTTCGTGACAGAATGCCGGATATCGTAATCCGCACAACCTTTATTACGGGTTTTCCCGGGGAAACCGAGGAAGAGTTTGAAAACCTTGCATTGTTTGTCAACGAAACGGAGTTTGACCACCTCGGCTGCTTCTCCTATTCCCCTGAAGAGGGCACACCTGCGGCAGAGTTTGACGGACAGCTTGACGACAGAACAAAGTTCAAGCGCCAGGATATTATAATGAACGACCAGTATATGATTGTTCAGGATAAGCACAGCAGGCTTATCGGTAAAACCTTTGAAGTAATTATAGAAAGCTATGATGCATACAGCGATTCATACACGGGACGCACTTATATGGATGCACCCGAGATTGACTGCTGCGTTAAGTTCACAAGTGACAAACCGCTTGCAGAAGGCGAATTCTGCAGCGTTAAAATTTTTGAAATTGATGAGTATGACCTCATCGGAGAGGCTGAGTAAATGAACACACCAAACAAACTGACAGTTGCACGTGTAATTATCACGCCGTTTTTCCTGCTTGCTTTTATGAGCAGTATCCCCCACCGCTGTCTTATTGCCTGCGCAATTTTCGGAATTGCCGCAATTACCGATGCGATTGACGGCAAGCTGGCAAGAAAAAACAACCAGATTACCACCTTCGGAAAGCTGCTTGACCCCGTTGCGGACAAAATGCTGACCACCGCCGCACTTTTAGCCTTTATTGCAGAGGGCATCTGCAGCGTATGGCCCGTATTCATAATACTTACCAGAGAATTTATTATCACATCAGTCCGCCTTGTTTCTGCGGCACAGAACGTTGTCGTACCGGCAAACATCTGGGGCAAAATCAAAACCGCAACGCAGATGGTGTTCACGGTTATAATTATGCTCTGGGGTGAGCTTGTGGAAGTTTTCGGCTTCTTAAGGCTCAACTACCACACCGTTACAAACGTTATGATATGGATTACCGCCGTGCTTGCAACGGTTTCGGGCATCATTTATCTCATTCAGGCTAAAAAAACAATTGACTTCTCAAAATAAATTGCATATAATATTATAAACAAATGCAATGAGCAGGAAGAAGTACCGTTTAGCTCGGCTTTCACAGAGAGGTGTGCACGTTTGCTGGAAGCGCACCGTCAGCCGCTTTTCGGGAATGCACCCTGTGAGCAGGCGGCAGGAAATGGCCGCACGGCAGACACCGTTAGCTGTCAAAGGTTTTTAACGAACCTTACTGAGTATAACGTCGGAGTGGAACCGCGATTATTTTTTGATTTTCGCCTCCGTCACCTATCAACATAGGTGACGGTTTTTTTGTTTTCCGCTCTTATAATTGAGGTGATATTTTGTTTGATACAATACGTGAGGATATAGCCTGCGTAAAGCAGAGAGACCCTGCAGCACGCTCATCACTTGAAATATTTTTCCTTTACCCCGGTCTTAAAGCAATAAGAATGCACAGAAGAGCTAATTTCTGCTACAGACATAAAATGTATTTCTGGGCGAGATTCATTTCACAAAGAGCAGTAAAGAAAACTGGTATTGAAATTCACCCCGCCGCAACGATAGGAAGAAGACTGTTTATCGACCACGGCACGGGTGTGGTAATCGGTGAAACAGCGGTAATTGGCGATGACGTTACGCTTTATCAGGGCGTTACCCTTGGCGGTACGGGCCACCACACGGGCAAGCGACACCCGACTATAGGCAACAATGTGCTTATAGGCGCAGGTGCAAAGGTGCTCGGCCCGTTTACTGTGGGTGACAACACGAACATTGCCGCAGGCGCCGTTGTGCTGAACGCAATTCCGCCAAATTCAACGGCTGTCGGCGTACCGGCAAGGGTTGTAAAGCAGAACGGCAAGAGAGTTGACGACCTTGACCAGGTCAATATCCCCGACCCGATTGCAATTGAGCTGAACAGAATGCAGCTTGAAATAGAAAGCCTTAACAAAAAAATCAAATCTTTGACAGGAGAGAAGAAATAAATGAAGATTTTCAACACACTCACCAGAGCAAAAGACGAGCTTAAAACAATCGAGCCCGGCGTACTCAAGGTTTACGCCTGCGGTCCGACGGTTTACAACTTTATCCACATAGGCAACGCACGTCCCCTTTGCGTTTTCGACGTTCTGCGCCGCTATATGGAGTACAGAGGCTACGAGGTTAATTTCGTTCAGAACTTTACGGATATTGATGATAAAATTATCCGCAGAGCTAACGAAGAAGGCATCAGCTTCAAGGAAGTCAGCGAAAAGTATATCGAGGAATTCTGGAAGGATGCCAAGGGAATGAACATCCGTGAGGCTACGGTGCACCCCAAGGCAACGGAAAATATTGACGAGATTATCGCTATCATTTCAACGCTTATCGAAAAGGGCTACGCCTACGCAGTTGACGGCGACGTTTATTTCAGCCCCACGAAGTTCGACGAATACGGCAAGCTTTCACACCAGCCGCTTGAAGAGCTTGAAGCAGGTGCCCGAATCAACGTTGAGGACATCAAGCGTGAGCCGATGGATTTTGCCCTCTGGAAGGGTGCAAAGCCCGGCGAGCCCTTCTGGGAGAGCCCGTGGGGTCACGGCAGACCCGGCTGGCACATTGAGTGCTCGGCTATGGTACGCCGCTACCTCGGCGAAACGATTGACATTCATTGCGGCGGTCAGGACCTTATATTCCCCCACCACGAAAACGAAATTGCACAGAGCGAGTGCTGCAACGGCGCACCGTTTGCAAACTACTGGATGCACAACGGATATATCAACGTTGACAACGTAAAGATGTCAAAATCCCTCGGCAATTTCTTCACGGTACGTGACGTTGCGGAAAAATACGGCTACGAGCCCATCCGCTATCTTATGATTTCCTCGCACTACAGAAGCCCCATCAACTACAGCGTTGACGTTATCGAGCAGTGCAAGGCTTCTCTTGAGCGCCTTTACACCTGCCGCAACAACCTTGATTTTGCGCTTGAAAACGCTGCTGACGGCGAACTTGACAACGAGTTCAACGACAAGGTACACGGCAGAATTGAGCAGTTTATCAAGGCTATGGACGACGACCTCAACACGGCTGACGGTATTTCCGCTGTATTTGAGCTTGTTCGTGACATCAACACAGCTATTGCCGCAGGCGCTTCAAAGCAGACTCTTGACCTTGCCTCAAAGGCATTTGACGAGCTGACAGACGTGCTCGGCCTCGTATATAACAGAGGTAAGGCAAGCCTTGACGAAGAGGTTGAAGCTCTTATTGCAGAGCGTGCACAGGCAAGAAAAGACAAGAACTGGGCAAAGGCAGACGAAATCCGCGACAAAATCAAGGCTATGGGCATAGTGCTTGAGGACACACCGCAGGGTGTTAAGTGGCATAAAGCCTGACGGCTTTATGCAGTTATATTCGCCTTACGGCAAGTTTTATTGCTAAAGCAGTTTTATTATGCTGCGCATAGTGATAGTGCCTTCGGCAGTTTTTTAGGCGAATATAATATAACTGTTGCCTTAACCAACAATATCACGCCGATTAAATCGGCATATCACTTAAAACTAACAACAGCTCAACCGATTTGATTTCGGCTGAGCTGTTTTTGATTATTCTGATATCTGCTTTTCCCATAACGTTTCAAAAACAACACCGTTTGAAACGTAATAACTTACACGGCAATCAGCATCATTAAAAGTAAACTGTGCAATATCTCTTGGAGCATCCAAAGCATATAAATCCTGATTCTCATATTTAAAATATTGAAGCTTATACTCGGTTGCGCTGTCGATTATTCTCTGCTTTTCTTCAAGATACTCATTTTCAGGCAAAGTCCACTGGGCATAAACATAACTGCCGCTGAAAAGGCTGAACTCACAATAATAATCGTAAACCGGGTTTTCGGCATTTTCGGGAACTACAACCGGTAAAAGCTCAAAACAATCGCTGTTATGTACCAGGCTGCCGTCATCAAGAACAAGATAATTATTTATATCATTTGTTTTTGAAATGTCACTACTGCAAACAAGTAATATGTAACCTTCAAAGCACAAAAGAACTGCAATTATTACGGCAGATATTATACCAACTAACCTTTTTGATGATTTCTTCGCCAACTTAACATATATAAATAATGAAACCAGATATACAATGCTTGGTAACGCACCAAACAGAAAAACACTTAAAATTTCCGAAGAAAAATCCGGATAAAGCGTGGCTTTGGCAATAGCAACAAATCGCAGGCTGAATAACGCAAAGAAAGCTATCGGCGGAAATATCCACGTAAGAGCTTTTTTAATTTTAAACTTCATTACACTCACCTCTTTCAATTTGTAATATAGCACACAAGCAGCTATCTGTCAATAAATTTTTATCGTAATTCGATAAATTTATATTGACAAACGAAAATTCGAGTGCTATTATGCAGATAAAGGAAGTTAATATACGGAGGTAAAAATATGCTGAAAATTTCAAACAAGCACTCAATTAACCTGTCAATCATCATATCAGTACTGTTTTTTGTAATATGTATTGCAGGTGCATTTATAATGCCCAAACTCGTGCCTATGCTGATTGACACACCCGACAACATAGGAAACAGAGGAAGCATCAGCATACAGGGCAGAGCTTTTGTGATGATAATATCCTACCTGCTGCTTGCCGTTTTCGTTGCGGCTGATGCTTTGCTTTTCAAGCTGCTTATGAACGTGAAAAAAGAGCTTGTTTTCACCGCACAAAGCGTCGGGCTTATCCGAGGAGTATCGTGGTGTTGTTTTGCGGTTTGTCTGCTTTTCTGCGGTCTGGGTTTATATTTCCAGCTTGCGTTTGTTGTTGCGTTTATGGCCGTTTTCCTCGGCCTATGCCTGAGGGTAACCAAGAACGTTATTGCCGAAGCTACCGAAATCAAAAGCGAAAACGACCTGACGGTATAAGAGGTACAAAATGATAATTATAAATCTTGACGTAATGATGGCAAAAAGAAAAATGTCGCTCAACGAGTTATCAGACAGGGTCGGCATAACCATTGCCAACCTTTCAATACTCAAAAACAACAAGGCAAAGGCTATCAAGTTCTCAACGCTTGAGGCTATCTGCAAGGCGCTTGACTGCAGGGTTGAGGATATTATTGAGTATTCGCCCGACAAGTAGGAAGGAGGATAAAAATGGAACAGAATTCTGAAGCTAAAGCAACGGTTCAAACTTCTGATGCTACAGAAAACAAGGGATTTGAAACTGCCGTTGAAGATAAAGCAACCGTACCCGAAAGTGTACCTGATTTCAAACCTAAAACACATAAATATAACCGTAGTTTTACCGGGCACGAGGCTCTTTTTGCGTGGATAAGCTGTCTTTCGGGTTACCTTTTCTGTCTTGCCTTTCCGCTTAACGAATCGGCTTTAGGCGGCACTTTATTCACGGCTTTCATTTTTATTGCAACGGGTACGGTATTTGCGCTTAAAAAGGTAAAGCCTAACGCAACGGCAGTTTTCGCCGCTGTTTCCGCCGTTATTATATCTGTTTCGCTCAGCTACGGTTGGGAAAGCCCGCTGAATATTTTCACGGGCGGATATGCGTTTGCGGCTTACTGCTATTTCGTTTATTCGGCAACGGGAAATTCGCTCGGCAAGCCGTTTTCGGGGCTTATTGTATTTGACGTTTGCAAAGCTATCTTAACTATGCCCTTTGGTTCGCTTAAAAAATTTGAGCTTTTCCGTGCATTAGCCGCTTCTCGCAAAAGCAAGGGCACAAAATATTTCGCATATCTGCTTGTAGGTATCGTCGTTGCGATAATTCCCGCAAGCCTTGCGCTTTCGCTTTTATCCTACGACGAGGGCTTCAAGGAAATTGTTGATAAAATTTTCAGCTTCAAAACAGAAGATATAAGCTACCACATAGTCTGCCTTGTTTTCGGAATACCCGTCGGTATGTGCATATTCAGCCTGTTTATTTCGGGCACGGACAACAAGCCCAGCAGAATTTTTACCAAAGAAAACTTTATTAAGGTTTCCGACAAAATCAGAATCGCTCCGCTTGTAACCGTGCTTGCGGCGGTCATTCCCCTGCTTGCCGTTTACGCCGTATTCTTCTTTTCACAGCGGCAGTATTACGTTTCGGGCTTTACGGGCGTTCTGCCTGACAATTTCAGCTATGCACAATATGCAAGAGAGGGCTTTTTTGAGCTGTGCAAGGTATCCGTAATCAACCTGACAGTAATTGTACTGATTACTCAGCTTATTAAAAAAGGCAAGGCAAGCGAAATTACCGTCAAGCTTCTGACCGTTGTGTTTTCAGCAGTCACCTTTCTGCTGATTGCTACGGCTATGTCAAAGCTTATAATGTACATTGACCGCTACGGTCTTACGCAAAAAAGAGTTTATGCGGCGTGGTTTATGGCGGTAATTGCAGTTGTTTTCCTTATAATCACGTTGAGCCGTTTTATAAAGAAAATCAGTTGGATTCCGACGTGTGCCTGCGTTGTTATAGCCGCCTTTGCGGGGCTTGCGCTTTGCAACGTTGACAGACAGATAGCAAAATTCAACGTTGAACGCTATATTGACGGCAGCGTGAGAACGGTTGACGTAGATACGCTCTATGACCTTGGATATGCAGGTATTCCGGAGATGGCAAAGCTTATAAAGCACCTTGACGAAAAGAACGGAACGGATTTTACTGAAAAAAGCATAAAATACTACGAAATTCATTATTCCCCGTCAACGTACAACGAAACCGCATATAATCTGTTGCACAAAGCAAACTATTTTAACCTAATTGAAGAAGAAGTTTACAAAGAAGGTTTATTTGATTATTCGATAAACAAAAAAGCGGCAGAAAAAGCACTTGAAGAATTGGGGCTTTTATCAGCGAAATAAAATTTTAAGGGAGGCAGAACGCCTCCCTTTTATTTGTGTATCAATTATTTTTCGAAGATACAGCGAGCGGGCAAAAACACGGCATATCACGGATTTATCCGCAATATTTTTTACTTCGTCATTTTTTCTTGCTTTACCTTATGGTCAATTACGTGACGGGAAGCGAGTTCCTTTGTTACGTCCTCGACGGAGATGCCCATTTCGGTCATCATAACCATAATGTGGTAGGCAAGGTCGGCAATCTCGTAGATTGTTTCCTTTTTGTCGTCTGCCTTTGCGGCGATGATAACCTCGGTTGACTCCTCGCCGACCTTCTTAAGGATTTTGTCAATTCCCTTTTCAAAGAGGTAGCTTGTGTATGAGCCTGCAGGCGGATTTTCCTTACGGTCCTTGAGCAGGGTCATAAGGCTGTCAAGCGAGAAATCGTTATAGCCGCTCTTGCGGTAGAAGGTGTTGGTGAAGCAGGAGTCCGTGCCCTTGTGGCAGGCAGGGCCGTCCTTCTTTACCTTGATAACAAGTGCATCCTTGTCGCAGTCTGCCTTGATTTCCATTACGTGCTGGTAGTTGCCCGAGGTTTCGCCCTTGCGCCAGAGCTTCTGACGTGAACGTGACCAGAAGCAGGTTTTGCCCTCGTCAAGGGTAATTCGAAGGCTCTCCTCGTTCATATAGGCAAGGGTGAGCACCTTGTTTGTACGGTAATCGACAACAATTGCAGGGATAAGACCGTTTTCATCAAATTTCAAATCGCTAACGTGTAACATATCTTTACTCTCCTCAAAAAAATTTTTAAATTCTGGTGTTGATGTTGTTCTTTTTGAGTTCACGCTTGAGCTCGTCTATCGTAACCTCGCCGAAGTGGAAAATTGAAGCCGCAAGACCTGCATCCACCTTCGGAAGCTTATTGAACAGCTCAATAAAATCCTTTATGCCGCCTGCACCGCCCGAAGCGATAACGGGCACGGAAACGATGTTGCAGACCGCCTCAAGCATTTCAAGGTCGAAGCCCCGCTTTACGCCGTCGGTATCAATGCTGTTGACAACGATTTCGCCTGCACCGCTGTCTACGCCGAATTTAATCCACTCAAGCGCATCTATTTCGGTGTTTACTCTGCCGCCGTTTTTAAAGAGCTTGAATTTGCCGTCTACCCTCTTGATGTCTGCAGAAAGCACAACGCACTGGTCGCCGTATTTCTTGGCGGCTTCTCCGATAATCTTCGGGTTTTTGATTGCGCCCGAATTTACGCTGACCTTATCCGCACCGCAGTTGAGCACACGCTCAAAATCGTCCAGCGTTGTAATACCGCCGCCGACGGTAAGCGGAATAAAGATTTTTGATGCCGCTTCCTTCAAGATATCGGTAAATATCTGCCTGCCCTCAACAGATGCAGTAATATCGTAAAAAACGAGCTCATCTGCGCCTGCACGGCTGTAGTAATCCGCAAGCTCAACGGGTGAGGAAACGTCGTTCAGGCCCTCAAAATTTACGCCTTTTACGACTCTGCCGTTTTTAACGTCGAGGCACGGAATAATTCTTTTCGTTATCATATTATGCCTCCCCTGCCGTTATTTTAACAGCATCCTTCAAATCAATTGCACCCGTGTAAAGTGCCTTGCCGAGAATTGCGCCGTAAACGCCCATTTCATTAAGGGCTTTTACATCGTCAAGCGTTGATACACCGCCCGAAGCTACGGTGTCAAACTTAAAGCGCTTTGCCATTTCACGGTAAAGCTCACGGTTGGTGCCCTGCATTGCCCCGTCCTTTGAAATGTCGGTACAGATTACGGTTGCGACACCCATTTTTTCTAATCTTTCACAGAAATCAAAGCCGTCAACCTCGCTGACGTTGAGCCAGCCGTGAGTGGCAACCTTGCCGCCGAGCATATCCACACCGACTGCAATTTTATCGCCGTATTTGCTCACCATTTCGGCAACAAAACCGGGATTGGAAATTGCAACAGTACCGAGAATCACACGCATAACGCCTGCGTCAATATACTTCTTTATTATCTCTTCGCTTCTGATTCCGCCGCCGATTTCAACCTTAAGTCCGCTGTTTGCAGCTAAATCGGCAACTATTTCAAAATTCGGGTTGTCGCCGTCCTTTGCGCCGTCAAGGTCAACAACGTGAAGGTACTCAGCACCGCTCTCCTTGAAGCCCTTGGCTATTTCGAGCGGATTATCGGAATAAACCGTCATCTGATTATAATCACCCTTGAAAAGGCGGACAACCTTTTTATCCTTTAAATCTATTGCGGGAAAAAGTTTCATAACTAAAAGTACCTCTTATAATTCACAGAATGCCTTGAGGATATTCAGACCTACCTCGCCGCTCTTTTCGGGGTGAAACTGACAGCCGTAAACGTTTTCGCTCTGTACGGAAGCGGTAAGCCTTGCGCCGTATTCGGTAACGGCAGTCGTGCTTTCCTCACAGTCCGCCGCCCAGTAGGAATGGACGAAATAAACGTGGTCGCCGTTTTTGATGTGCTTAAAAATGCCCGTTTCCTTGGTAAATTCAAGCGCATTCCAGCCGATATGCGGAATTTTAAGGTCTAACGGAATAACCTCGGAAATAGGTCTTACGGAGCCCTTTATAAGTCCGAGACCGTCGTGCTCGCCGTATTCATAGCTCTTATCAAAAAGCATCTGCATACCGAGGCATATACCCATAAGAGGCTTGCCCGTTTTAACCTGCTCTTTTACGACCTCGGTCATTCCGCTTTCGTCGAGCTTTCTTCTTGCATCCGCAAAAGCGCCGACACCGGGAAGAATTATATGTGAGCAGGAATCAATTACCTTTTTATCGTTTGTGAGCACAACATCCTCGCCGATAAACTTAAAAGAGGAATACAGCGAAAAAATGTTGCCCACGCCGTAGTCAATTATTGCTAACATCAGAGAACTCCTTTTGTTGAGGGGATTTCACCGCCCAGCCTTTCATCGATGCTTACAGCGCTGCCGAGCACTCTGCCGAGTGCCTTGAAGCAGCCCTCAATAACGTGGTGTGTATTTGAGCCGTAAAGCTTATTTATGTGCAGGGTGATTTTGCTGTTACGCACGAGTCCGAGCATAAACTCGCTGACAAGCTCGGTATCAAAATCGCCTACCTTGGGCGGCATATTGCCAAGGTCAAGTGAAAGATGTGCTCTGCCCGAAATATCGACAGCGCACATAATAAGCGACTCGTCCATAGGCAGAATTATATCACCGTAGCGCTTTATACCCGCCATATTGCCGAGCGCTTGAGCAAACGCCTGGCCCAGACAGATGCCGATATCCTCAACCGTGTGGTGATAATCGACGCTTGTATCACCGTTACATTTTACGTTCAGGTCAAATCTGCCGTGGCGTGAAAAGAGGGTGAGCATATGGTCGAGAAATCCGCAGCCCGTATCAATTTCACTTTTACCCGTGCCGTCAAGATTGAGGAAAAGCTCAATCTGTGTTTCGGCGGTATTTCTTTTGATTTCACTTGTACGCATAGTAAAATCCATCCTTTTAGAATTAAATTATTTTATCGAGTGCGGCAAGAAGGGCATCCATCTGCTCTCTTGTGCCGATTGTGATTCTTAAGTATTTGTCAAGCCTCTGCTTATTGAAGAAGCGCACGAGCACTCCGTTTGCCTTAAGCCCCTTGTAAAGCTCCTCGCCGCCTATTGTTTTGTGAGAAGCGAAAACAAAGTTTGTCTTTGAATCGAGCACGGTAAAGTTACGCTTTTCCAGCTCGGATACCGTATAGGCTCTGTTTTCAATAATGAGTGCTCTTGTCTTTTCAAAATAAGCCGTGTCTTTGATTGCGGCCTCACCTGCAAGCAGGGTCAGACGGTTTATATTATACGGGTTGGTGGAAAACCTGACCGTGTTGAGGTCGGTTATAAGCGCTTCATTTGCAACAGCAAAGCCGAGGCGTGCACCTGCAAGCTGACGGGATTTGGAAAAAGTCTGCACAACGATAAGGTTGTCGTGCTTTTTTGTCAGCTCAACTGCGCTCTCGCCGCCGAAATCGACATAGGCTTCGTCGATTACAACTACGTTATCGGGGTTGGTTGAAGCGATTTTTTCGATATCAGCAAGTGATATTGCCATACCCGTAGGTGCGTTGGGGTTTGCGATTACTATTGTTTCATTGATACCGCAGTAATCGTCGGCACAAAGAGAATAATCTTCTTTAAGGGGAATTACGTGCGCCTTGATGCCGTAGAGAGAGGCAAAGACCTCGTAGAAGCCATAGCTTATATCCGGAAAGGCAACGGGTGTATCCTTATCGCAAAAGGCTTCAAAAATAAAGGAAAGAATTTCGTCCGAGCCGTTGCCGAGGACAACGTTTTTGCTTTCCACGCCGTAATAATCCGCAACAGCCTTTACGGTTTTCTTGCACTCCGGGTCGGAATAAAGCCTTAAAAGCGATACTTCGTCCGAGTTGAGTGCCTTTATAACCTCGGGCGAGGGCTCAAACGGAGATTCGTTTGTATTCAGCTTGACATAGTTAAAATCCTGCGGCTGTTCGCCGGGGGTATATGGAGTCAGGCTCAAAAGTCTGTCTGACAAAAATCTGCTCATAGTATATTTGCTCCGTATTTTTTATTTGTCCTCAAATCTTACCGTTACGCTTCTGCCGTGGGCGTGTAAGCCTTCCTTTTGTGCAAAGGAATCAATCTTCTCGTAAACCTTTCCGAGGGCGTCCTCGGAATAGGAAATAAATGAGGAACGCTTGATAAAATCGTCAACGGAAAGAGGACTTGAGAAGCGAGCCGTACCGCTTGTGGGAAGCGTATGGTTGGGGCCTGCAAAATAGTCGCCGAGTGCTTCGGGACAGTTTTTGCCCAGGAAAACCGAGCCCGCATTGCGGATACGGGGCAGGAAATCAAACGGCTTGTCCACACAGATTTCAAGGTGCTCGGGAGCAATTCTGTTGGACATTTCGGCGGCCTTCATCAAATCGTCCACGACGATGATTTTACCGTTATTGTCGATTGATGCTCTTGCTATTTCCTCACGGGGAAGAAGCGGAATCTGTCTTTCGAGTTCTGCGCTTACAGCCTTTGCAAGAGCCATACTGTCGGTAACCAGAACTGAACTTGCGTTCTTGTCGTGCTCTGCCTGGGAGAGCATATCAGCGGCAACGAATTTCGGGTTGCAGGTTTCGTCCGCAATAACCAGAATTTCGCTCGGGCCTGCAATCATATCAATTGCAACCGTGCCGAAAACCTGACGCTTTGCTTCGGCAACAAAGACATTTCCCGGGCCGACGATTTTGTCAACCTGCGGAATCGTTTCGGTTGAATAGGCAAGTGCGGCAACAGCCTGTGCACCGCCGACCTTGAAGATACGGTCAACACCTGCGATTTTAGCGGCAACGAGAATTGCAGGCTTGATGCTGCCGTCCTGTGAGGGAGGAGTTACCATAACAATTTCGTCACAGCCTGCAAGCTTGGCAGGAATACAGTTCATAAGAACGGAAGAAGGATAGCTTGCCGTACCGCCGGGAACATAAAGACCGACTCTTTCAAGCGGAATTACACGCTGACCGAGGACAACACCGTCACGGGGTGTTATTACAAAGCCCGTTTTAATCTGGTGGCGGTGGAATTCACGGATGTTTTCCGCCGCTTCCTCGATAACGGATATAAATTCAGGCTCAAGAGCATTGAAGGCTGCGTCAATTTCATCTGCCGTTACCTCAAGGCTGTCGAGCTTTGCCTTGTCAAACTTTTCGGAATATTCACGCAGTGCTTTATCGCCGTTTTTGCGTACGTTAGCAATTATATCGGCAACTATTTCGCCTACCGTGCTTTTTTCCTCTTCTCGTGCGAATATGTCTTCGGCTTTTATTTCGCCGTCAAAAATCTTAATCATTGTTTATTACCTCTTGGAGCTTTCTGCGTATATCGTTAATCTGCTGGGATTTGAACTTACTGCTTGCCTTGTTGGCGACAAGACGGGCACTGATAGGAATTATAGTTTCGATTACCTCAAGGTCGTTTTCCTTGAGGGTTGTACCCGTTTCGACTATATCAACTATAACGTCTGTCATACCAAGTATAGGGGCAATCTCAATCGAGCCGTTGAGCTTACAGATTTCTATATCCCTGCCCTTGGAAGCATAATGTCCTCTTGCGATATTGACAAACTTCGTTGCAACCTTAAGGGTTTTTTCCGAATTGTCACGGAACCCTTTTTTAGCGGCAACGCACATTCTGCACTTGCCTATATCAAGGTCGGCAAGCTCGTAAATATCAGGCTCGTATTCAAGAAGAATATCCTTACCCACAACGCCTATATCCGCCGCACCCTTTTCAACGTAAATTAATACGTCGCTGGGCTTTGACCAGAAATAGCGCACCTTGTTTTCTTCGTTCTCAAAAATAAGCTGTCTGTTCTTTTCTTTTATTGCGGGGCAGCCGTAGCCGATTTTTTCAAACATTTCATAGACCTTTTCGCCGAGTCTGCCTTTAGGAAGGGCTATATTGAGATATTCCATTATTCCTCGGCTCCTTTCTGTGAAACGCTTACCTTCTCACGGTATTTGAGTGCTTCGGACACAACGGATAACACCTTTACACTCTTACCCTGTGAAATGTATTCTTCTGCCAGCTTTGCAATTTTAGCAGGAGAATCGTTTTCGGAATACTGTATCAGCACGTCAACGTCGTATTCACGGCTGTGCTTATCGTAAAGCTCAAGCAAATCAACATAAACGGCAAAGCCTATAGCCTGACAGCTTTTGCCGAGCTTCTGAAGGAGATTATCGTATCTGCCGCCGCTGAGCACGCTGAACGGAACATCCCTGACGTAGCCTCTGTATATAACGCCGTTGTAGTAGCTCATATCGTTGACAATGGAGAAGTCGAGGTTGATGTGCTCACCCTCGCCCATTGCGCTGAGCACGGAATAAAGCTCTTCCATTTCTTTAATGGAGTCTGACATTTTTGCGTTCACCGCAAGAGCCTTGATTTTCGGCAGGGTTTCTTCAAAGCTGCCGTAAATCTCACACAGCGCCGCAATTTTTTCGCTCAGCTCTTTTTCAATGCCGTACTGCTCACAGCAGTAAAGCATTTCGTGTGTATCCTTTTTACCGAGGAAGCCGAGCAGCTTTTCCTGCTGAACGTCGCTCAGACCTGCCTGCTCAAACAGACCCGAAATAAAGCCCATATGGGAAATGTCGAGAATATAGCAGTCGCTGATAAGCTTAAGGCTCTTGGCAGCAAGGAGAACGGCCTCCGCCATTGTGTAGGAATCAATTTCACCGATATACTCAAGACCGAGCTGTGTGATTTCCTTGTACTCCTTCGTGTCCTTGGATGCTCTGTAAACGTTTTCCTTATAGTAAAGCTTCTGCGGCTGAGCAGGATTAGCGTTCTTTGCAATTGAAAGAGTAATATCGGGCTTGAGAGCATAGAGCTTACCGTGAAGGTCGGTAAAGGTGATGATATTCTCCGTCTGCAGGAACTTTTTGTATTCAAGGTAGAGGTCGTATTCCTCAAACTTGCTCATTTTAAAGCGCTTATAGCCGTACTGCTCATAGAGCATACGCAGGTTATAAAGCACGGTTTCGTTTTTGTTGAAGGCTTCCATAGATAACTCCTGTGAGAACTGATTTGAAAATTAAAGTAATTTGTCGGTATCCTCAAGGCGGATACGCTTTGAAACAATATGTGTATGCCGTTTTTCGTCTGCGGTAAAAATACCGTAGGTAGAGGTAACAAAAGTACCGTCGGGCAGTACCACGTTACCGCAGTAGCCGCAGTCGCCGTTTGCAACGATATCGGGCTCGTTCTGATATTTGAGGTAGGTGTGGGCAAGCTTTATTCTGTACTGCCCTTCCCTGCCGTTTTTAAGGTCATCGTAAGTGCCGACCCAGGCTATCCAGCCCTCGCTGTACCAACCACGGCCTTTATGGCCCTTTTCGATATACACCTTGTTCTTTTCGGGACAGCGCTCAATTGAACGGAAGGTTATAATCAGCCTGCCGTCGGGCAGATAGTCAGCCTTGTGTCTTTCGCCGTTTAATGCGGCAGGAAGCTCAACGGGCTTTGACCAGGTTTTGCCCTCATCCTGTGAAAAGCTTATCATTGAATTCACTTTTTTTGTATTGCTGCGGGTGAGAATACAAATTTCGTCGCCCTTACCCATATCAGAGCGGACACACTCAACCTCGCACATATTGCTGCCCTTTTCCGCCTTGCGGTAGCAGGCAAAATACCTTTCGGGCTCACTCCACTGCATATCGCCGTTTTCGTCAAAGGTAAGTATCGTTTTATAGTTGTGGAATTTTCTGTCGTGGAACAAAGCCATCCACTTATCGACAAACTCGCCGTTTTCCTTAAGCCTTGTGAGAGATGCCATTGCAACGATAGTGTTCATACCCTTGTAAAAGAGCTTGAACTCACTCCAGGTTTCACCCTCGTCGCAGGAAATTGAGCAGTTGAAGCCGCCTGTTGTAGGCTCCGTGCCCCACTTGGGGTTACCGCAGATAAGTATAAGCTTATCGGGCGTATCGGGGTCATTGAACTCAAGGCGGTAAACCGTGGGAGTTTCACGGGAGCCCTCCCAGGATTTCGGCGGATTTTCAATTCCGTTTACATAAGTGACACCGCCATCCTTACTGCGGCGTGAAAGTGCTGCACCCTTGCCGTGACCCTTGGGGAAGAAGGTGAGAATATCGCCGTTTTTCAGCAGTACCGAATCGGGGTGGCCGAGATAGCCCTCGCCGTAATCGACAACGCTCTGCTCATAGAGATATTTAAGCTCTTCGGGTGTGTTTTCGGGGCAGACAGACAAATCAATCTGCTTTATCGAATAGTTACTGCCCTTGCTCTTATTTTTTGAAAACAAACTCATTTAAGATAACCCTCCTCAAAAAGTTTTTCGGCGCACCTTACGGACGCCATTGCGTCTTTGCAATATAAATCTGCACCTATCTGCTCGGAATATTCTTGGGTGAGCACTGCACCGCCGACCATAACCTTGCAGTCGTGCTCTTTGCGCAAAAGTGCAATGGTATCTGCCATATTGGGCACCGTTGTAGTCATCAGCGCGCTTAAGCCCACAAGCTTAACGTTGCTTTCCTTTGCGTTTTTTACAATTTCCTCTGCAGGAACATCTCTGCCAAGGTCAATTATTTCATAGCCGTAGTTTTCAAGCAAAACCTTGACTATATTTTTACCTATATCGTGAATGTCACCCTTGACTGTTGCAAGGATTATCCTGCCCTTTTTCTGTGCTTCGCCTTGGGACGAAAGCTGTTTTTTGATTACGTCAAATGCCGCAGATGCCGCTGAGGCGGCAAGCAGAAGCTGGGGCAGGAAAAGGCGCTTGCTTTCAAACTGAACGCCAACCTCGTCAAGAGCGGGTATCAGGTAGCCGTCGATTATTTCGACGGGCTGTTTTTCTTTGAGCAGTTTTTCTGTTTCCTCCGCCGCTTTTTCGCTCATTCCCTTGATAACTGCTGTTTTCAGGTCGTCTGCAGTCTGAGCTGTTGCCTTCTGAACAGGCTTTATTTCAGACTGAACATTGTTGACGGGATTATTGGCGATATATTCAAGACAACCCTTATCATAAGCATAGAGAGCGTTGTAAGAATAATACGCATCCATCATAGCGGAATTTAGCGGATTGACTATGCCTGCGCTCAAGCCCTTTTGCATTGCAAGAGTAAAGAATGCGGAGTTGACCTTTTCTCTGTTCGGCAGACCGAAGGAGATATTTGAAACACCGAGCACGGTATGAACACCGAGCGTGTTTTTAATATAGTCAAGAGAATTGAGAGTAGGCAATGCACCGACATCGCTTGTGCTTATTGTCATTGTAAGCGGGTCGATAATTATATCAGACTTATCTATTCCGTATTCAGCCGCACGGCTTATTATACGCTTTGCAATTTCGATTCTGCCCTCGGCTGTTTCGGGAATACCCTTTTCATCAAGAGTCAGACCGACAACCATTGCGCCGTATTTGGCCACAAGAGGAAGAACGCTGTTTAAAGACGCCTCCGAGCCGTTTACGGAATTTATAAGCGGCTTGCCGACGTAGGCACGCAAAGCCTTTTCGAGTGCGGCAGCGTTTGCGGTATCTATCTGCAGGGGCAAATCGGTAACCTGCGAAACCTTTTTAACAGCCGCTTCAAGCACGCTCGTTTCGTCAATTTCGGATATGCCGACGTTTACGTCAAGAATATCGGCACCCGCATTTTCCTGATTTACAGCCTCGGTACAAAGGTATTCGAGGTTGTTTTCCTTCAGTGCGGTCTTAAGCTTGGGCTTACCCGTGGGGTTTATCCGCTCACCTATAAGCACGGTTTTATCGCCGAAAAAAACGGTTTTTGCACGGGAGGATACAAAGCTCTTTCTGCCCGAAACGTCGGGTCTTGCAACGGACATACCGCTGCATAAACCGACAACGGCTTTGAGATGGTCGGGTGTCGTACCGCAGCAACCGCCTACAGCAGAACAACCCATTTCAACGAGCTTCTTTGCACTTGCGGCAAAGGATACGGGCTTTACGTCGTAGCTTGCAACGCCGTCAATTACAACAGGCATACCTGCGTTTGAATTTATAAGAACGGGAAGCTTTGTAAATTCGAGCAGCTCAGGTGCAAGCTCCAGCATTTTATCGGGGCCGAAGTCGCAGTTGATACCCACGCCGTCAGCGCCGAGGCTTTCGATAAGTGCGGCGGCTGTGACGATATCAGCACCCGTCATAAGTCTGCCGTTTTCATCAACGGTAAAGGTGACAACGACAGGCAAAGAGGAATTCTCTTTTACCGCCAATACGGCGGCTTTGATTTCGGCAGTATCGGTCATTGTTTCGATAAGCACAAAATCCGCACCTGACGCTTCGCCTGCTTTAACGGCTTTTGCAAAGCCCTCGTAAGCCTTTTCAAAGGAGAGCTCACCGAGGGGCTCAAGAAGCTCACCCGTAGCGGTCATATCAAAGGCGACAAGTGCCTGCTTTCCGCTTTGGGCAACGGCTTCCTTTGCAATTCTCACACCGCTTTTTGCAATTTCTTCGGTTGAGTAATCGCCACCGACTGCGGCTGAAAAGGTGTTTGCGGTTATTATATTACAGCCTGCCTCAAGATAGGCAAGGTGTACGCTTTTGACCTTTTCGGGCTGTTCGATGCTCCAGTAATCTGCCCTCTTACCCACGGGCAGACCAAGCGACTGCAGCATAGTGCCCATTGCACCGTCACAGAAAAGAAGCCTTTTGCCGAAAACTTCGCTGAACTTCATTGCCCGTTTCCTCACTTTCCGATAATGTCAGAGAGATTTGTCATAATACTTTCAGCCACATCGGGCTTGTTCATAGTGTAGATATGTATGTTATTTACACCGCTTGCTATAAGGTCAATAATCTGGTCGGTCGCATAAGCTATTCCTGCCTGCTTCATTGCCGCAGGGTCACTTGCGAACTTATCCGCAATTGCTCTGAAGCGAAGCGGAATACCCGAGCCCGAAAGAGAAATAATTCTGTCAAGCTGTGCGCTGTTTGTAACGGGCATAATACCCGCTACGACGGGCACGCTTATACCCGAAGCTAAAAGGCGGTACATAAACTTATAGAAAACGTTGTTATCGAAAAACATCTGCGTGGTGAAAAACTCACAGCCGCTTTCAGCCTTGATTTTAAGTCCGTCAAGGTCAGCGGCAAGGCTCGGAGATTCGGGGTGACACTCGGGATAGCAGGCACCGCCAATACAAAAATCGCCGTGCTTTTGGATTAAAGAGATAAGGTCACTTGCGTGGGCAAAGGCACCCGGCACGGAAAGCTCACCCTTATCGCCCCTTAACGCAAGTATGTTTTCAATTTTATTTTCCTTGAGGCTTTCAATAATCGAAAGCAGCTTTTCCTCGCTTGTTGAAAGGCAGGTAAGGTGTGCAAGCGCCGTAACACCGCAACCCTCCACCTCACGGCTTAAATCGACGGTATATTCGCTCGTGCCTCCGCCTGCACCGTAGGTAACGCTCATAAACGAAGGCTTGAGTGCGGCAATTTCACGCACAACCTGTTTTGCACCCGAAAGCTTATCCCAGGCTTTCGGCGGAAAAAGCTCGCAGGAAACATTGACCCTGCCGTTATTCAGTATATCGGCAACCTTCACGCAAAAACACCGTCCCAACATAAATATAATATATTATAATATAGCACACTCGTCTGCGATATGCAAACAAAATTTAAAGATTTTGTCACTTTCGTCATTCGGTAAAATATAAGCCGCTTTGAAGAATAAAATATGTATACTTTGCTGTGGTAAAGTGATAATACACTAAAGTAAGCGCTTCCGAGTTTACAAAAAATTTACAATTACACATTGCAGATAACCGACATTTATATTAGAATGATATCTGTATAATTTTGCATATAAGAATAAAGGAGGAAAAATGAAAAAGGTTATAGTTTACCTAAAATACGCCGCAGGTTATCTGGCACTCGGCGTAATCTTTCTTATCGTACAGGCGCTGTCGGAGCTGATACTGCCCAATATGATGAGCGATATCGTTGACAACGGTGTCATAGGGCTCAACGGTCAAGACGGTCAGATGCAGTACATTCTGATACAGGGCCTTAAAATGCTTGCCGTTGCGCTGCTGTGCGTATTTGCCGCAATCGGTGTAAACTTCTTTTCAACGAAGGCATCTTCCATAATTTCCAAAAGAATGAGGCACGATGTTTTCAAGCGTGTTACATCGTTTTCCAATACGGAATTTGACAAATTCTCCACAGCTTCGCTTATAACCAGAACGACGAACGACATTCAGCAGGTACAGCAGATGCTCAGCGGCGGTGTACGTATGCTCTGCTTTGCGCCGATTATGGGTGTAGGCAGTATTACGCTTGCGCTTATGAAGAGCACGTCGATGAGCTGGATTCTTGCCGTTTCCGTCGGCGCTTTGCTGACGCTTATTCTAATCGGCTTTTCCGCCGCACTTCCGAAAATCAAGATTATTCAGTCATTGATTGACAGGCTTAACCTTGTCAGCCGTGAAAACCTTTCGGGTATGATGGTTATACGTGCTTTCGGCAACGAGCAGCACGAGGAAAACAGGTTTGAAGGCGCAAACAACAACCTTCGCAAAACGAACCTTTTCATTCACCGTGTTATTTCTCTGCTCCAGCCGTTTATGACGATAATTATGAATTTCACACAGATTGCGATTGTGTGGCTGGGCTCAAAGGCCATTATCGACAGCACGCTTGAAATCGGCGATATGATGGCTTACATTCAGTACGCAATGCACGTTATTATGTCGTTCCTTTTCATTTCGATGATATTCATCAACATTCCCCGTGCAATGGTTTCAATCAACCGTGTGGGCGCAATTCTTGAAACCGAGCCGTCAATCAACAACGCCGAAAACGCTCTTAAGCTCGGCAATGCCGTCGGCAGAATTGAGTTTGACAACGTTTCCTTTAAGTACAAGGATGCCGATGACTGCGTGCTCGAAAACATAAGCTTTACTGCCCTGCCCGGTCAGACCACAGCCTTTATCGGCTCAACCGGCTCGGGTAAATCCACGCTGATTAACCTTATTCCAAGGTTTTACGACGTTACCGAGGGCGCAATCAGATTCGACGGCACGGATATACGTAAAATCGACCTGCACAGCCTGCGTGAAAACATAGGCTACGTACCGCAGAAGGGTGTCCTCTTTAAAGGCACGGTTGAAAGCAACCTCAAAATCGGCAACGAAAACGCTGATACCGACACGATAAGCTCCGCACTTACCACCGCACAGGCACGCTTTGTTGCCGATATGGAGGACGGAATAAATTCCGAAATCGCTCAGGGCGGTACTAATGTCAGCGGCGGTCAGCGACAGAGGCTTGCAATTGCAAGAGCACTTGTCAAAAAGTCACCCGTTTATATCTTTGACGACAGCTTTTCGGCGCTCGACCTAAAAACCGATGCCGCTCTAAGAAAAGCGCTCAAGGGCTACACGAAGGATGCAACCGTGCTCATAGTTGCACAGCGTGTAAGCACAATAATGAACGCAGAGCAGATAATAGTGCTTGACGAAGGTAAAATAGTCGGCAAGGGCACGCACAAGGAGCTGCTCAAAACCTGCACACAGTACCGTGAAATTGCGGAATCTCAGCTTGCAAAGGAGGAGTTGGAATGAGCAAAGAAAGAATGTCCCCTCCCCCTATGAAGCACGGCGGACGGGGTCACGGCGGACCAGGCGGTCCTCCCGGAAGGCCTGTTGAAAAAGCAAAGGATTTCAAGGGCACGGTCAAAAAGCTGATTAAGCTTATAGCTCCCTTCAAATTCAAATTTATTCTGATTGTTCTGCTTGCCGCCTGTTCCTCGCTTTTTGCGGTTATAGGACCGAGCGTGCTTGCCTTGGCAACAGACGAGGTGCAGTACGGTGTTGAAAGAATGCTCGCAGGAACGGGCACAATCGACCTTGAAAAAATTGCCGAAATACTGATTTTCCTCGTTGCTCTCTACCTTGTCAGCGCATCGTTCAGTTATATGCAGTCGTTCATAATGTCGGGCGTTACAACAAAGCTTTCCTACACACTCCGAAACACGATAATGCAGAAAATCAACCGTATTCCGCTCGGCTTTTTCCACAGTCAGAGTCAGGGCGACGTGCTTTCACGAATAACTAACGACGTTGACACACTTGAAAACGCACTTACCCAGAGCATTACGCAGGTTGCAACAAGCGTTACGACACTTGTAGGCGTGCTTGTTATGATGCTGATTAAAAGCCCGCTGATGACACTGATTATCGTAGTAACCGTACCGTTTTCAATGGTCGTTGTCAGAAACGTTGTAAAGCTGTCGCAGCCCCATTTCCGCAAGCAGCAGAAATTCCCCGGTGCGGTAAACGGACACATTGAAGAAATGTACGGCGGCCACCTCGTATTAAAGGCTTTCAACGGTGAACAAAAGGCTATTGAAGAGTTTGACGAGCTTAACGTTCAGCTTGCCGAAAACGCAAGAAAGGCTGAATTCCTTTCGGGTCTTATGATGCCGCTTATGGGCTTTATAGGCAATCTCGGCTACGTTGTTGTATGTATAGCCGGTGCACTTATGGCATCGGGCGGAACACTTTCAATAGGCAGTATTCAGGCGTTTATTCAGTACGTAAGAACGTTTAACCAGCCGATTAACCAGCTTGCAAACATTTCCTCGCAGATGCAGAGAATGGCTGCCGCCGCAGAAAGAGTTTTTGAGTTTCTTGATGTAGCCGAGGAAGACGACTCCAAGGCAACGCTTAAGGTTTCCGATGTTGAAATTGAAGGCAACATTACCTTTGACCACGTAAAATTCGGTTACGAGGGCACGGACAAAATTGTTATCAACGATTTCTCCGCAAAGGTAAAAAGCGGTCAGAAAATTGCAATTGTCGGCCCGACGGGTGCAGGCAAGACCACGATGGTCAAGCTTATTATGCGCTTCCACGAGCTGACAGGCGGCAGAATTCTCATTGACGGGCACAACCTTACGGACTTTGACAGACACGACCTGAGGCAGGAAATTGCAATGGTTCTTCAGGACACCTGGCTTTACAGCGGAACGATTATGGAAAACATCCGCTACGGCAAGCTCGACGCAAGCGATGAAGAGGTTATAAAGGCCGCAAAAACGGCTCAGGTTGACCATTTTGTACGCACCCTGCCCGAAGGCTATCAGATGATGATGAATGAGGAAACAACCAATATTTCGCAGGGTCAGAAGCAGCTGCTCACAATTGCAAGAGCAATTCTCGCAGACCCGAAGATACTCATTCTTGACGAAGCAACAAGCTCGGTTGACACGAGAACGGAAATTCTTATTCAGAAGGCAATGGATAACCTGATGAAGGGCAGAACGAGCTTCATTATTGCTCACCGACTTTCTACAATACGCAATGCCGACCTTATACTCTGTATGAACAACGGCGATATTGTTGAACAGGGCAACCACGAAGAGCTTATGGCACTCGGCGGATTTTACGCAAACCTTTACAACAGCCAGTTTGAAAAAACAAACGCATAAACAGCTGATAAACAACACAACGTCCGAAGCAGAAAAGCAACTGCTTCGGACGTTTTTTGATTGTGAATTATAAAATTCTAAGCACACTCCGTTTTTAAATCAGAACAGGTGGTACTTAACTACAATACCTGCAAAGACAATTGAAACAACGGAAAGAAGCTTGATGAGGATATTGATAGACGGGCCGGAGGTATCCTTGAAGGGGTCGCCTATCGTGTCCCCTACAACAGCCGCCTTATGTGCGTCGCTGCCATACCGCCGAGAACACCCGTTTCAATGTGCTTCTTTGCGTTATCCCACGCACCGCCTGAATTTGACATAAATACAGCCATAAGGAAGCCGGTTGCTGTTGCACCTGCAAGCATACCGATAACGCCGTTATAGCCGAGTATCATACCTACCGCTATGGGGGCGGCAACGGCAACGATTGTGGGAAGAATCATTTCCTTAAGGCTTGCCTTTGCGCAAAGGTCAACGCAGGAAGCATAGTCAGCCTCGCCCGTACCGTCAAGCAGACCCTTGATTTCCTTGAACTGTCTGCGTACCTCAACGACAACGCTTCTTGCAGCCTTGCCGACGGATTCCATTGTAAGAGCGGCAAAGATAAAGGGAAGTGCCGCACCAATAAGCAGACCCGTGAGAACGGTGGGGTTCATAAGGCTCATATCAATCTGAATATCCGCACCGCCAACTTCCTTGACCTTTTCAACATAGCTGGCGATAAGAGCAAGTGCGGTAAGTGCGGCTGAGCCGATTGCAAAGCCCTTACCGGTAGCAGCCGTTGTGTTGCCGAGTGAATCGAGAGCATCGGTTCTTTCACGGACCTTGGGGTCCATACCCGTCATTTCGGCGATACCGCCTGCGTTATCGGCAATGGGGCCGTAAGCATCGGTTGCAAGGGTGATACCGAGCGTTGAAAGCATACCGACAGCGGCAACGGCAATACCGTAAAGACCGTTTGAAGCATTTGCAAAGCCGCCTGCAAAGCCAAAAGCCATCATTACACAGGCTGCAACTATAATTATCGGCAGAGCCGTGGAAAGCATACCGAGGCTGATACCGCTGATTGCGATTGTTGCCGTGCCCGTAGAAGCAGTCTGCGCAAGCTTTTTGGTGGGCTTATACGTGTCGGAGGTGAAATATTCGGTAGATGCACCGATGAGAACACCGGCTGCAAGACCCGAAATCATTGAAAAATAAACGCCGATGTTTTCTTTACCGAGGATAAACCAGATAACGGGGAAAGCGAGTGCGGCAATTATAACAGCGGAAGTGTTTGTACCTCTGCGAAGTGCCTTGAGCAAACTCTTCTGCTCCGTGCTTTCCTTGGTACGTACGAGATACGTACAGAAAATAGACACAACCACGCCGAGTGCCGAAATAAGCAGCGGCACAGCCATAGCCTTGATATCGCCGAAAGCAACTACGCCAAGTGCTGAACAGGAAATAATAGAGCCTACGTAGGATTCATAGAGGTCGGCGCCCATACCTGCAACGTCGCCTACGTTATCGCCGACGTTATCCGCAATAACGGCAGGGTTTCTGGGGTCATCCTCGGGAATACCTGCTTCTACCTTACCGACAAGGTCGGCGCCGACGTCAGCCGCCTTGGTGAAAATACCGCCGCCGACACGGGCAAACAGCGCCATTGAAGACGCACCCATACTGAAGGTAAGCATAGCCGAGGTAATCTCTGCAAGCTCAAGCTTAAACACGTATTTAAGCAGTATGAACCATATTGAAATATCGAGCAGACCGAGACCGACAACCGTAAAGCCCATAACGGAGCCTGCGGAAAAGGCAACGTTGAGTCCCCTGTTGAGGCTGTTGCTGCACGCCTGCGCCGTTCTTGCGTTTGAACGGGTTGCAATAGTCATACCGATAAAGCCCGAAAGGCCGGAGAAAAAGCCGCCGGTAACAAAAGCAAAGGGCACAAACCACGTAAGCGCACCCATAGCCGCCATTGCAACAATTACGGCAAACATACCTACAAAGAAAATACCGACGATTTTGTACTGGCGCTTGA
The DNA here is from genome assembly GCA_017521365.1 of Clostridia bacterium. GTDB lineage: Bacteria > Bacillota > Clostridia > Oscillospirales > Acutalibacteraceae > UBA8612. The sequence continues at coordinate 47,790 of JAFXCT010000059.1, forward strand.
GATATGCCGAAGCACCTGTACGAACGAAGCCTGAAATCTGCCTCATTCTTTCCGTACCGGGTTCAAACTTAAGTACCTTGTACGCTTTAAAGCCGGCAAAGCCCAGTGCAAGAAGCGCACAGGCAAGCGTACTCAAAGCCATAATAACATCCATTTTAAATCATCCTTTCATATACTACAGATATTTGAATTAATAAGCTTCAAAGCTCTGTATTGTAGCAAAGCCTCTGTGCTTTTCAATTACTAATTTAAGCCTTCGTGTTCTAATGTGGTATTTGAACTCGCAAAGGCGCTTCGTGCCGATAACCGTGTCCTCGGCAACCTTTTTCCATTTACCTTCCTGTTCAGCATACAGAGTAAATTCCTCAATCTGCTGGCCTGTTTCAATATTCTCCTTAAGTACGACACGGTCAACGTCGTAATCGTCACCCATATCGAGTATAAGCTCGGGCTTTTTCGTGTTATAGCCCGAATGCCAGTAGCCCTGCTTATCTGGCAGAGCACGAGTAGCTGAATGAAGCTCGTCAAGCTGACAGTTACCCTGCATTGAAGACTCGAGTGCAAGATTATCTTCAAAATGAAGCGAAAGCACGGCACCGAAGGTCATAAGGGTTTCGACGTCCTTTTCGTTCATCATACCGTCGGGCTGCGGAGACAGACCCACAAGCATAGAGCCGTTTGCACCTACGGAGCCGGCATAGATTTTTTCAAGCTTGGATAGCGGTTTGATTGACAAATCCTGCGCTTTTTTGTAAAACCAGCCGTCACGCATCGGAATACAAACCTCTGCCGGGTAAAAAACGAAATCGTCAAACTTCTTGATTTTCTTGATGCTGCCTATATCCGGCTGAGTATAATCGGGTGTATGCTTGGACGGAATATACTCGCAGGTTTCATCATCAAACAGTCTGTAGTGCGAGGGCACAACACTCCACTCGCTTATGCGGCAGACACCCTTGTCGTTACCGCACCAGCGCACGTCGGGGCCGCAATTGGTAATTGCCGCATTGGGCTGAAGACGGCGTATGAGCTTAAAATAGGCTGACCAGTCGTACTGCTGTACCTTGCCGCCTCTGCCCTCACCCGTTGCACCGTCAAGGCGCACGCAGTAGAGCTCACCGTAATTTGTAAGAAGCTCCTCAAGCAGATTCATAAAAAACTTATCGTATTCCTTGCCGCTGCCGAAGCTTTCCTCGTGCAAATCAAGCGGAGAAATACAGATACCGAACTTAAGTCCGTGCTTTGCGCAAAGGCTACTGATATCGGCAACAACGTCACCCTCTCCGTCCATCCATTGACAGGCTTTGACGGAATAATCGGTGTGTTTCGTCGGCCAGAGGCAGAAGCCGTCGTGATGCTTTACATTGAGCACGAGAGCCTTCATACCGCTGAGCTTGGCAACCTTCACCCATTGCTCGGGCTTATATGCGGTGGGGTTGAACAGGTCAACCTCTTCAAAGCCGGTACCGTATTCTCTGCCGCTGAAGGTGTTCATACCGAAATTTATAAGACCGGCATATTCAACCTTCATCCAGTCAAGCTGACGCTTGCTCGGCACAGCCGCAACGGCTTTTTCAAGAAAATCCTTAGCCATAATTTAAGTTTTTGCGAAAAAATCTTTCGCTTCTCCTCTGACATATAATAGTGAAAACGGGACAGCCGGAAAAACGGCTGCCCGCATAATATTAAACAAAATCCTTCTTTACGCTGTCGTTGACAAGCGTGGGATTAAACTCAAACGCAGCAACATCGCCTACGGCACAGTCAACACCCGTTACGTCAAGAATCAAGTCGGTCAGACCGACCTTGCCGATAACGCTGACCCTTTTGCCGTTTACAACAGCGGAAAGTGTCTGGTCTGCTCCGAAGTGCTTGACCTTACGAAGCAAAGAATTGACCTTATCCGAAGAATTGAAAGCAACCTCTGTTTTGCTCAGGCCGTAGCCGTCGCAAACACCGAGCGGCACAACAGCCGCCCTTGTTTCACGGGTGGTCTTGTACGCTTCTCCGTAACAGACAAAGTGGTTTGCCGGCAGAGTTTTGATTGATATAATCTCACACTCCATAAAGCCGACCTTTTCAAGTCCGACGGTATTCGGAACGGCAATTCTGCCAAGCAGGGCTGAGCCGAGACGCACGGCATCAAAATGATACTCGGGGTACTTGACTGCCGCCGCAGATGAGCAGATATGCTTCTTTAACCCCATACAGCCTGCCGCTTCAACGGCAGAAACCATAGAGTTAAAACGGCTTACCTGTAATTTTACAGAGTCGGAGCTTGAAGAAAATGCGTTGTAGAAATGTGAATAAATACCCTCAAAGCAGATATTCTCACACGACTTATACGCTTTGATTATGTCTTCTTCCTCGCCCGGCATAAAGCCGAAACGGCCGAAGCCCGTATCAAGCATAATGTGGGCTGTCGCCTTTTTGCCGGCATCCCCTGCCGCCTTGTCAAGAAGCTGAGCGGTAAGCAGGCTGTCAACCGTTGCGATGATATTCAGCTCAACAACGGTTTTTGCACTTGCCTCATCAAACGGAGGCGAGAGAAGCAGAATATTGCTCTCAATACCGTTTTCTCGCAAAGCCCGTGCCTCGTCAACACGGGAAACGGCAAGCGTTGCCGCACCGTTTTCGGTGAGGAGCTTTGCCATATCAACAAGGCCGAGGCCGTAGCCGTTACCCTTGACAACACAGATAACCTCTGCTGTCGGACAATGAGCACGCATTTTGTTGAGGTTGGAAACAATCAGTTCTTTTTGTACAACGTATCTCAAGGCTTAATGACCCTTTCTGAGCTTCTTGCGGAGCTTCTGAGCAAGCTCCATTCCCTTGTAAACAAGGGAATTATAGACATATCTGAGCTTCTTACGGAGCTTCTGTGCAAGCTCCATTCCCTTGTAAACAAGGGGATTATAGACATAGTAGAAATCGCCTATGAATTCGGTAATTTCGGGGCAGAAGCCCTTCTTGAAGCGGTAAAGACCGTAGAGAGGATTGTTTTCGTCAAGGTCGCCCGAAATGCCTCTGAAATCGTAAATACGGCAGCCGAGCTCGACCGACCAGCGAATCATCTCCCACTGGAGAAGGTAGTTGGGCATCTTGTTGCGCTCTTCGTTGGAGGAAGCGCCGTAGAGATACCAAACCTTATCGCCGCAATGAAGCGCAAGAGTGCCTGCGATTGCCTTACCGTCGCTGTATGCCATATAAATTCTGGCATCGTCACCGTAGGCCTCAACCATACGTCTGAAATAATCTGCGGGACGGATTGAGAAATTGTCTCTCTCGCCCGTTTCAATCATAATTTTGTGGAATTCTTCAGCCGCCTCTGCGCCCTTGATTACAACCTCAACGTTGTTCTTCTTGGCAACACGCACCTTGTAACGGTGGCGTGAGTGGAAGGAGGCAAAAACCTCATCCTCGGTTTTGCCGTCAACATCAAGACGGATTACGAAGCGGGGCTGAATACCCTCGAAATTCTTTGAGCGCTCGCCGACCTTAAAGCCGTAATCAACGGCAATTTTTTCGTACTCGGTATCGTCAACCTTCGTGTCGGTATCAACCTGCAGTACGTAGCCGCCGAATTCCTTGGCGAGCTGCTTTGCGCCGTCCATAAGAGCCGCAAACACAGCCTTGTCGTGCAAATCACATACAGGGCCTCTGGGAGCATAAAGCATACTGAAAGGAATACCGCCGGGCAGACGGCGGATGATAACCGCCATTGTGCCCTTGATATTTCCGTCGGAATCACGGCAGATTATGCCGCGCCAAATCCAATTATTTTTAACCTTTGCCCATGCGCTCTGTTGCATAAAATGACCCTTGGGGTGGCTTGCCACAAAGGCATCAAATTCTTTAGCCGCATCGGCCTTGATAATTTCTGTCAAAGTAAAAGTCCAGTCCTTTATTAATTATTCAACAGCAACTGCTACGGGGAACTCGTTGGGGGCTGCACCCATAGCCATTGCAAGACGGCGTGCAACTTCCTTGTTCTTGATTTCTTCGCCGTTCTGTACAAAGTTGTCGGAGCCGTAAACAGCAAGCGGAACGGGAACACCGGAATGTGAGCCGGAGTTGAACTTGAAGGAGCCGTCGTCCTCAAGTGAGATTGCACCAGTTTCGTGGTCAGCAGTAATAACAACAAGCGTGTTGCCGTCTGCCTTTGCGTACTCAATAGCAGCCTTACAAGCCATATCGAACTCGTAAGCAGCCTTCTTCATATTCTCTTCGTCGTTGCTGTGGGAGTGCTTGTCAATGTGTGCGCCCTCAACCATAAGGAAGAAGCCGTCCTCATCGTCATCAAGCATATCAATAGCCTTTGCCGTAAGTGTGGAAAGGTTGGGAGAATCCGCACCCGTGTCGGTATTCCAGAGGTTGCCGGGGAAGGCACCGAAGGAACGCTCACCCTCTTCAAGGGCTTCAAATTCAGCGGTGTTGTTTACGAGAGTCCAGCCGTACTCGTCTGCCCACTCGTCGGTAACAAGGCCGTTGTCTGCTGCCCAGATAAGGTCGTGCTTTGATTCTTCAATCTGCTGTCTTGTGATTTCCTGGTCCTCGTCACGGTCGAAAACGTGAGCAGAGAAGGAAGCAGGGGTTGCACCGGAGTTTTCGTCGGAAGTGACAACACCCGTCATTTTACCGTAGGACTGTGCAAGCTCACAGAGATTCTGTGCATAATAATATGCTGCGTACTGGTCCTGCGGGAATACGCCGATAGCACCGTTGGTTGTACGTGTAGCGCAGGCAAGAGCCGTGCCGCCTGCCGCAGAGTCGGTTACGTATGCGCTGGAGGACTGTGTTTTTGAGGAGCCGACAAAATCTGCCATTTCAAAAATATTGGCATCAACATCGTATTCCTGCTCCATCCAGTAAAGATGGTTGTAGCCCATACCGTCGCCAATCATAAGGATAACGTTATCGTAATCGCCGGGGTCAAGTGATTCGTCGTTATTAACCATAGAGTTTACGGAAAGATTTAAGGTAAGCAGCACCGAAATAAGAGCCGCTACACCCTTGAAAAGGAAAGAGCTTCTGACAAAACTTACAAATTCAAGCATTCTGATAAACCTCCATTATTTTTATTCTGTAAAATTATAAACCTATTTATCCGCTATGTCAACAATAATAATTAATATAAGTAACAGTAAAAGGTGTTGTAATTTTGTGAAAATATGGTATAATGTTTAGGATTGTATTAAAAATATGGTAACAGGAGGTAAAAACACTATGTCAAAGAAGCCATATTACATCACAACGGCTATTGCGTACACTTCACGCAAGCCCCACATCGGAAATTCCTACGAAATTGTTTTAACGGATGCTATTGCCCGCTTCAAGCGAATGCAGGGCTATGACGTTTTCTTTCAGACCGGCACGGACGAGCACGGCCAGAAGATAGAAGAATACGCTAAGGCAGAGGGTGTGTCCCCGAAGGAATACGTTGACAAGGTTGCAGGCGAAATCAAGGACATCTGCGACAGACTCAACACGACATACGACAAATTCATCCGCACTACAGATGAAGAACACGAAAAATGCGTACAGAAGATTTTCAAGAAGCTGTACGACCAGGACGATATTTACAAGAGTGTTTATGAGGGATGGTACTGCGTACCCTGCGAAAGCTTCTTCACGGACAGCCAGCTTGTTGACGGCAAATGCCCCGACTGCGGCAGAGAAGTAAGAAGAGAAAAGGAAGAAACATATTTCCTCCGCCTTTCCAAATATCAGAAGCAGCTTGAACAGTATATTGAAGAAAATCCCAACTTCATTTATCCCGAAAGCCGCAAAAAAGAAATGCTCAACAACTTTATCAAGCCCGGTCTTCAGGACCTTTGCGTTTCCCGTTCAAGCTTCAAATGGGGTGTTCCCGTAACATTTGACGATAAGCATGTTATTTATGTCTGGATTGATGCGCTTTCAAACTACATCACTGGCCTCGGCTACGACCCCGACGGCAGCAGCGAGCAGTACAAAAAGTACTGGCCTGCAGACGTTCACATCATCGGCAAGGATATCGTGCGTTTCCACACAATTTACTGGCCGATTATGCTTATGGCTCTCGGTGAGCCCCTGCCCAAGCAGGTTTACGGCCACCCGTGGCTGATGGTCGGCGCAGACAAGATGTCAAAATCAAGAGGCAACGTTATTTACGCAGACGTCCTTGCAGACCGCTTCGGCGTTGATGCCGTAAGGTACTATCTGCTTGCCGAAATGCCCCACGCCGCAGACGGCTCACTCACCTATGAAACGCTTATTGAGCGCTATAATTCCGACCTTGCAAACACACTCGGCAACCTTGTAAACCGCAGTGTTGCTATGGTCAAGAAGTATTTTGACGGCGTGCTTCCCGCTCCGACTGCGCCCGAGGCACTTGACGATGAGCTCAAGGTGGTTGCGCTTGAATCCGTAGGCAAATGCGCCAAGAAGATGGACAGCTTCTGCATTGCCGATGCCGTTAACGAGGTAATGGCAGTTGCCAAGCGCTCCAACAAATATATTGACGAAACGATGCCCTGGGCACTTGCAAAGGACGAGGCAAAGAAAGAGCGTCTCGGCACGGTTATGTATAACCTGATTGAAAGCATCCGCTTTATTGCGGTACAGCTCAAGCCCTTTATGCCCGAAACGGCTGAGAAGATTCTTGCTCAGATTGGCTGTTCAGTTGACACTTATGAGAGCCTTAAGGCCTTCGGTGCAACACCTGCCGGTACTGTTATGGGCGAGTCTGCTCCCCTCTTCGGCAGAATTGATACAGAAAAGCTGCTCGCCGAAATCGAGGCAGAAAACGCCGCCAAGGCAGCCGCCGAAGAAGAAAAGAAGCCCGCTTTTGAAGAAATGGAGCCCATTGCAATTGACGATTTTGCAAAGGTTGATTTAAGAGTTGCAAAGATTGTTGACTGCAAGCCCGTAAAACGTGCAAAGAAGCTGCTTGAGCTCACCCTTGACGACGGCACAGGCACACCCCGTACGGTTGCAAGCGGCATTGCCCTTTACTACAAGCCTGAAGAGCTTATCGGTCACAACGTTATCGTTGTTGCAAACCTCAAGCCCGCTACACTCTGCGGTGTTGAAAGCAGAGGTATGATTCTTGCCGGCGGTGAGGACGACGTAAAGGTTGTATTCGTTGACTACCTTGAGCCCGGTGCAAAAATCAGATGACGTACGAAAATATTTTTGACACACACGCACATTACGATGATGACAGCTTTGATGAGGACCGTTTTTCCCTGCTTGACGAAATGTTTGAAAATGGTGTGAGCGGTATCATCAACTGCGGCTGTACCGTTGAAAGTAGTAAAAAAAGCATAGAGTTTACCGAAAAATACAGCAAAATCTATGCAGCCGTCGGTATTCATCCGCAGAACGCAGCAGAAGAAAAAGCAGATGCCTTAGAGCAGATTGAAAAGCTGGCGAGCCACGAAAAGGTTGTGGCAATCGGCGAAATCGGGCTTGATTACCACTACGACTACACGCCAAAGGAAATGCAGCTTGAGTGGTTTGAAAAGCAGATTCTGCTTGCAAAAAAGCTTGATTTGCCCGTAATCGTGCACGACAGAGAGGCTCACGCCGACTGCCTTGAACTGATTTTAAAGCACAGGCCCAAGGGCGTAATGCATTGCTTTTCGGGCAGTGTCGAAACCGCAAAGCAACTGACGGATATCGGCTTTTACATCGGTCTGGGCGGCAGTGTAACGTTCAAAAACGCACGCAAGCCGCAGGAGGTTGCCGCAAGCCTTGATATTTCCAAGCTTCTGCTTGAAACAGACTGCCCTTATATGACACCCGTTCCGTTCAGAGGAAGGCGCAATAATTCAGCGCTCATAGCCCACACGGCAGAAAAAATCGCCGAACTCCGAAATACAACGGCACAGGAAATCATCAACACGGCAACGCTCAACGCCAAACAGTTATTCAATATTAAATAACCGCAAAAACAGCCTCTCTGCTTGAGTTTAAGCAGAGAGGCTATTTGAATTCTTAATGCTTTTCACAGATGTAGATATCGCATTTTGCCTTTTCGCCTTTACCTCTGTCGGTAAACAGCGTATAAATCTTCACCGTTTCCCCTGCCATACCGTCGGGTAAGGGCAAAAAGAAGGTATTATTCTTATCAGAGCCGCAGACCCTGTGCTCCCACTGGTTTGCCTTGTAATCGGGCGCTCTTTCGGGGAAGCCGAAGCGTTTATCGCCGATTTCGGCCACGCAGTAAACACATTCTTCGCCGTGCTTGCCGTTGACAGCAACGGTAAGCCTTGCACCGCTTCGGTATTCGGGCAGAGTGAATTCGCCGCTTTTTGAAAGGTTGATTTTCTTGTGACGGGGATGAGCCTGCATATTGTTGGCGCAAAGAACATCGGTTTTGATTTCCCTGCCGTCCTTTATAAGCCTTACAGCGTAAATTCTGTCAACGGGGTTTTCGATACGCAGATAGCGGATTTTACCGTTTATGTTATAGCTTGCGGTTATTTTTTTACCGTGAAGGTTATAAAGCGTGTGTGCCGTATACTTTATTATGGTTGCGGTAAAATCATCATCCGAAACGCTTGTACTGACCGTATCGGAAGCGCTCCATTTTTTAAGGTCGCACGAACATTCCGCAACGAGCGGTAAATTCTGCACAGCAACCTCCCTTGTCGGGTAATCGCCGCTGAAAAATTCAATTTCAACGCTGTCGCAGTCGTATTCCGCACCGAAATCAACACGCAGACAGCCGTTGTTAATCCTCAGATTATTGTCACAGTAGGTTTTGCTCTGCGAATCGTAAAACGTATCGGGCTTGCCGTCAAACATATTTTTGGCTTCACAGCCGCGCAGTTTGTAATGAGGCTGACCGAAGAAAGCGTCTCTTGCCGCCTTAACCTCGGGAATTTCCGTTTCACCCGAGCGAAGAATACTGCGCGCCTCAAGAGCATCGTTGGAAATTGCGTACATTGCCGTTTCGTAAAGCTCTTCACCGTTTGCGGGCACTTTTTCACATTCGGTAAGCTCGCCGAGATAAACGGGCGCCTTTTCGGCAGTATCGCACTTTTCTGCGTGCACAAAGAACGCCTCGTTACCTTTATTTATAAGGTTTATGTCACCGCCGCTGCAGGTGAGAATTTTAACCTCGACGGGCACTCCGTTTTCGTTTTCTTTGACTATTTCATATTTACAGCTTGTGAGCATCGGCTCGGCCTCATCAACAACGGAAACCTCAACGAGTGTTGCTCTGAAGGGCATAAGGTCGATTTCCACCTTATCTCCTGCCCTATATTCACCGAGATATTCCTCATACGGGTGGTGGATATTCACCTGAACGGTTTTATCGGTATCAAGTCCTATTTCTTCGCCGAGAGTAAAGGTTATTTTCTTCGTCTCCCACGAATTGTTGCCCGTTGAAATGAAGCGCTTTGTTTTACTGCCTCTTGCACAGGCGTTGGCACCAAAGCTTTCGGGCAGAAGCATACCGTTTACGAGGATTTCAGCATTTCTGCCGTGGAGATTATAAATTCTTGCAAGCTTCGGCAGCTCATCGTCACGCATCAGCCACGGATTGCCGTAAATTTCGGGAGCAAGTATGAGAGAACGGTTGAAAGCCTGATAAATCAGTTCGTCCTCAAAATAATCGATATTTGAGGAGATACACACGCCGTGGTCCTCGGCAAGGCGCTCGAGATTGTCCGTATGACCTCTTTCAAACATAAAGCCTCTGTGGTGCATAGCGGTATTGGCATTGCAGGAAAGAATATCAACATAGGTTTCCGTGCCGTTCCAGAGGTAGGTTGTGATGTGCTTTTCAGCCTCATAAAACTCAAGGCGGTGGTTGAGAACAATCAGGTCGGGTGAATACTTACGGCACTCCTTTAGCATATCCGCAAAGATGCCTGCCTTTTCGGGGCGCAGATGACCGCAGACACCGTCCAGCTTGAAAAGGCCGAAATCGTAGTCCTTGCAAAGGTGAACAAAGAAATCGAAGCGTCCCTTCTGTGTTTCCTCAGTATCACCGTAGCCGTCGGGACTGCCCCAAAGGCCGAGACGAATTCCCATTTCCTTAGCTTTTTCTACAATTTTCTTATAACCCTCGGGGTACTGTGAGCGGAATTTTTCACCGTTGAGGTCGCCGTAGCCCTCGCTTGCGCCGTCAAAATTGCCTGCATCCCACGCGTATATTTTAATACTCATACCGTAGGTGTCTTTTAAGTATCTGAAAAAGTCAAGATTGACAAGAGTGTGCTCCTCGGTTGAGCCCTCGTTTGTGTTGTTAATCCACGAAAAATACTGCGGAACGGACGGTGTAAAATTATCCGCACCTGCATCTCTTGCGTTTTTTATCATTGGTATTACCTCCGAAAAAGGATGAGTAAAGTATAAAACATATATAAGCAAAAAGTCAATGACACATCAGAAAAAAGCATCAAAAGCAAGCACGAAAAAACCGCCCACCTGACGATGAGCGGTTAAATTCAGTTTATGCGACCTTGGAGGTTTCCTTTGCTGCTTCTTTTAGAAGCTTTTCCTTGTCCTGGTTGACTGTTCGTTGGTCAACCCAGAATACAACAACAAGCTCAACAAGAGCGCAAAGCATATGCCATGTGGAGTGACCCTGGAAGTTACCCAGAGCAAAGTTTGCGATTTCGTTGTCGCCCCACATTGCTGTGATAACAGCAGAAATTGCCATAATACCGATAGCAAGGATAAGGAGAGCACGCTCGTTGACACGCATCTTCCTGAAGTTGTCTGCAAGAAGGTAAAGGATAGGAGCAACAGTGATAACACAGCCAAGCTCGGCTATGGACATACCCTTTGTCTTACCGTCCATGGGAGCACCGTTACCGCCGAAGAAATAAAGCGGACGGTCGTGAATTACGAATACTTCGTATGCAAGAATACCGATGACAATTGCAGCAAACACGGTAACCGCAATTAAGAACAAATTACGTTTTTTCCGTGTTTCGGGGGTCTGATAGAACTCCAAAGCAAAGCTGCAGACACCGCACCACGCAACAAGCTCGGTAAAGGTCATATCGACAAAGCTTGCAAGCAGCTTGGTTGTAAGCACACCGGGCTCAAACTCGCCGTAGTTAGCTGTGTGCATACCAACGGATGTGACGGACATAATTGCGTATAGTGCAAGGAACAGATACCAGAACCACTTTTTGTTCTTCTTGATAAGAAGAATGATGATACCGATAATTGCGGCATATGTATATGCCCAGTTTGTCTGAACGTCTGCATACTGAGCAGCAAATTCAGCCAGAGAAAGGTCACCTTCGCCGAAGGGGAAAACATCTTTGAATGCAATCCAGTCGATGAAGTTGAGCTTCAACAATTGTAACATTTGAAAACCTCCTTAAAATATTTGTTAACCTGTCACAATTTAACAAAAATATTATATATTTGTTAAAATTGTTTGTCAAGCAGTTTATTCTCTTTAAGCAAAATCTTTTATTTTACTTAACTGCCGAATACAGCACTATAACCGCCTTGGGTGTATCGTTTATTGTAAGGTCAAGTCCTTCGCTCATAAGCTGTTCACCCGTCATTTCGTAGACAGTTTCGGGCTTATCGTAATCATAAAGCGTATAAACGGTATCGCTGTCAAGGCCGTTGAGTTTTAAAGTGTATATATTATTTCTGACATTCTCACGCTTATAGATAAGTGCCATACCTTCGCTTGCATCGGTATCAAACTGCATTGCATGGTATTTTGATGTATCCATACCGCCATATGTAAGCGGATAGTAGTTGCCGACCATATACGGTCTTATGTCATAATACTCAAGGCGTTGTGAGCAGGAAATTATATTTGTACGGGTTGCGTACTCACCCTCGACATAGGCACAGGTACCGTTATAAGGATACCAGAAAGAAATGCCGTAGGTATGTGCCTGAGTAGCTTCTATTATATCGGGCTTTGAATTTCCTTCACCGTCCATACAGTTGTAGTCAGTTCTCCACAGCGGTATACTTCTTCGGCTCATTTCAATATCAAGGCGTTTGCCGCCCGAGGCACACATATCAATTTTAAGCCCCGGAATTTCTTCCAGCAGAGTATCCAGAAAGCCGTAAAGATTTGTTACATAGTGGTTTTCTGTTATGCCTTTTCTGCCGTCTGCCCAAGCCTTATCCGCCTGCTCCCAAAGAGGCAGCGGAGTAAAATTACTGTCCATTCGCAGACACGTAACTCCATTGTAGCGTAAGGAGTCAAGCATCAGGTTTGTAATATATTCACAAGCATCTTCATTTGCGAAGTTGACTGCGTTTGCCTCATCATTATCTTCATTGATAAGAAGCCAGCCGTCGTGCTTTATGCAGTCATTATATACTGCCGTATCTTTGCAGCAGCGCTCAATTTCATACCATACAAGTAGCCCCATTCCACGCTCCTGAAGATGTCGGGATATTTCGCCCAGGCCGTTCGGGAAGCGTTCGGGGTCTGCGTACCAGTTGCCTACGCTGTCGCTCCAGTTGTTTCTCAACGGATACCAGCCTGCATCAACCCACGCATAATCGAGCGAAGGTGTCCATTCCTCGGGAATATTTTTAACATTCTGAATAACCTGCTCTTCAGTAACACCGGGAGACTCAACGGCAATACCGGTTGTTACAACCTGCTTTGTGCCTTCGGGATAAACACAGTCTATCGTAAACTGTCTGAAAACATTAAAGCCTTTAATAGCGTTATCGGAATCATAGAAGGTCAGTGAAACAAGCGGCGAACGAACTTCCTCACCCGGCAGAAGATAACCTTTGAGGGTCTGCTGCTTTGCCTTCACCTTTGTGCCGTTAAGAGTCTGTGAGAGCGATGTGTACCACTGACCCGACCAGCCGACAGCCAAGACTGCTCCGCCGTCTTCGCCGTGAATATTGAAATAAGGCAGGAACGACTCGGTTCTGCCGCCGTTTGCTGTGAAAACCATAGGCAAAAGGCTGAGTCCCGATTTCATTGTTTCAAAATCGTCAGCCTCGGCAAATGAACCGTTGGTGCAATAAACATCCGCTTTTCTGCCCGTAGGAAGCTTTGAGTCTATTGCATAAAAGCCCGTCAACTGAGGAGAATTGGCAGAGCCGTTATTTTTTATATAAACCGTCCAGTCACAGGATGCGTTATCTTCGTAAATTGTGGCCTCAACAGTTGCCGAAATATCGCTCTTTTTGTGTGAAACCGTGATATATGTAGTTTTACCGCCTGTGTAAACAGCCCCGACTTCGCTTTCTTCAGTAAAAGAAAAATCCCAATCGTTAATATTTTTTCTGAAATCCTTACCGCCTACCGAAAATGTGTAAGCAGGGGTTTTCACAGAGAGTACGTTTTCCTCAAACCAGGTACGACAGAGCTGTTTTTCAGACTCGGTCACATCAAGCTCTTGCGCTTCAATTGAATCAAAAGTCAGGTCTGTGACAGATGTCAGACCGACTGCTGCACGGTCAACCCACACCTTAAAGTTAGAGTCCGGCACAGCAAAGGACGAAACAACAAACAAAAGTGCCTGAAGCAGACAAAGTACAGTTTTCATAAGAATCCTCCGTTTTTTTCAAACAGTATAAACTAAAATTTACAAAATTATAGCATTTTTCAAGTAATAACTCAAGGAAATTAACAAAGGATATTGAAATTTCTATATGTTTTCTGTTACAATGTAATAAAATTAACTCACTTACAACAAAGGAGAGAATTTAATATGAGTGAAATCCCGAGAACCTATAAAAGCTTCAGAGAATGGAAAAATAAATCCAAGCAGACAGAATACACCAAGAGCACTCCTCTCCTTGCCGCAGACGGCACTTTACAGGCTAAGGGCTGGGCAAGAAAAAATGTTTTTGATTACGACCGCAACCTTGTAAAGGCACGCCTTATGAGCCGCAAGGAATGGGATTTCTATCAGGTTTCCGACGGCAAGTATATGGTGCAGATAAATTTTGCAAACATCAACGTTGGCGGCTTCATTGCTGCAAAGCTGATTGACCTTGTAAACGGCAAGCTTATAATGGACGCCACTCAGCTTTACCTTGGCGGCAAAGACAAATACGTTCCGCCTGCAAAGGGCGACGTTCCCAACCGCTTCGGCTACAAAATAGGCAAGGCTGAGTTTGACTTTGACACCAAGGAAACCACGAGGACGCTGTGGTTTAAGATGCTCAAGGGCGGCAAAACGGTTGAATGTAAGTTTACAATGGACATTATGCCCGGCCTTGAAAACATCACGACCGTACTCCCCTTCGAGGGCGACAGCACAAAGTACTTTATGACCACCAAGCAAAACTGTATGCCCTGCGAAGGCAGCTTTAAGATTGACGGTGAAGAGTGGAAATTCAGCAAGGACGACTCATTCTGTGCACTTGACTGGGGCCGTGTAAACACTCCGCACGAAATGGTTTGGTACTGGGGTAACGGCTCAAGCTACATAACCGATGAAAACGGTGAAAAGCACCTTTTCGGCTTTGAAATCACCTGGGCAATCGGCGACGAGAGCAACGCCACGGAAACCTGCCTTTTCTACGACGGCAAGGCACACAAATTCGGCGCTGTAGACGTTAAAATCTTCCCGAAGCCCGACAAATTTATGCAGGAGTGGCAGTTTGAGTCCGAGGACGGCAGGTTTAACCTTACAATGAAGCCGACCTTTGACTTCCATTCGGATTTAAACCTCGGCGTAGCAAGAATGCACACGCATCAGGTGCACGGCAACTGGAGCGGTGACGTAACGCTTGACGACGGCACAAAGCTTGAAATCAAGGATATGTACGCTTTCTGCGAATACGTGGAAAACAAGTGGTAAAAATACCAAAAGGAGGCACTCTATGCAGAACAGGATAATTACAATAGGCCGTGAATACGGCAGCGGCGGCAGAGAAATCGGCGAAAAGCTTGCCGAAAAGCTCGGCATTCCCTGCTATGACAAGGAAATCGTTGAGCAGGCTTCAATTGACAGCGGCTTGCTTGAGGAAGATATTATCGAAAAGGGTGAGCATCTTTCCGCATTGAGCAAGCTTTCCTCTCACTTCACGCTTTACAACCTTTACAGCAATATGACGAAGAACGACCTTATATGGCACGCACAGGTAAAGGCAATAAAGCAGCTTGCAGAAAAAGGCTCCTGCGTTATTGTCGGACGCTGTGCCGACTATATCCTGCGTGACAGAGAGAATGTTATTAACGTTTTCATCTTTTCGGATATGGATAAGCGCATTGAAAGAATTTCACAGCTTCATCCCGAGGTTTCACCTGAAAAGTTCATCCGGGATATAGACAAGAAGCGTGCCGATTATTATAAGCACTTCACCGAAATGGAGTGGGGTGAATCAAGGCACTACGACATCTGCCTTAACAGCAGCGCTTTGGGAATAGACAAGTGCGTTGACTTGCTCTGCGACCTGTACTGATATTAATATATTAAGAGAGCTGTCTTATCAGTGTAAGACAGCTCTCTTTTTATGAATTCAATACAGATATTAGGTTATTTAAAAGTTCATCACGCTTTATGTTATAGACATAGCACATTGAAACATCCGTGTTTTCGCTTTCATATCTGCAGTCATAGTCAGGCAAGGCCGTGCCGATAATTCTTGAATACATAAAGCGGTTATTGTCATTGAGAAGCCAGGCAACGGCAGTAACGTCCCAGATAACTCTTGTCCAGGCTCTGCCGTGAGCATAGCTCTCCGCTTCCTTTATTGTATTTCGGGCAAGATAGTCTGACAGCGGATTTTTGGCGATAAACCAGTATTCGAGCTCCTGCTTTGACACGGAAAAGGCACTTACAACCCCCATACAAGGCAGCTGCACAAACGGCACGCCGCTGCCCATAACTACTCTTGCGGCAGCAACATCCTGCTTCATATTGAATTCTGCCGTGTCGTGGTAATGCCTGCCGTGACCGCCAAGCCATACTACAACCGTATTTTCCTTAACGGCAGGCTCAATCAGAATAGCGGAAGCAACATTTGTGATTGCTCCTATTGCAACAACATAAAGCGGATTTTCGGGCGAATACCCTCTCGCCTTTTCCGCTAAATCAAGTGCGGCGGCAGAAACAACGGGCGTTTTTTCGTCGGGCAGATATCGGTCTGCGCCTTTGAAAACGGGCTTTTCTTCGCTTGCCAGCTTCAAAAGCATCAATATTTCGTCGTAGCTTTTTTCCATTCCGTCAGCAGGTCCGTTGGAATTATTGTTGTAAAACGGTGCGGCATACAGCGCAACAGTATTCAGCTTTTCCTTATTTTTAAGCAGATACGCTATAGCAAACTGGTCGTCAATTTCATTATACGCATCCGTATCAAGCACAATGTCAATTTTACCGCAAGGCACCGAGAGATTTTTTATATGCTGTTCGTTTGTCATAATCAGTCCACCAAGTCCTTATACTGATAAACCCTAACGTAGTCAACGATAAAATCCGTAGGCGGTTCGGTATTGGTTTCAATCGAAGCGCCGACCCAGCTTTCACCTGGGACACCGTTTTCGCCGCCGACCTCAACGGAAAGAATAAGCCATTCCTCATCCTGAGAAACACCGCCGAAATCGCTTCTGCCAGTTTCAATGCCGTTGATATAGAAAATATACTCGTTCTCGTTCCATTCAAGGCCGTAGGTGTTGTATTCCTCATAAGGGTTATTAATAAAAACAAAGGGCTTACAGATATTTTTCTGCCTGTGTGCTTCGCCGTAGCCGTCGTAGTGTATGTTTGAGCTTACACGGTTTTTGAAGATTGAGGGGCTGTCGTAGAAAGCGGATTCAAAAATATCTATCTCTGCACCGTCAACACCGCCGCCGTCAACATTGCCTACGCCGTGGCTCATCATCCAGAAGGCAGACCACAGACCCTTGCCCTTGGGCAGAATACACCTGACCTCAAAGTAGCCGTAACGCTGGGTAAAACGGTCTATAGAGTTAAGACGGGCTGTGTACCAGCCGGGAATATCGTTGCCGTTATAGCCTTCGGGGAAATATTCCGTGCGGATATGAAGGTTGCCGTCTTTTACCGTAGCAAAATCAGGGTTCCATATACCGCCCTTACGCAAAACGTTTTCTTCACCGTTATAGTTACAGGTCCATTTTGTTAAGTCAACGCTGTCGCCGTCAAATTCATCCGACCATTGAAGAACGAAATCTTCCTCGTGAGGAATTGCGGGAAACGCCGACGAAGAAGCGGTTAATACAAGGCTTAAAACAAGAGCAAAAATTGACTTTATGAAATTCATTGCTGTTCCCCTTTTCCTGTATTTTCTTGATTATAACAAAGAGCACCTGCTGTTTGCAAGTGCTCTTAAAAATGTTTATGCCGTTATTTTCTTTTCGGGCTTCTTACCCGTAAATTTTTGCAAGATAAGAAGCACAACGATAATTGCTACGCCGACAGCGTCCGTCGTGATGCCGGGTATAATCATACAAAGGCCGCCTGCAAGAGCAAGAACCCTCTGCCACCAGGGCATATTTTTGAGAAGATAGCCTTCCATACCGGCAGATATGATGAAGATACCTGCAACAGCCGTTACAACGAGAAGCACGATTTCGTACCACGGTGCGTCGGAGCCGACAATAAGCATTTCGGGGCTGAAGGCAAAGATATAGGGAACGATAAACGCCGTAATGGCAAGACGTGTTGCCGTAACGCCTGTTTTAAGCGGATTTGACTTTGCAATAGCTGAGCCTGCATAAGCCGCAAGAGCAACGGGCGGAGTAATATCGGCAACGATACCGAAGTAGAACACAAACATATGCGCCGCAAGTATGGGAAGGCTGAGGCTGCGGATAAGAATGGGAGCAACCATTGACGCCATAATAACGTAGTTGGCAGTTGTGGGAACACCCATACCCAGAACGATACACATAAGCATTGTAAGCATAAGTGCAAAAATCGGGTGAAGCTGAGCGGCAGACTGAACAAGGGCAGAAAGCACGTTTGCAAGACCCGTCTGCTGCACCATTGCGGAGATACAGCCGGCAACCGCACAGGCAAGAGCAACGCCGATAGCATTCTTTGTGCCGTTTGCAAGTGACTGGATATAGAGATTAAAATCAAAATCAAACTTCTTGTGTGCGATTGATTTGACAATACCTTCAACCAGCTTTACGCCTATTGCGCAAAGTATTGCAATAATTGCAGACTTTGCAGGTGAGAAGTGATTCATTGCTACAACAAGGGCAACAACGGGAAGAAGCAGATAGCCCTTGGTAAGAACAAGCTTGAAGAAATTCGGAATAGCTTCCTTGGGAAGACCCTTGAGGCCGAGCTTCTTGGCTTCAAAATGAATCATCATAAAGATGCCCGTGAAGTAAAGCACGGCAGGAAGAATAGCCGCAATAATAATCTGTGAATACGGCATACCCGTGTATTCGGTCATAAGGAAGGCTGCCGCACCCATAATCGGCGGCATAATCTGACCGCCTGTAGAGGCTGCCGCTTCAACGGCGGCGGCAAATTCGGGCTTGTAGCCGCAGCGCTTCATTGTGGGAATCGTAACCGAGCCGCTGCCGACGGTATTGGCAACGGATGAGCCTGAATACATACCCTCCATTGCGCTGGAGATAACGGCAACCTTTGCAGGGCCGCCCGTAGCCTTACCTGCGATTGAGTTGGCAAGGTCAACGAAGAATGCGCCTATACCCGACTGCTCGAGGAAGGAAGCAAAAATTATAAACAGAACGATGAACGATGCGCAGACGTTAAGAGGTGTACCTGCAATACCTTCGGTGGTATAGAAGAGCTTATACATAATAACCCTTAACGGATTGCGGTTAACAACGATAAACGCATAGGCAATAAACGCCGCAGACACGCAGACAATCGGCAAGCCTACAACCCTTCGGCACGCTTCAAACAGCAGTATTGTACCGACAATTGCAACGGCGATATCAAGCTCGTTTATTCTGGAGGCTCTGTCAACAATAGCCTGGCAGTTGATTGCGTAGTAGAAAAAGGCGCCCGAGCCGACAACCGCAAATATGTAATCATAGAAAGGCACGTGATTGAGCCTTTTCTTTTCTTTCTTGCTTACGGGGTAGAGAATAAAGGCAATGAACACGATAATGCCGATAAATATCGACATTTTCTGCCTTTCCTCCATAGTGCCGGTCCACCCGTCAAAAATAACGTAAAGTGAAAAGAGCACCATACCTATTTTAATAAGCTTCTCAAATATACCTGAGAAATGGCGTGTATTCGACTCCTTATCGAAGTCCGCCATCAATTTGTCAACATCAATAACTTCATCCGCATCGGGTGCCATACCGAGCGGCTTGGTGTTTACATCTGACATAAACTACATTCCTTTCGTCAGAATTTCAAATCCCGTAACGGTTTCAAAAACAACTCTTTCGCTTCTGCCGCACATATTGCGAAGGCTGATTTCTTCACCGCCCAGGGTGAGAATATGGTCGGACACGGTGCCGACACAGTATCTCAACGGGTCGTAAGTAATATCGTAGCCCGTAATAATCATATTCCCCTGCTCGTCATAGGTCATTTTCTGGTTGCCCTCAAGCGCAGTCTGTACCCCTGCACCGAAGGAACGGTAAGTGGTGGAATATGCACGGATTTCTCCGCTTTCGATAATAAAAGTATCCTTGACCGGGGTTTTGTTTACCGAGTGGATAAACTCAACGGAAAACATCATCCCCTCCTCGGCCTTTTCGGTTATATAGCGCTCCCCGGTATCGGCGTTATATAAAACCAGATATGTCGCCGAAGCGGTTTTCATAAATACAGCAGCCGCTGTAATGAATATCATTAAAACGGCTGCTGTGATTAACCTTTTTAAGAAGCCGGGCTTATGGCTCATTCAGCGATTGCGCCAACCTCTTTAAAGTATCTTTCTGCACCGGGATGGAAGGGAACGG
>JAFXCT010000060.1 GCA_017521365.1 Clostridia bacterium
AAGCATTGGAACAAATTCAGCGACTTTCTTATTCGTCTTGACGAAGTTATGCCCGACAGGCTTATAGGCATTGCCGTTTGCGAATGGAACGCAAACATCAAAACAAAAGCCATTGAAGCGGTAGATTATTTCGAGCTTATGATGTACGACATCTACGACGAAGCTGACGGCAAGCACTCAACCTTCGAGCGTGCAACCGAGCTTTCTCACGAGGCAACGATGAAGGGTATACCGCCCGAAAAGATGCACTTCGGTCTCCCCTTTTACGCACGTCCCACAGACCACGACGCATACTGGTACGATTACATAGGCTACTACGACAAGCTCGACGAAAACAACTTCTATTATGACGAGACCCTGCAAAAATCGTTCTGGTTCAACACGCCCGACGTAACGAAAGCCAAAACAGAATACGCAATGGAAAACGGCTTTGGCGGTGTTATGATCTGGCACTACACCTGCGACCTGCCGTCAACCAATCCCGATTCGCTTCTGCGTGCAGTCGGTGAAGCAAAAGGAGCACAAAAATGAGCTGTTTAAAAATGTATAACTTCTCTCCTGTTGTAAAGGGGTTAACCTTGCCAGAAGGCTTTAAGGTGACAAAATTTTCAAGTGAAGCGGATATTGACCGGTGGATTTCGATTTGCTCGGACGGCTTAATCGACCCTGCTACGGCAAGAGAACGCTTCGACTGCGAGCTTATCAACATTGACGGCCCCGACCCGTACAGAGATACCTATTTCATCGAAAGCCCCGACGGCGTAAAGGTTGCAACCTTTACTGTCGTGCCGAATATGTGGAGCACGGGTATGGGCTACATCCATATGGTTGCGTGCAAAACAGAGTACAGAGGGCTCGGACTCGGCAAATTTATGGCGGATTTTTCGCTGAAAAAGCTGACCGAAATCGGCAAAGAAAAAATCTTTCTGCTCACGGGTGACGCAAGACTGCCTGCCCTTGCAACATATATAAAAGCAGGCTTCCTGCCCGTAAATTACATTGACGAGGAAGGCAAGGATATGGTTGACCGCTGGCAGAAGATAGTCAACACGCTTAAAATTGAAAGCCTGACCCTCCTCGACAACGACGGCAACCCGATGAAAGAACTGCATTGTGAATAAACGGATTAAACAAGGCTTGTACAGTTGAATTGCTGTACAAGCCTTCACTCTTTCTTATTGACACCGAGTATTCTTTTTTTATTATTTGCTCGTAAGGTGTTGTCATAACACGGTAGGCGGTTGCAATCTCGCCCTCAGAAATGGGGGTTATGTGTATGCAGTACATAACATTGTCCGAGTTGTTTCAATTCGTTCTTGTTATTATAGGTATTTTTACGGGGCTTTTTTATTAACCGAACAGTATGCTGTTGACTATGCCTTCAAGTCTTTCCTGCTTGCCCGAGCAGGGTGTTTCAACGCTCTTCATTTCTGCGGCGTAAGCGGCGAGCTCCTCAAGAGTTGTTTCGCCTGCGACGATTTTTGCGCCGATGCCGTCGTTAAAGCTTGCGTACTTATCCTTTACGAAGCCGTCAAGTCTGCCGTCCTCAATGATTTCAGCCGCCTTGATAAGGCCGAGGGCAAAGGTGTCCATACCGAGAATGTAGCTTTCAAACATATCCTCGTAGGTGTTGCTGGGTCTGCGGCACTTTGCGTCGAAATTGAAGCCGCCCGTCAGACCGCCTGCCTTAAGCACCTCGTACATACACATTGTTGCTTCGTAAACGTCAAACGGGAATTCGTCCGTATCCCAGCCGAGGAGGTAATCGCCCTGGTTGGCATCAATACTGCCGAGCATACCGTTGATAGCGGAAACTCTCAGCTCGTGTTGGAAGGTGTGGCCTGCGAGAGTTGCGTGGTTAGCCTCAATATTCATCTTGAAATCCTTGTCAAGTCCGTACTGACGAAGGAAGCCGATAGCCGTAGCGGCATCAAAATCGTACTGGTGCTTCATAGGCTCCTTGGGCTTGGGTTCAATATAGAAATCGCCCGTGAAACCGATTTTTCTGCCGTATTCAACGGCCATTTTCATCAGCCTTGCAATGTTTTCCTGCTCGAACTTCATATCGGTGTTGAGCAGAGTTTCGTAGCCCTCTCTGCCGCCCCAGAAAACGTAGCCCTTACCGCCGAGCTTAACCGTCAGGTCAAGTGCTTTTTTAATCTGAGCCGCGGCAAAGCAGTAAACGTCTGCGGAGTTTGTGCTGCCTGCACCGTTCATAAAGCGGGGGTTTGAGAACATATTTGCCGTTCCCCACAGGCACTTGATGCCCGTTTCCTGCATTTTGCCAAGGATATAATCCGAAATCTCGTCAAGGCGGCGGTTGGTTTCGTTGATATCGTCTGCCTCGGGAATTATATCGACATCGTGGAAGCAGAAGTATTCAACGCCGAGCTTCGACATAAACTCAAAGCCTGCGTCAACCTTTGCCTTTGCGTGCTCCATTGTGCCCTTCTCGGCCGCACCGAAGGCCTTGTCTGCCGTATCTCTGCCGAACATATCGGTGCCTGCGGCGCAGAGGTTGTGCCACCAGGCCATTGCAAAGGGAAGGTGCTCCTTCATCGGCTTGCCGAGAACGATTTTCTCGGGGTCATAAAATTTGAAGGCAAGCGGATTCTTGCTCTTTGCGCCTTCATACTTGATTTTCGGGATGTTCGTGAAAATTTCGCTCATCATTCTGACTCCTTAAAAAAGTTTTTGAGTGCGGGATATATTTTTTTGAAATTATTGTACTTCTTTTCGTAAAGTGCTGTCAACTCTTCGTCGGGCTTAACCGTGTCGGCAACCTCAATTAATTCGGTGCAGGCTTCATCAACGCTTTCAAATTCTCCGCAGCCGACCATAGCTAAAATTGCACCGCCGTAGCCGGGACCCTGCTCTGTTTTGAGCAAATCGAGTTCAATGCCCAGCACGTTTGCCATAATCTTTTTCCACAGCGCACTTTTTGCACCGCCGCCGCAGATGTTACTGCGACTTATCCCGATACCGAGGCTTTTTGCAACCTCAAAGCTGTCCCTTATTGCAAAGGCAACGCCCTCAAACACAGCCTGGAGCATATCCGCACGGGTGGTGTCCATAGTCATACCCGTAAAGGTGGCTCTTGCGTTTGTGTCGTTAATCGGACTGCGCTCGCCCATAAGGTAGGGCAGGAAATACACGCTGTTTCTGCCGAGCTTTTCATCGGTTATCGCCTGCTGAACGCCTGCGTAATCGCCACTGCCCAGTATATCCTCCATAAACCATTTGTTGCAGGAGGCGGCAGAAAGCATACAGCCCATAAGGTGGTATCTGCCATCTGCGTGTGCAAAGGAGTGGAGTGCGTTGAACTTATCCACACCGAAATTCTCGCTTGAGATAAATATTGTGCCCGAGGTGCCTAAAGATATATTGCACTTGCCGCTGCCGACCGTACCCGTACCGATTGCGGCGGCGGCGTTATCGCCCGCACCTGCAACAACCTTTACGTTTTCGCTCAAATTCAGCTCTTTTGCAATTTCCGTCTTCAGCGTGCCGATAACGTCGTAGCTTTCAAAAAGTGAGGGAAGCTGTTCAGCCTTTACCGAACAGATTTCGCACATTTGCTCTGACCAGCATTTGTTTTCAACGTCGAGCAGCAGCATACCCGAAGCATCGGAATAATCGCAGGAATGTACGCCCGTAAGAATATAATTTATGTAGTCCTTCGGGAGCATAATTTTTGCGATTTTTGCAAAATTATCGGGCTCGTTTTCCTTGACCCACAGAATTTTCGGGGCGGTAAAGCCTGCAAAGGCGATGTTGGCGGTATATTCGGTCAGCTTATCCTTGCCGATAACGTTGTTGAGATATTCGACTTGGTTTTGTGTTCTGCCGTCGTTCCACAGAATTGCGGGACGGATTACGTTATCGTTTTCATCAAGCACTACAAGGCCGTGCATCTGACCGCCGCAGCCGATACCGACAATTTTTTCTTTGTCAACGTCGTTCGTCAGTTCCTTGACACCGTCAATTACAGCCCTGAGCCAGTCCTCGGGATTCTGCTCCGACCAGCCCGACTGCGGATAAAAAACGGGATATTCCTTGGAAACCTCTGCGTGTATTGTGCCCTTTTCATCAACAAGCAAAAGCTTGACTGCAGAGGTACCCAGATCTATACCGATGTAAAGCATTGTATCACCTTACCTTTAAAATATATAATACATTATATATCCTATAAGAAGAGAAATCAATATTCAAATAATCTTTTACCGTGCTCAAAGGCAAGGCGGTATTCCTCCTCACCGACCTGCTTGGTATCGGTTGAATCGACAAAAACGGTTGTAACGAGCATAGTATTCATCACGGTAAACTGCTGTCTGAACATTTTTTCAATGTATTCTCTACCCTCTCCCTTACTGCCTGCGGTAATCACAAGAGCAGCTCTTTTCGGCTTTGCTACGGGCGGTTTAACGCCGTGGGCAAAGCGCAGGGCATAGTAGCGCTGAAAGCGGTCAACCACAGCCTTTAAGGGCGCAGGTACGCCGCCGTTATAAACGGGAGTAGTTATAACGAAATAATCCGCCGCCTCAAAGTCGGCAAAGAAGCCGTCCATATCGTCAAATACACAGCCGACGTTTTTATCGCACCAACCGCAGCCCGTACAGGGTTTGACATTCATATTATAGGCATTGTATCGGTTGATTTCGAGCTCGTACTCTTGCGGCATTACAAGGCTGTTTCCAAGTTGAGTTGAATTTGATTTCTTACGCAGAGAGCCGTTGAGTATTAAAACCTTTTTCATTTTCCTCATCCTATTTCAAGTGTCTTTTCGCCTACGGGCTCAAGGTAAGCATCCTCGCCTGTGCCGCGCTGCTTGAAAACCTGCGAAGCATCGGACATATACATATCCAGCACACCTTTTTCGCCAACAGCCTGAACAACAAGGTGTGAAAGGCCGGGTATTACAAGCGGAATAAGGAAATCGCCCGAAACGTTATTCCAAACGGAAAAAGCAAAGAATGAGCAGTTGAAAAACGGACCCCAGTAATTTACGAATTTATCCAGCTTTTTGTCAAGCTTTTCCAAATCGGCTTTATCAAGCTCTATGGTCTTGGACCAAATCTGCGGTATGTGTCCCTCTCTCGGCTCACGGTAGGTTTCAATGTTGTAGTAAATTCCCCAGCCGTCGTGAACGGAAATTGAAAGAGTGCCTACCGACACACCCTGACCGACAGGAACCTCATAAAGGCCTACCTCAATGGGCTCGTCAGACAGGTTCTGCACGTAAATATAAGTGTGCCCCGCAACAACGGGCGTTGACATACACGAGCAGACGGACAGCGTTGCAACTTTCTCATCAGGGTCATCCGAAATTTCAGGCTCGGTTGTTTCTTCTTCAGCGTCGGTTGAAGGCTGAGTGATTTCTTCCTCGGTTGTCGGTTCGTTTGTTGTTTCTTCATTTGTTGGGATTTCTGGAATATCGGTATTTTCTGCAAACGCTGATACCGAAACCCCGAAAATAAGAAGTGCTGCAAGAATTATTGAAATAGCTTTTTTCATTTTAATGCCCCCTTGTTACTGCTATTATATCACAAAATAAAACTTTTTCAACGATATATCGCTTAAGCAATACTGTATACTATACTATCCGTTCATTCATATGCCGCAGGCATATATCA
>JAFXCT010000061.1 GCA_017521365.1 Clostridia bacterium
GGCTTCGGGTATATCTGTTTATCCGACGGTTCTTGATGATGACCTTGTCTGGTCGCCCGACCTCACATACGGTGACATCAAGTTTGAAGGCGGACGTGTTATCTACGAGGGTCAGCCCATAACCGGTATCTTCAAATGGCAGAGCAAGGATACCGTAAAAGTCGCAGGTACGAATATAAGCACATCGGCATACTTTGTGCCCGACAATCCCGACCTTGCCGGCTTCTTCGCTAAAAGCGCACAGATGATATCCCTGAGCATATCCCTTAAGCCCGGCACACTCAACGTTAGGGTGCCTATGCCGCTTGAGATTGTTCAGGGTACTGTAGGCTCTTCGGTAAAGGCTGATGCCCTGCTCGGCTTTGAGTTCGGCGAGGGAATTGACCCTGCAAACGTAACCGTGAAGTTCAGCAAGAGTCTTTCAACTCTTGAGCCCGGAACATATAACGATATAACAACCACAGTAAGCTGCGCAAATTACGAGAGCCTTGAGTTCAATATTCCCATAAAGATAATTGCTCCCAAGAAGCTTCCGATTACAAAAACTCCCGAGGCCGTTAAGGTCAACTACGGCTACGTGGCCAAAAACAGAAAGGCTGCAGATGCAGGCTTTGAGTTTGAGGAGGGCTTTGATGCCTCTAAGGTTATGGTTGAATGGGGCGTAAGCGTCAGAGATCTTCCTCTCGGTAAAACCGAAGCTATGGAAATGAAAGTTTACCTTGATGCGAACTACGAGGAGCTTACGTATACGCTTCCCATAGAAATTGTAAAGCGACCCGATACGGGCAAGTTTGGCTCACTTGCCGTTAATACCCGTAACTCCAATAACGAGGGCGTAATTCAGGTAACTCTTGCTTTCCACGACCAGTACAAGAACGGTACGGCAAAGGTCTGGCTTACGGATGGCACGAATACCTGGGTTCTCGGCGAGGATATTCCGCCCACCTACAGCCATACGCAGAGCAGTAAGCGCAAGATATTCGAGCATCAGATTGAGGAGCCGGGCACATATACCTTTGTTGCCTACGCCGAATACACTCCCGGTGATGCAGACTGTATCTACTTTACAAATCCGGTTATGGAATCCCACGCAACGACAGTTACCTACGAAAAGTGGATCAAGATGACCTGCATCAATACAAGGTACGATACAAGTGTGCTCGACGTATACAAGGGCAAACAGATTTCGGCAAGAACATCACTTTCTTCAAGCGATTTCTCCTATTGGGAAATCCTTGATTCAAAGGGCAGAAAATACGACCCGTCAGTTTTCGGCCTTGACGAGGCTGATATGAAGGAAACGACCCTTGCCTTCTACGTTCCCATTGAAGAGGACTTCACAATTGCGGCAAGAGATAAGTTCTATATTCCTCCTATCGTACAGCCCGATGTTCCCGATGAACCGGATAATCCCGATAACCCCGATGACCCCGATGACCCCGATAATCCCGATGACCCCGATAATCCCGATGACCCCGATAATCCCGATGACCCTGTTGATGAGCCTACTCTCTGGGAGCAGATAGTTGCTTTCTTCCAGAACCTTTTCAACGGTTCCGGTGAAGGTATACAGCTTCCCTCCTGGCTGGTAAGATTCTTTAATGTTATAATCTCCTTCTTCACAGGCTTCTTCAACGGTCTGTTCGGTAAATAAAAAAGCCAAAATCTGCTGCATTGCGGCAGTAAAACATAATGTTTTTCTCCCCTCTGCCCGGGTAACCGGGCACGGGGGAGTTTTTATATGACTGATTATTACAATTTTCTTAAGATAATAATTTACTCTTGCCTTTTTGGCTTTTGTTTGGTAAACTTACATTGTTGTACGGCTTACCGTGACAGTATAAATTAAGGGAGAAAGATTTATGAAAAACTACATTTCAAGACTTAAGGCTAACGCAAAGCCGTTAGAAATCGTTTGGTGGTGGATTTTCCGTGCCATTATGATTTTCGGTATTCTTGATTCGCTGTTCGGTTTCACTCCGCTTGGCGGCAGACCTATGATGGTAAAGCAGATGGCAGCTAACCTTGTCGGTATGTTCGCCTGGGAAATCTGTATGGCAACCAGCAAGAAAAATTTTATGCGCTATCTGCCTTCATATATTCAGGATGTTTCCGTTGTCGGCTTCTTTATGGCAT
Source organism: Clostridia bacterium (assembly GCA_017521365.1). Lineage (GTDB taxonomy): Bacteria > Bacillota > Clostridia > Oscillospirales > Acutalibacteraceae > UBA8612. The sequence goes on from JAFXCT010000061.1 coordinate 2,137, forward strand.
CCTTCTGCGGCGCATACGTCAACCTTTACTATTCGTTCCGTTATTACGACCTTATTTTCCATATATTCGGCGGTATAGCCGGTGCTCTCTTCGGCTATGAAGCAATTACGGCTATGCAGGTGCGTGATAAGATTAAGCACCACGTTCCGCTTGTTGCTCTTGCCGCCTTCGGCGTTTCCTTTATTGCGGGTAACGCCTGGGAAATTGTAGAGTTCGTTCTTGACCAGTTCTTCGGCTCCGATGCCCAGCACTGGTGCTATCAGGAGGCAGTGGCAGCAGCCGAAACCTACGGCAAGGATTTCCTTGAAAATCCGCATATTATCCCTCACGTTATAAGTGAGAGCCTCTGGGCAGAGGGCTGGACAGAAGAAACATTTGCCTACCGCTGGGCTCTTATGGATACTATGGAGGATCTGCTTTGTAACTCAATCGGCGGTATCCTTGCTTATGTATTCCTGCTTGTTTATCCCTACCGCCACAAGGGTAAGTTCGACATTAACAAGATCATTGAAGCTAAGCCCGCAAAAGAGCAGAAGGAAGCTGTAACAAAATGATTTCTTTTAACGAATTTATTGAAAATGCGGGTAAGGTAAAGCCGACTGCCCGTCAGCTTGAGCGCCTGCGTGAAACACAGTTTTACGCCTTTATCCATTTCAGCCCCAACACATATACGGGTCTTGAATGGGGTACAGGCAAGGAAGACCCTGCAATTTTCAACCCGACAGAGCTTGATTGCGACCAGTGGGTTGAGGCTATAAAATCCGCAGGTATGAAGGGTGCAGTCATCACCGCCAAGCACCACGACGGCTTCTGCCTGTGGCAGACTGCTACTACCGAGCATTCAATCAAAAACAGTCCCTATAAAAACGGCAAGGGCGATATTGTGCGTGAGCTTGCCCAAGCGTGCAGAAGGGGAGGCATAAAGTTCGGCTTTTACCTTTCCCCGTGGGACAGAAATGCTGCCTGCTACGGCACGGAGGAATATAATGACCTTTACCGTGCGCAGTTAACTGAGCTGCTTACCAACTACGGCGAGGTTTTTCACGTCTGGTTTGACGGTGCCTGCGGCGAGGGTCCCAGCGGCAAAAAGCAGGTTTATGAATTTGAATCGTTTTTTGAGCTTGTGCGCAAGTATCAGCCCAATGCAACAATATTCAAGGATGACGGTCCCGATTTGCGCTGGTGCGGTAACGAAAGCGGAAGCGCAAGGCTTTCCGAGTGGGCAGTTGTACCTCACGAACTTTGCTGCTACTGCGAAAAGCAGACCGAGGGTGCCTTGCTTGAGGGCGGCATACCTTACCACTCAAACTGTGACTGCGATATAGGCAGCCTTGAAAACATTATGTATTCCGAGGGTCTTGTTTTCTGCCCGTCCGAAATAGATATGTCAATCCGTCCGGGCTGGTTTTACCACCCCGAGGAGGAGCCGCATTCGCTTGAAAGGCTTTTCAATACCTATCTTCGCTCGTGCGGAGCAAACACAACCTTTAACCTCAACATTCCGCCTATGCCCAACGGCAGGTTTGACCCGAGGGACGTTGCAAGGCTGAAAGAGCTCGGCGACAAAATCCGAAGCACCTTTGCCGTTAATCTCTGCGAGGGTGCAAAAATCACCTGCACTCACACTTCTCCTACGCAGTCAGAATACCTTGTTGAGCTTGGTGAGGTAAAGAAGATAAATTATTTTGAGCTTCGTGAGAATATTGCAAACGGTCAGCGCATTGCCTCTTTCAGAATAATCGGCAGAAAGGACGGTCTGTGGGAAACCTCCTATGAGAATTACACAACCGTCGGAAACAGAAAAATCTGCGTGCAGGAGTCAGAGTGTGATGCGTTTAAGGTCGTTATTACCGCTTCACGCGGCAGGGCTGAACTTGAAAAAATTGCAGCATATTAAGGTGAATTTATGAACACTATACCTGATATAACTTTTGAATACTTGCTCGGCGCCGTGCCCATCTGGGGCAAGCCTAACATCTGGTACGGCTCCGTAACCTATAAAGAGAATACGGGCGTTTTTGACGACCGCTTCCGCTACAGACTCACCGTTAAGGTGGACGAGGAAAACGGCAACAAAATCAGCGCTTCGTACTACGTCGGCTGGCAGTCCTATGACATTGTTGACAAGGAAAAAATCACCGAAGAGTTTTTCCCGGCTGACGATGAGGGCACGGCACAGGCCATAAACTGGCTGCGTGAGCAGCTTGAAGCAGTAACAAAAATGTGATTTTTGCCTA
>JAFXCT010000062.1 GCA_017521365.1 Clostridia bacterium
AACGAGGGTCTGCACCAGGCTATCGAAGCCAAGGAAGGCGTAAAGGTTGAGCACGAGAGCAAGACCCTTGCAACAATCACCTTCCAAAACTATTTCCGTATGTTTGAAAAGCTGTCGGGTATGACAGGTACAGCAAAGACGGAAAGCGTTGAATTCCAGGAAATCTACGGTCTTGACGTTGTTGAGGTGCCCACAAACAAGCCCCTTGCACGTAAGGACAACAACGACATTATCTATAAAACAGAAAAGGTCAAGTTCCTTGCAATTCTTGACGAGATTGAAAAGTGCCACGCAAAGGGTCAGCCCGTGCTTGTCGGTACAATTTCAATTGAAAAATCCGAGGTGCTCAGCTCTCTGCTTAAAAAGAGAGGCATAAAGCATCAGGTGCTCAACGCAAAATTCCACGACAAGGAAGCAGAAATCATTGCGCAGGCAGGTAAGCTCGGCGCAGTTACAATCGCCACGAATATGGCAGGCCGCGGTACGGATATCAAGCTCGGCGGTAACGCAGAGTACCTTGCAAAAAGCGAAATGCGCCGTATGGGCTTTGCCGAGGAAATGATAGCAGAGGCTACGGGCTTTGCCGAAACGGACAACGAGGAAATCCTTGAAGCAAGAAGAACGTTTACCGAGCTTGAAGAAAAGTACAAGGCGGAAATTGCGCCCGAAGCCGAAAAGGTAAGAGAGGCTGGCGGTCTTTACATCATCGGTACGGAGCGCCACGAATCACGCCGTATCGACAACCAGCTCAGAGGCCGTTCGGGCCGTCAGGGCGACCCCGGTGTAAGCCAGTTCTTCCTCAGCTTTGACGATGACGTAACCCGTCTTTTCGGCGGCGACAGAGCACAGATGATGCTCGAAAGGCTCAACGCCCCCGAGGATATGCCGCTTGATACCAAAATTTTCTCCAATATAGTTGAAAACGCACAGAAGAAGGTTGAAAGCAACCACTTTGCGGTGCGTAAGAACGTTCTCCAGTTTGACGATGTTATGAACCAGCAGCGTGAACTTATCTACAAGCAGCGTAATCAGGTGCTTGACGGCGACGAGCTCAAGCCCAAGCTTATCAAAATGCTTGAGGACAACGTATGCGATGCGATTGACCTCTATCTGCCCGACTCGGTTGACAAAAACGAGTGGAATGTTGAGGGTCTCAAGGGCGCATTTATGGGCTGGCTGACTACTCCCGACGATTTTGCAGACGGTATTTCCGACCGTGACGAAACGAGAATGATGCTTATTGAGCGTGGCGAGGCTCTTTACGCAAAGCGTGAGGAAGACCTCGGCGAGCTTATGCCCCTGCTCGAAAGAAAGGTTCTGCTTGACAACGTTGATGCCAAGTGGATGGACCACCTTGACGCTATGGAAGAGCTTAAGAGAGGTATCGGCCTTCGTGCCTACGGCCAGAAGGACCCCGTAGTTGCCTTCCGCTTTGAAAGCTACGATATGTTTGACGATATGACACGCCAGATAAGGCAGGATACAATCCGTATGCTTCTCACCGTTCAGGTAAGAACGGAGGAGGACACAAAGCGTGAGCAGAAGGTCAAGGAGGTTGCCACCAACGCAGGCGGCGACACAAGCGACAAGAAGCGCCCCGTACGCAAGGCGGCAAGCGAAAAGGTAGGCCCCAACGACCCATGCCCCTGCGGAAGCGGCAAGAAGTATAAGAAGTGCTGCGGTGCACCTAGTGCACAAAAACAATAAATTGTTTTTGTTAAAATAATAAAGAATAAAGAAAAAATAATAAATAATAATTGTGGGCGGGATACCCACACCCGTTTTATATTGTATGGGCGACCTTTGGTCGTCCGTGATTGAAGGACTTACTTTTATGTACCAACAACTCATAGATTTTTTTAAGGACAAATCCGTGCTTATTCTCGGCTTCGGCAGAGAAGGCAAGGCAACCCTTAATTTCTTAAGGAAGCACTATCCCGACAGAAAATTTTATATTGCCGACAAAAACTCAGTGACGCTTGACGATGAAAACGTTCAGCTTATCTGCGGCGAAAACTATCTGGACTGCATAAACGATTTCGATATCGTAATGCAGAGCCCCGGCATATCGTTGCGTGATGTCCAAATCAAGGACGGCACGACAGTCACGGGCGAAATGGATTTGTTTCTGCGTTTTGTGCCGTGCAAAAAAATCGGCATTACGGGCACAAAGGGCAAATCGACCACAACCACTCTCACCTACCGTATGCTTCAGGCGGGCGGTGTGCCGAGCCTGATTATGGGCAACATCGGAACACCCGTTTTTGAGTGTATTGACGAGGTTATCGGCAAGGTTGCGGTTATTGAAATGAGCTGTCATCAGCTCGAATTTGCAAAGGCCTCGCCCGATATTGCGATTTTCACAAACGCCTACCCCGAGCACCTGGACCACTACAACGGCTTTGAGGGCTACATCGGCGCAAAGCTGAATATCGTGCGTTATCAGAATGAAAACGGCCTGTTTATTTCAAACGCAGACCAGCCGCTTGAGGAAGTTGTAGGCGGTCTTGACTTTGTAAAATCCGTGCACAAAAGAATAAGCTGCAAGGCTTATGAAACGGATGAGTTTTTCAAATCATTAACCGCTCTTTCCGAGTTTCTTCCGGGCGAAAACCAGTGGCAGGATATTTTCTTTGCCGCAACTGCCGCACGTGAATTCGGCGTAAGCAACGAGGCAATTGAAGAAGCCGTCAGAGGCTTCGGCGGTATTCCGCACCGCCTTGAAAAATTCAACGTCAGAAACGGCATCAGCTTCTACGACGATGCAATTGCCACTATACCCCACGCAGTTTTGAGCAACGTAAAATCCCTCGGCAACGTCGGCACGCTTATTATCGGCGGTATGGACAGAGGGCTTGACTACTCAGAATTTATCGACGGGCTTATGACCGCCCCGATAGATAACCTGCTTTGTATGCCCGAAACGGGCTACGCAATAGCAGACAGCCTTATCCAAAAGGGCTGCACGCTCAACGTTGTAAAATGCGAAACGCTTGAAGAGGCAGTTGCAAAGAGCTTTGAGCTTACACAGCCCGGCAAGGCCTGCCTGCTTTCGCCTGCAGCGGCAAGCTACAACCGCTACAAGAATTTTGAAGAAAAAGGCAACGCCTTCAAAAAGTTAGTTGCAGAATTTTAACGCAGATTTACGGGCGGATGATATGCGCCCGATATAAAATTTCAAAACGGAAACACATTATGATTGAAGCAAGAAATATAAAGTTCTCACCCGAAGAGTTAATCGAAAACGAAAAGCAAATCGGTCTTGAAATTGATGCTCTGACTGCCGAAAATCCGTCTGCGGCGGTTGATTTCGTTGTGAATATTTTAAAGGAAAACGAGGAGCTTTTTTCGCACAGCCGTGCCGTGAGTGCCTGCCTTGCAAGGCTCGTGAGCCGCTGCCTTATGCACCGCAAGAACAAGGACGGTATGATTAAGGCTTTGAGCGAAAACGCATACCTGCGCTCGGTTTATTTCGGAAAGCTCAACACGTATAAGTATTCTCTGATTTTTACTGCCAAGCGTGTTATGCGCAAGGGCAACGTTGAACTCAGCCGTGAAATAATTACCCTTATAAAAAACAACCCCTACCGTGACGACACGGCAGAGGACTACAGCGAGCGTTTTTCGTGGAAATTTATCGCCAAAAAAATCCTCGATTCACAGGAAGAATATTTAAAATTAAGCGATGAAATAATTGAATTGCTTAATCAATAATAATCAATCCTCCGTCACGGCTACGCCGTGCCACCTCCTTTCAAAAGGAGGTTAGCCCTACTAAACAGCGATATAAACTGCTTTGTCAAAAGCTCCCTTTGAAGGGAGCTGGATTTGCCGTAAGGCAAAGACTGAGGGTTGCCGTACAGAAATAAAAAACGGAAGTGATAAGTCAATGAGTTACATAGGTGATATGAGAAAATTTGTCGGACACGCTCCCATTATGGCAGTTGCCGCAATGGGTATTCTGTACAACGAAGAAAAAGGTCTGCTTCTCGAAAAAAGAACAGACACGGGTGAATGGTGTACACCCGGCGGTGCAATTGAGCTTGGCGAATCACTTGAAGATGCTTTGAAAAGAGAAATAAAAGAGGAAACCAACCTTGATATTGCCAACCCCAAGCTTTTCGATATTAAGGCTAATGTTCATATGGTTTATCCCAACAAAGACGAGGTTTATTACACAGATATTGTTTATGAAATAAATGAGTTTTTCGGCGAACTGAAACCCGACGGAGAAAGCAGAGAGCTTGTTTTCTTCCCTCTTGACAAGCTCCCTGAAAACATTATGCCTACACAGATAGGCTATATCAAAAAATTCGTTGAAATGAAAACAAAATAATTATTTCAATTCTCCGTCTTTTGACTTCGTCAAAATCCACCTCCTTTCAAAAGGAGGTAACGCCCTACTACACATCCCTATGAATTTGTTTGCCAAGGGCTCCCTTTCAAGGGAGCTGTCACCGAAGGTGACTGAGGGTTGTCAAAGAAAAATAAAAATCAAAGGAATGTTAAAATGGAAAACTCATTCCTTCCCCGAAACAAAAAGCTCAAAGGCTTTTCAAGAGCGTTACGTAAGAACGCAACACCGCAGGAAAACAGGCTGTGGTACCGGTTTTTGCGTACATATCTAGTGAGGTTTAACAGACAGAGAATAATAGGCAATTACATAGTCGATTTTTATTGCGACAAAGCAAAGCTGGTAGTTGAGCTTGACGGCTCACAGCATTATCTTGAAACAGGCGAAGCAAAAGACATTGAAAGAGATAAATATTTGGAAAGCCTTAACTTAAAGGTATTAAGATTTTCAAATGCAGATATAAATAAACATTTTTACGAAGTATGCACGGTAATAGATAACACCGTAAAAGAAAGAATCAACAATTAAATTTTCTATGCATGCAATCCTCCGCCTCGCTTTGCTCGGCACCTCCTTTCAAAAGGAGGTTAGCCCTACTAAACAGCGATATAAATTTGTTTGTCAAGAGCTCCCTTTGAAGGGAGCTGGATTTGCCGTAAGGCAAAGACTGAGGGTTGTATAAAATTTTTCGGAGATTTACGATGCAGAAAATGATGAGCCATATGCGCTCGGCGATGGAAAAATACAATATGATTCAGGATGGCGACAGGGTTGCCGTAGGCTTGTCGGGCGGTAAGGACAGCACGGCTATGCTCGTGGCGCTTGCTAATATGAGGCGGTTTTACCCGCACAAGTATGAACTTGTTGCAATTTCGCTTGACCCGTGCTTCGGCGGACAGGAAACGGATTTTTCGCCGCTTGAAAAGCTGTGCAAAGAGCTTGACGTTGAATACATAATCAAGCGCACACAGCTTGGTGAAATCATTTTTGAAACGAGAAAAGAAAAAAATCCGTGCAGTCTGTGCGCCAAAATGCGCCGAGGAGCTCTGCACGATGCGGCAAAGGCAGCAGGCTGTAACAAGGTTGCGCTCGGCCACCATATGGACGATGCGGCGGAAACCTTCCTGATGAATCTGCTCAACGGCGGCTACATCGGCTGCTTTTCGCCCGTGACCTATCTGTCACGCAAAGACATTCACGTTATCCGCCCGATGATATTCTGCCGCGAAAGCGAGCCCGCAAGAATTGTTCGCCGTATGGAGCTGCCCGTCGTCAAAAGCCGCTGCCCTGCAGACGGCGTGACGGAAAGAGAAAGTATGAAAGAGCAGCTCACCGCATTTGAGAAAAAATACGGCGACATACGCTCGAAAATTATAACGGCAATGCAGCACAAGGGCATTGACGGCTGGGGGATTGTTGAAGATGAGTGATATTAAAGCAATTCTTTTTGATATGGACGGTGTGCTTGTCGATTCCGAAACACCGCTTATGAAATGTGCCATTGACCACCTTAAGGCAAAGTATAATATTGATGTAAAATTCGAAGATTTTGCGGACTTTGTCGGCAAGGGTGAGGATGCGGCAATCGGCGGCGTTGTAGAGAAAAACGGCGGCACATACCTGCCGCAGATGAAGGACGAATGCTACGAAATTTACATTCAGCTTGCCGAAACAATAGTTGAAGCCGCACCGGGTATGGCTGAGCTTCTTCCGAAACTCAAAGAAAAATGCAAGCTTGCCGTTGCCTCTTCTGCAGACAGAAGAAAGGTTGACGTCAACATCCGTGTCCTCGGCGTTGAGGAAAGCGTTTTTGATGCGGTTATCACGGGCAGTGACATTACCAACAAAAAGCCCGACCCCGAAATTTATATCAAAGCGGCAAAAGCGGTGGGCGTCAGCCCCGAAAACTGCCTCGTTGTTGAGGATGCCGTTGCAGGCATTGAAGCAGGCAAAGCGGCAGGCTGTCAGGTGGTAGGCGTAACGGGCAGCTTTGATGCCCAAACGCTTAAAAAAGCCGGTGCAGATTACATAGTTGAAACAACGAAAGATATTGAAAAGCTGATATAAAAAATTACACCTTAGCATCGTTGAGATGTTAAGGTGTTTTTGTATTCATTCGCGAAGCAAACTTCACTCATGATAAGTGAACTTCACTGTCGCAGACAACTTCACTTGCCGTAAGGCAAACTTAGTTTTTCTTACGGAACAAACATTAAGATTATAAGACCTGCAAACGACAGCGCAACGGCGGCGATTTCGCGCTTGCCGGGCTTATCGGGTGTGAAGAAGCAGATTACGGTTGAACAAATCATTACACCGCCCGTGACAAACGGGTACTGTGCCGAAGCAGGCAGGTGCGCAAGCGCAATGAGCAGCAGCCAGTTTGCAACCCTGCCGAGCACACCGTTACACACGGTGCTCAGTGCCGCACGCCTGTTCATTTTCCGCTTTTCGCCCTTTACAAAAGGAATGAGAACTGCGGAAAGCACGGTCATAACTGCAGCGGTGAGCACGGAGTAGCCTGCCGCCGAGGTTTTTTCATAGGGTGCTGACTGAAACACGGTTGAAAGCACGCCCGAAAGATCGTTGAGCACGAAAATGCCGGCGTACCAGATATAGCCCTTGCCGCCCTTTTCACGCTTGACCGTGAGCGCAAGTGCGGCGGCAACAATCGCAAAGCACAGCACCTTGCCGAGGGTTAATTCTTCATTGAAGAACACTATACCCACCGCAAAGGGCAGAGCCATACCGCCGAGCATTGCAAACATTGAATAGAGCGAGAGGTTGATTTTGCCCAGTGACTTCAGGCTGCAGAAGCTGTAGGCTATCATATCAAGCGCCGTGAGCACCGCCATTATAAATGAAAACGGTGTGAATTCTAATTTTGCGCCGTTAATCAGCAACAGTACGACAAGGCCTGCCGCACTGCTTCCCGCCGAAAAAACGAGGGTGTCACGAAGCGTACTGCCGTAGGAGCGTTCAAATTCACGGTTGAAGAAAAACTGAACGCTGAACATCATTACGGCAACGGAAATTATACCGTAGTAAACCAAATTTTAATTCCTTCTTTAGTTGTTCTTTTCAATAAGCTTTTTAAAGTTTTCTCTCTGCTTCTCGGTCGGAACATAATCGGGCCGTGAACAGCAGGGATAAGTCGGGGCTTCGCCGTTTTTGCCGACAAAGGGTGTGAGCGTATCGTTTTCGTACTTCGCCCTGTCCTCTTCACGGCTGAAATCGGGTATATCGTAGGGCACACCCTTTTCCATAAGCGAGCGGTGGCCGAGAATTGCAACGCTCGCCATTCGGGTGGCAAAGTAAACGTCAAAATCGGGCTTTTCACCGTTGCGGATGCAGTTGAAAAACTTCTTTATAACGAAGTAGTCGCCGCCGCCGTGGCCTGCGTTTTCGGCCTCCTCGGCGTCCTCGCTGTGCCACTCGGGCTCGTAGCAGTTGATTTCCTCCATACCCTCGGGAATCTGCCACGAATTGTAGCGGAGCATAACCTTTTCGTCCATACCGCGCAGGTTTTCAATCTGTCCGTTGGTGCCGCATACCCTGTAGGAATTGCCGTGAGCACCGAAGGCGGAACAGCCCGTAAGCTTGAAAACGGAATCGTCATCGTTGAGCGTGGTTATAATTGCGGCTATATCGCCCACGTAGCGGCTGAAGCAGCAATCCTCGGGCAGGGGCGAGAAAACGGGCATAGCCGTAACCCTTACGGGCTTTGAGCCCGTTGCGTGCATAATCGGTGCAAGCGAGTGGGTTATGTAATAGGTTCTGGGCAGGTAATTGCGCCAATGCTCCTGAGTTGTGTGCAGGGCAAGGCAGGTTTCCCCGTCGTAAAAATCTACGGGGTGATTGTATTCACCCTCGGCGTAGAGAATTTTGCCGAGAGTACCGCCGTCACAAACGCGCTTTATCTCCTGGTTGAACTTCATAAACGGATAGTTTTCCGCAAGCATATAAATTGCTTTGCTTTTTTCAGCGGCACGCACGAGCGACACACCCTGCGCCATAGTCACGTTGGACGTACATTCGCTGAGCACGTTTATGTTTTTTTCAAGGAAACGCACGGCGTATTCCGCGTGCTGTGTAAAATAGTTTGCAAGCAGTACGGCATCCATCGGGCAGGCGATGAATTCTTCAAAATCCGTGAAGCATTCCGCTTCGGGGCAGTGTCCTTTTGCATCGCTGAGCTTTTTTTCGTCCTTATCGCACAGCGCAACAACCTCACCGCCGCAGGCAGTGATACTCTCGTAAAACGAGCCTCCCCTGCCCAGGCCGAAAATTCCTATGCGTATTTTTTTCATAACCTTATCTCACCGTAACGAACACCATTCTCTCCTGAATTGTGAGCGAGCCGTGGCCGGTGTTGAAGCCGCCGTGGTCAGAGGTAATAATAATCATCCAATCCTCTGTAGCGTAGGTTTCACGCGCCTCAATAGCCTTGATGATGTTGTAGCTTTCGGTTTCCTCTGCTTTGAACTCGCTGACGTAGTCGGGGTTGTGGTTACCGAAGCCCGTGCCGTGGCCTGCGTGGTCGGTGTGCTCAAAGATTGTGAAGATGAAATCCGAGCAGTCTGCACTCTGAACGTCGGCAAGCGTGTTTTCGTAGGTGCCGTTTTCACCCTCGGCATCTGTTCTGTCGTCGGGTGCATCGCATAATTTAACGTTGAGGTTCTTTTCGGCAATATAAGCCTTGTCGAGCACGTATGTAGAATCGTCATTTACGAAGTGGCCGTTCCAGGAAACGTAGAAAGCGGCAGACTCAGCCTTTTCATCCTCAACAAGAGAAACGAACAGGGTTTTGTACTCGATGGGCTTAGGAATACTGTTGCCGGTAACGCCCGTTACGCTTGCCCACTCACCCGTGAGGATTGAGCACCAGCCGGGGGCTGTTGAAGTATCCTGCTTATTGATTTCGGGGTAGTTTACGCCGCCGCAGTAAACAAGGCTTGTTTCGCCGCCTGTTTCGTTGAGGTAGGCAATTGCGCTGTTGTAGCTGCCGTCAATAAGTGCAAGTGCGTCTGCACGGCAGCCGTCGTAGCCGAGAACGATACACTTTTTCTCGGTTTTGCCCTGAGCAAGAGGAGCATCGAAGTGGCCCTGAATAATATCGTAAAGGTCTGTCTGGGGAAGTGCGCTTTCAAGCGTGTTCGTGTAAGCGGAAACGCTGTCGACTGTGTTCTTGTATTTCTCAACCGTATCCGAGCCGTCGTTAACGCCGACAAGCATGCCGTAAATGAGCATAAAGAACGAGGCAACGCCTGCAATGAAATTCCAGAATGCTGTTAACATAAATATTACTTCCTTTCGGTTTTTGATATATTAAAATAATAACAGTTATCCGAGAGAAATTCAAGTGAAACAGCGAAAAGTAAGAAACATAAAATTTTTTAAAAAAATATATTTCTCTAATGTTCCTTTAATTTTCTGCGGTTATTATTAAGTCACAGTCAAGGACAGCTAACAAAACAAAAACAAAAAACCAAACCGATAAATTTAAAAATGAAAGGAAATGATCTTATGAAAAAACTTACAGCTTTATTACTCGCAGCTCTCGTTCTGCTCTCTCTTTCGGTAACAGCGTTTGCCGCACCGTCCGATAATCTGATTTCGGAAAAAGAGGCAAAGGCAATCGCCCTCAAGGATGCAGGCTATGAAGAATCCGAAGTCAAATTCATCAAAGCAAAGCTCGACTATGATGACGGAAGATACGAATATGAAATTGAATTCAGAGCCGAAGGCAACCTTGAATACGATTACACAATCAACGCCGAAGACGGAAAAATCGTTGAGTTTGACCGTGACTACGAAGGCCGTGACAGATTTGAATTCAACCTCTTCGCATTCCTGAGAAATCTCTTTAAGAATCTTTTCAGAAAGCTTGCCTGATGCCTTAAAACAATAGTATAAAAAAGAAGCCGTGCTCAACGCACGGTTTCATTTTGGTTATTAGCAGAAAAATAGCACTATCTCTTTTTGTATATGACCAGCTCAGGATTTTCGCCGTTTTCTTCATAAGTGCAAACAAGCAGAAAATCCATATTGGCAGCAATTCCAAAACATCTGTCACCGCCGTATTCACATTCAAGCTGATTGCCGAGATAGGTGGCGTTATCATCAAGAAATTTTACAGTTTTTCCGTTAGGAAGGCGGTATTCCATATTTATATATCCGCCTACAAGTGCATTAAGTTTTTCAACCTTCGGCATTCCTTCGATATGTAAATCATTAAATTCGCTGATGAGCTGTTGCTAACAGTTAGATATATTGGAATTTGTTAAGATTTTACATAATTCTTTTTAACCAAAGCTTTTTCTGTTTTATATAAATAAAAGGCATAGAAAACCGATGGTATTATAATAATAATCCAGCCTGTATATAACTGCTTATTTGATAAATCATTTGGTAAAAACATGTTAGTCATATTTATAATGCTATGACATATCACACAAGGTACAATATTGTTCGTTTTGAAAAAGAACATTGAGAACATTAAACCCAAAGCAGTTGCAAAAACAACCTGTGCCAGTGTCGCTGTTGTATCCGCACCATAAAGCAAGTTAAAGATATGTATCATTCCGAAAACTGTGCTTGAAACTATAACTGCTGCTGTTGTACTTTTATTCATTATTGCTTTCATTAGAAAACTGCGGAATAATATTTCCTCAGCAAAGCCTACGCCCAACATCTTTAGTGTGATAAAAATAACTTGTTCCCATGAATTATCGATATTTATTCCGTATCTCAGATTGACTGATGCAACTACAATCATAGGTGCACAAAAAAGCAGATTTTTGTAATCAAGCTCTTTCAGACTGTTAATACCATAATATGACAGAAGCTTTTTCTTTTTCAGATAAACAATTACTGCCACAAAAAATACAATTCCCACTAATGCATTTATACTGTTAGGTGTGTTAATTGCAGAAGATAACTTGTTTGCCAAATTAAGCAATGCAAAATATACAGATATCGAAATAACAGAAAAAACTAATTCTCTTTTAAATTTATTATTTTGCATATTATTTGCGCCTCTAAATTCTTATTTGTCTATCTTTTTTCTTCGGTAACGGAAGTTCATCATACATAGTGTTGAAAAGCTCTGCAAGGAAATCTCTGTTGTCAACATCGTCAACCAACAGCATTTCTTTTGCACCCTCATAAGGCAGTTCAAATGTTGCGTTCGGCATAAGAGAAACCGCAGCTTTAACAGGCTTCACAAGCAATCTGTCATCATATATACCGCCAACGAGTTTTCCACGATAGTAGATGATATATTCGCCCATCATCGCTCTGTATGTGATTTCTTCCAATTCGGATAACTGTTCTATAATAAAATTCAGATATTCTTTACTTGAAGCCATATTACACCTGCGTAAATTCGTATTGTCGGGATGATTATACTATAAAGTCTCGCCAAAATCAATGCGAAGCATTGTATATCATCATTGCGAAAGCAGGTATACAGCCTACGGCTGATGAAATGCACACTGCGTGTGATGATATGCGCCTGACGGCGATGATATGCCATTGCTTTCGCAATGGATAAAAAAAGACAAGTTTCTGTCGAAACTTGTCTTTTTTGGCTGGGGAATAGGGATTCGAACCCCAACAAACAGAGTCAGAGTCTGTCGTGCTACCGTTACACTATTCCCCAACGACGAAGTATATTATATCCATTTAAATTCCAAATGTCAAGAGATTTTTAAAAAAATTTTCAAGAATAAAAAATATCAGTTATCTCATATTTATTATCTGTTACTATTATCACCAATTATTTTCAGAACCACTCTTGCCCGATTGTAATTATATAATAAGTGTGATATAATTATTTCAAAGATAAGAATCTGACGGGGTGATAAAGTTGAAAAATCATCGAAGGAAAATGATTGCGCCTGTTGTAATATCCGTACTGGTGATACTTTATTACGTTGTTTACTTTGGCTTTTTAATTTCGCTGCTTGACGGTATCTGGAAATACGCTTTCGGCATATTCCCCGTTGTAATTTCGGCAGTGATGGTCAAGGTTTGCATAGAAAGAATAAACGAGATAAAGAAAGGTGAAGAAGATGATATTAGTAAATACTGATTATATCAGCGGTAAAGAGCTGGAGACTCTCTCCCTTGTAAAGGGCAGCACAATTCAGTCCAAGAATATCGGCAAGGATATCACACAGAGCTTTAAAACTCTGGTAGGCGGCGAACTCAAAGCCTATAACGAAATGATGAACGAAGCACGGGCACTTGCCACTAAAAGAATGGTTGCCGAAGCACAAGAACTGGGCGCAGATGCCGTTGTGAATATCCGCTATGCTTCTTCTACTGTTATGCAGGGCGCAGCAGAGGTTATCGTATACGGCACCGCCGTTAAGTTTATCAACAAGTAAATTTTTGTTACTCAAACAATTACAGCGTATCTGTTTTTTGTGCAGATACGCTGTTTTTTTCTTATTTATTATTTTATCAGTTTGTAATTTTCCCACTTGCCGAAGAAAAGATACAGGCAGGCAGGTATTCCCGTGCCGAAGGCGGCAAGACCGTAGCCGAGGAAAAATCCGTAAAGCCCCATATTCATCACTATGCCGAACAGGTAGCTTAAGCCCACACGAAGCACCAGTGCATCCGTAAGGCCAAAGGCAAGCGTTATTTTTGCGTTGCCCAAGCCACGCAGGAAGCCAAAGCCCGTGCGCATAAGCGTCATTGCAGGGAAGCTCCAAAGAATTGCGGAAACAAAAACCTCCGACAGCTCGATAACCGCCGGGTCATCGGTGAAAACCGCATAAATCGGCTCGTGGAAAAGAACTAATATCACTGCAAAAATCGCATAGAAAATTGCGCAATAAGCGCCCGTTGTCAGCGAGATTTTAACCGTGCGCTTTTTGTTGCCTGCGGCAATATTCTGCGCGCACATTGTGGAAGAAGCAAAGGCTATGCCCTGGGTGATTTTGTTTACGATATCGTCAACCTTTACGCCGACACCGAATACTGCGGAGGCAGCAACGCTGACATCGTTTACAAGGCTGTTTACAAACATCATTGAAAGATTTACCGCACAGGACTGCGAAGCGTAGGGTATGCCGAGCTTGACGAGCAGCTTTGCGCTTGTTTTGTCGGGCTTTAAGGTTTCCTTACTGACCTCAAAGCCGAGAGTATCACGGCGCACAATGAGGAAAATTACCGCCGCAACAAAAGAAAACGCCTGACCGATAATTGTGGCAAGGGCTGCGCCCATAGTTGCCCAGCCGAGATATTTTATAAAATAAACGTCAAGCACAATATTGATGGCGGAAGCAATAAGTATAAAAACAAAGGGGTGCTTGCTGTCGCCCATTCCACGGAAAATTGCGGAAACCATATTGTAGCCGTAGGAGAAAAATATGCCTATACTGCAAACCACCGTGTAATCCATAGCATATTCAAACGCTTCATCAGGCGTATTCAGAAGCGTTAAAACACTTCTGCCGAAGATGAGGCCAACTACGCTCATCACCGCAGAAAAGGCAGTGATAATTATAAAAAGCGTTGACACAACCGAGCCGATTTTTTCACGCTCGCCTTTGCCGATATACTGCGCTATGAGCACCTGACCGCTGTTTGAAAAGCCGAGGGCAAGCATAGTCATAAACGTAAAAATCTGGCTTGCGGTTGAAACGGCGGAAAGGCCGGGACTGCCGACGTACTTGCCGACGACTATCATATCCACAAGCGAATAGAGCACCTGCAGGCCGTTTGAAAGCATAAACGGCACGGAAAAGCGCAGAAGCTGACTGCCGATTTTTCCGCTCGTGTAATCCGCTATAATTTCCTTTGCCATTTATACTCACCTGCCTTATACTTTTTACCTTATTTTCCTGCAAAGCGTCTGCCGAGCTCGCTTTCGAGATAATCCTCGGTTGTGCCGAAGAATTCCACCGAGCTGCCGATGTGAAGAATTTTGTCCGAATATTTTACCGCACCTGCAATATCGTGCGAAACCATTATTACCGCCACTCCCCTTTTCTTGTTGAGAGCGTGGATTGAAGCGTACATTTCCGCCGAAACAAGCGGGTCAAGCCCCGTTACGGGCTCATCAAGCAGAAGCAGCTTTTCCGTTGCACAAAGCGCACGGGCAAGCAGCACCCTCTGCTGCTGACCGCCCGACAAATCGCAGTAGGGTCTGTGGTGGATTTCCTCAATGCCCAGCTCGTGTATCGCCTCGTGTGCACGGCGCTTATCCGCACGGGTGTGGAAGCCGAACATACTGCCCGTACAGCCCGAAAGCACAACCTCGTGCACACAAGCGGGAAAATCGCGCTGAACAGCCGTCTGCTGCGGCAGATAGCCCACGGTTTTTCTCGTGACACCGCCGCCGAAGCTGACACTTCCTTCTTTGAGCGGAAGCAGACCTGCAATGCCTTTAAGCAGAGTGGTTTTGCCCGAGCCGTTTTCGCCGACAATGCTCAGCCACTCGCCCTGCGCGAGCGAAAAGCTGACACCTTTGAGCACTTCCATTCGCTCGTAGCTCATCGTTAAATTTTTTACTTCAACAATTTTTTCCATCAATTAACACCTAAAGCAATTTTCAGATTATCTGCATTCTTGTACATAAGCGAAAGGTAGGTTTCGCCCGCATTGAAATCATCCGACGAAAGGTTGTGGCAGGAATGAAGCTCAAGCACCTGCGCCCCCGTCTGTGCCGAAACAGCGTCTGCAACCTTGCGGTTGGAAAGCTCCGCACAGAAAACGGCAGGTATGTTTTTCTCTTTAACCGCCTTCGTAATTTCAACTATAACGGCAGGGCTCGGCTCTGTATTGGAAGTACACGCATCAAAGGCGGCAATGTGGTCAAGCCCGTATTCCTCGCAGAAATAGGTCAAAGCAAAGCGGTCACACATAACTATTGTCTTATTTTCCGCCTTGTCCGTAACGGCACGGATTGCGCTGTCGAGTTCTTCCAGCTTGTTGAGATATTCTGCCTCGTTGCTCCTGTAAAACGCCGCGTTTTCGGGGTCAATTTCGCAGATTTTATCACAGATTTCCCTAACGATAAGCATAGCGTTTACGGGAGAAGTCCAGATATGCGGGTCAGCCGAATGGTCGTGGTCTTCTTCAATATGGCTTGAATAAATATCCGTATTCTCCTTGAGCCTTTTGCCTTCCGACAGGCTTAAAACGGCAACGCTCCCGTTAAGCGTGCCGACAACCTCTGCCGCCCAGCCCTCCATAAGCGGGCCCGTGTAAATAAACAGGTCGCTCTCGTTGATTTTAACCATATCAACAGGGCTCGGGTCGTAGCTGTGGCTGTCCGTGCCCGGAGTCAGAAGCAAGGTAACCTCCGCCTTGTCACCGACAAGCTGACGGGTAAAATCGTACTGCGGAAACAGCGTACACACTATGCTTAGCTTTTCGCTTTTTTCTTTTTCATTCACATCACCGCCGCAGGCCGCCAAGCCGAAAACAAGAACAAGGCAAAGCAGAAGCGAGGTTATTTTTATAACACGCTGCATTTTTCGCACACTCCGCAGATTGTAATTTTTTCTCTGTCCACGGTAAAGCCGTGGTGCTCAAAAATATGAGTCTGCATTTTGTCAAGGTAATCGCACTCAACGTGAAGCAGCTCACCGCACTTGTAGCACTTAAGGTGGAAATGCTCCCTGCAGTGCTCGTCCCCTATATACTGGTAGCAGCAGCTTTTGGCATCGTCCGCCACAAAACGGCGCACAAGTCCCTCCTCCACAAGGCGGTCAAGCCTGCGGTAGACGGTGGCCTTACCGAGTTTTTCGCCCGTAATTGCAAGCTGTGTTTCAATTTCGGCGGCGGTAAAATGGCGCGAGCTGTTTTCCTTTAAAAAGCGCAGCAGAGTTTCACCCTGCTTTGTGTTGTACTGCGACATAAAAATTCACCTTTGGTTTGTTTTGGTAATTTAGTTTTAGAATAACAAAAAACACCGTGATTTGAAACTGAAACTCAATTTCAAATCACGGTTTATTATATCACTTTTTTACTGCTTGTCAACCAGTTTTTTGTACTCACGGCAAAAGCGTGACACGGGGAAGCCGACAACGTTGAAGTAATCACCCTCAATACCTTCAACAAGCACACAGCCCTTACCCTGAATTCCGTAGGCACCTGCCTTGTCCCTAGGCTCTCCGGTTGCAACGTAGGCTTTAATCTGCTCACCGTCAAGCTCGCAGAATTTCACCCTCGTGCACTCAAAAAAGCTGTGCGTTTCGCCGCCAAAGGCAATGCAGACGCCTGTATAGACCTCGTGGGTCCTGCCCGAAAGGCTTTCAAGCATTCTGACTGCATCCGCCTCATCCTTGGGCTTACCGAGCACCCTTGAATCGAGCACGACAACGGTATCCGCACCGATTACGGCACAGCCGCTGTAATCGGCCGCCACCGCCTGAGCCTTCTGACGGGCCAGGCTCATTACAAGCTTTTCGGGTGTGAGCGAAGGGTCAATTACCTCATCAACGTCCGAGGTGACAACCTCAAACTCAAAGCCTGCCTGCGCTAAAAGCTCACGTCTTCTCGGCGAAGCGGAAGCGAGAATTATTTTTTCCGCCCTCATCATTCCGCCGAAGTTTCAAAGGACAGCTCTGCCCAGATTGCAAAGTGGTCAGAGGAATAGTTGCCCTCAACAACGTCAAACTTCTGTGCGGTGAAGCCCTTTGAGAAGCAGTAGTCGATAAGGCTCATATCTTCCTTTGCTCTGGTTTCATCAAAGCCGTTGTAGGTCGGGTAATCGTCGGTAACGGGTGCCGTAACTCTCGTGTCGTCAAACGCTGCGGTATATGCGGCATAAACGGGTGAATCGGGTGTTACGTTCATATCGCCCGTGATAACGACGGGAATATCAAAGCTCTTTGCCTTTTCAACAACCATATCCGCCTGATGAAGCTGTGCTTCTACGCTGACGTGGTCAAGGTGAGTGTTGAGGTGGACAAACTGCTTGCCGTCGCTGAGTCTTTCAAACACAGCCCAGGTGCAAATTCTCCAGCAGGCTGTACCCCAGCTGCCCGAAGGCACGTCAGGCGTTTCGGAAAGCCAGAAGGTGCCGCTGTCAACAACCTTGAGCTTATCTTTTCTGTAAAAAATAGCGGAGTACTCGCCCTTGTTTGCGCCGTCATCTCTGCCGACACCTATTGCTCCGTAAACATCGCCGTAAGCCATATTGAGGTACTGCATCCACTCGGGTGTTGCCTCCTGCGTACCAAGCACGTCAGGCGCAACCTCATTGATAACACCCGTTACGCCCGTAAGGCGCTTAAGCGGGTCGCTGAATCTAAGGTTATAGGACATTACTCTCAACTGTTCTGTCAACTCCTCATCGTAGCAAAGCTGAATTTCGGAAACCACGGGGAAGTGGTCGGACGAATATTTACCGTCAACCTTTTCGTCAAGCACACGGTAGCTCTTGGCATAGCCCTTTCCTGCTGTAACGAAGACGAAATCAATCGGCGACCTGCCGTCGTAAACGTCGTTCACACCGAAATTGTGGAACGAACCGATATTCATAGTATCCTTTGCCATATATTTTGTGTCGGCAAAACCGCCGCCGGCAATCGTGTTATAGGGTGCCGTGCCCTCGTCACAGTTGAAGTCACCGGTAAGCACAACGGGAATTTCGTAGCCTGCGGTCTTTTCAACGATAAGCTCTGCGCTGTTGGCACGGGCATTCTGACCTATATGGTCAAAGTGGGCGTTATAGTGCGCATAGCGCTTGCCTGTCTCCTTGTCCTCAAGCACGGCATAGGAACAGATGCGCTTGAGCATAGCGTCCCAGCCGCGTGAGGGCTTTTCAGGTGTTTTGGAAAGCCAGAACGTGCCCGAATCGATAAGATTATACTTGTCCTTCAGATAGAACACGGGTGAAAACTCACCGCCCTGCTCACCGTCATCTCTGCCGACACCGACATAAGCGTATTCGGGCAGAGCCTCGCTGATACGGCTCATCCAGCCCCAGTCAGCCTCCTGAAGTCCGAACGAATCGGGCATTTCGGAGCGAATAGTCTCAACAACAAGCTGAGTTCTGTTTTCGGGGCTTTTTTCTCCTGCGCCTGCAACGTAAACGTTGTAGCTCATAATTTTAACGTCGAAGGTTTCACCCTTGGGTGCGTCATAAATATGGGCAGGAACGGGGAGCGCAACGAGCACACTGATAAAAAAGCTTAAAATTTTAATAAATAACGATTCAAAAAACGCTGTAATAGCTGCCATTATTTTTCCCTCCTGATTGTATCAGCAGTATAAAGTATAACAGCGTGCCGGTTTTTAGTCGGCACGCTGTAACTTTAGTTAGTGGATTAGTCGACCGTGTATGAAACTACGGGGCCGTATGCCTCAAGAATTTCACCGTCTGCGGTTTCGTAAATAACGTATGCTCTTGCCCAGACTGTCTGACCTGTTGCAACAGCAGCATTTGCGCTGTAGTAACCGTTGTTTGCGGTGCTTGTCGAGGTACCTGCTGCGGTGGACGTGCCGCCGACAACAAATACTTCCTCGTTTGTTCCGATAGACTCGGTCTTGGTAACAACGATACCTGTCTGAAGAATTACAAACTCTTCGGGTACGGAACGTTCAGCAAAGAAGCTGACCTTGCCGCTGAGTGCGTTGAACTTAACTTCCGTAATTCTGACGATGGGCTCAGCAGTAACTGTTGAAGCATCGCCGTAAACAGGAGTAAGCTGAGTATCCTTTACGCAGAAGAAGGAGTACGTTCTGTCGTAAGAAACAATCTCATCGGTGTCCGCATCAATCCAGTAGAGGAATTCCTTGCCGTCGCCGTCCTTAGCGTCGGTGCTGATTGTAACAACAGCTCTCTGGTTGTCCTCTGCCGTGTATGTGCCTGCACCCGTTGCCGTGTAGTTACCCTCAGTAATCGTAACCGTGTTGGAAGCGTTAAGCTCGTAAATCGGTTCAACAATGATGGTATCCTTGTCGCTTGCAAGAACCTCAGCCTTTGTCATGCTCCAGCCCTTGAAGGTGTAATCGGGAAGTACAGGACCCGTGGGAACCGTGTAGGTCTCACCGTCAGCAAGCTCGAATCTTTCAACAACGTTCTTCGCATTGTTTACGTATACGACAAACTTTTTGCCGTCAATACACGTCGAGTTATTTGTAAACTGTGCAATGTAGTCAACATTGGAAACAGCCTTGAACTCGTAAACATCCGCTGTGTTAATAATTCTGTCAGTTATATTGTTTATCCAATAATAGAATTCACAGCCCTCGTACGCTGTATATGCCTTGGCAGCTACTGTAACTTTAGCACCATAAGGAATGTCCGTAGAAATGTAGTTAGAAACATCCTGAGTATAAAGTGCTCCGCTATAGAACAGCTGTATTGCGCCCTGGCCAACATTAGTACATTCAAATCTAACTTTTTTGTTCGTCGCATTGATTGTAGCTGTTGCAAAGAAGCTTTCATATTCGCCGTTAACCTTTGCATAAACCTTGTACTTATGCTCACCTTCAGCAAGCTTGCGCCTGATTTCCCAAGTGAGAGTACCGTCACCATTAACTGTAACAACTGTCTTTTCAGCTGTAAACTCTTCGGCGGTACCATCCTGATAAACTGTCTTCAAAGCAGTTACGCTATCGGTTGTTGTAACGTAATGCTTGATATAGCGGTTAGCGAAAACGTTACCCTCAATAGAAGCATTTATAACGGATGATGCCTCACCTGCGTTGAGGATAATTGTATCCGTACCGTTGAGAGTGAAGGTTGAGCTGTTGCCCTCAAAACCCATATCCTCACCGGTCTGTACAATCTCATTATCAATGGTGATAACGATGTAACCGTTGGTATCTGCCTTTACGGCTGTTGTGCTTCTGTTGCCCGCCTTATCCTCGGCACCGATTAAATACGTCTTACCGGGAACGAGACCTTTAATTGTCAACTTATTGTTAGCACATTCTACGGTTGCTTTATTGGTAATCTGCGGATTTTCAAGAGGCTTCTGTTCTGTGTTGACTTCATACTCAAACTCACCAAGACTGAAATCGCCGTTGTGAACCTGAATATCCGCAAGGCCCGAACCGCCGGCTTCATTGATTGTAACAGTACCTGCTGTTGCGGTGTTGACCTCAGGGCTGCTCTTATCAAGGTTAGTAATCTCAACGATTCTGTTTACAACGTTACCCCATCTGTCAACAACGTGGACAAATACAAGATCACCGTTATCAACCTTACCGCCGATTGCCTGTGCCCAGTTGACCCACTGAGGCTCCTCACCGTTGTACAGTACCTTACCGTTTGCATCGGTGTAGTAGTCACCGTAGTTGTAGAATCTGCCGGATGCCTTCATTTCACTGAGTTTGGTCGCATTCGCAGCATTAATGGCGCTTATCATAGCTGTCTTTGCAACCGTAGCTGCTGCATAGTCCATACAGCCTGCTGTAGTTGAACTGCTCTTAGCAGTATGGTATGCTGTAATAATGTCTGCATCCGCCTCATCATCAAGCACGTAGTAGAAGCTACCTGTGTTGAGATAACCGAAGGTCGGGTCGTTGTAAACGGGAACCTGTGCACCGTTTACGTTGTACTGACCGTCTGCATTCTTCTTAACCTCGGAAACGTATTCCCAAACTCTGTGAGAGTCGGAGAAGTGTCTCTGAAGAAGAATACCGTTTCTCCAATCCTTACCCTCAAAGCCGGGCTCTCCGGAAAGAAGCGTATAGGGAACGTTAGTGCCGGAAATAGCAGGTTCAGCAAGAGCTGTACCGGTTGCATTAATACCTTCGTCTGTACCGTCTTTAGCCTTCAGGCTGTAGTAGTAGATGTAAATTGCAATCTTGCCATTGTTATCTCTTACAATATCAATCGGTTTTTGGTCGCCACCGAAATCGAACTGTTCAGCCGGGTTACCAGCAATGGTTCCGGTATCTGTGCTTCTCGCTGAGCCGTCACGTGCTTCGATTGTGTAAACGGCAGCCTGTGTAGTCTTGCCATCAACAAACTTGGGAGCAAGAATTGCAAACGCAGATGAATTCGTTTTGCCTGTATTATTTTCAACACCGATAGCGGCTGTACCGTTTG
Source organism: Clostridia bacterium (assembly GCA_017521365.1). Classification (GTDB taxonomy): domain Bacteria; phylum Bacillota; class Clostridia; order Oscillospirales; family Acutalibacteraceae; genus UBA8612. The sequence goes on from JAFXCT010000062.1 coordinate 21,384, forward strand.
CAATACCGGAAGCAGTAATATCCATTGTATTATTAGCAGAATTGTTTTTATCGTGAACAATTGTACCTGCAATAACGTTGGTTTCTACTCCGCTTGTTTTCTTAGCATTAATTGAGATATACTCTTTCTTTGCGGCATCCTGTACAACAGCCTCTGAATCGTTCGTGCCTTCCTCTAATACCTTTTCAAGGTCTTCCAGGTTGATAACAATTCTGGGGTTGAGCTCGTTGGTGTAAACGATGAGCGAATAACCGCTGCTGTTGGGTATAAAGAACGTACCTGCTGCCGGATGAGCATCATAGGTTGTTTTTCCGTCTGCCTGCGTAACCGTATAGCTTACGGAGTCTTTCTGGTTGAGCGCAACCTCATAAGCCGGATGGCTGTAGAACTCTTCAACAGCGCTTACCGATGTCTTAAGAGTCATCTGCGGAGCATAGTCATCTGCACGAAGCTTCAAGTTATTTATAGCTGTATACAAATCACTTGCTTGCTGGTCAAACATATCCTGGTCTGTAATGTTATACGTGCTTGCTTGAGCAAAGAGATTCTCAGCTTTTTCCAGTTCAGTTACAAAAGCGTCCCAGGAAGTATCACCTGTGTCATACTTTGCCTTTGTCTCAACAATCAGGTTACCTGCTGCTATAGCCTGCTCGATACCGGGTATATCAGCACCAACACTATTCTTATAACCATCGGTATCAACAGGTTTGAGTTCAAGCTTTGTATTGAGAGCAGTAAGGAACGCCAGCAATACGCTGTGATCTTCCTCTTTTGAACTGTCGATTCTTTTCTGGTCGGTTGTACTTGTGTAGAAAGTACCCTTATAGCTGATGTCAAATTCAATCGGCAGGGGGAAGGTTTCTCCTACCCAGTAGTACTTATCCACTTCACCGATTTCTTGTTCAATAATCTTGTTCGACGCAAGAACATTCTGGCTTCTCAGAATACCTGCAACCTGGAGCAACGACTCATTGGTGTAATAGTTCAGCTCATAGAACTGACCTCCATAGTTGCCGCCGACTGTAAAGCCCTTAGCCTCGAGTTTTTCCTTAATATCTGCAAGGCCATTGGAAAGGTTGTCACCGAGGAAAGCTTTTACAACAGCATCCAAATTGTCGTAAACAAGGTCGTCGAATTCAAGCTTTGACAGATAAACATCAACAAGTGTTTCCATTATTGACGGAATATTGTCATCCTTATTATAGGTATTAACCTTTTCTGCCTGGTCAATGGTAATAACAGCACCGCCATCAATCAAGTCATCGATGTACTGCTCCATATTATACCAGGGATTGTTTGTCTCATTCGCAACATACTCATTTGACTGGGTGTACTTATTAAGGAAGTCGTTGTATGATGCTCTGAGAACAGTACCGTAAGGCGGTAATGCATCATCGTACAGTTTGTTGTACATACCTGCAATTCTGCTCAACTGTGTAGCGTCTAATAAGTTGTAGAACTTAAAGTCAACGTTTGATGTTGTACCTGAACTAAAGGAGTCGTCGATCCAGTTGCCATCATCAATATGCAGACCCTTGACGCTCAGATACGTGTTATAAACGTCTCTGTACGCATCGGTAGCAGGAAGAAGCTGGAGTGCGCAAATTGCCTCATAATATTCTTGAGCAAATCCATCATACATACTCTGGTATTCTCCTGCCCAGTCCTTAAGTTTTCCCAAATGTGACGGACTCCACGCTACTTCGTTCAGATACTCATAATAATGTTCTGCCTTATCGTCTCCAACTACCCATATATCGAGATTGTATTCTTCAGCATATGCAAGTGTATCTTTCATTTCGCCTTTAGGCGACATAAACGTTCCAAGAGTATCGTTGAAATCCACAAACCAATCTGCACAATAATAATTGCCATCATTATCTTTAAAATAGGCATAATTATCACCGGCATACCAATCGGGAGTTTCGTAAGCCTTGGGGTCATTTGTTCCAAGCTTCTTATTAACCGCAAGAACAACGGTTTCTTCTGCCTTGGTAGAAGAAACTGCATTTTTCTGAAGCCACTCGTACGGCTTTAAGTTGAACTTATTAACATTACCCGCAGCCGTAACATAGTTTAGGCAACATGCACCAACCTGGTTCAGAATTTCAACAACAGCAACTATATCACCCGTATACGTATGAGTACTTGTGTCTCCTTCATATCCCGTAATAACAACTGCTTCTCTTTTTTCTTTTGCTTCTGCTGCTGCTTTGTTCCACGTGATATTATTTACTTCATAGATTTTAGGCCAGCCTATTTGGTTGCCGTCTGCAAGCTCCCAAGTACCCTTGTTTAGCTTATCAAAGAAGTTATTAACATCTTCCTCTATCTGATCGACTGTGTTTTGGTTAAATAACGGTATAACATATTCACCATTACCACCGTAATAGAAGGGAACCGAACCTTCGATACCTGCCCTAAGGAAGTAAAGAAGCTCATTATCTCTCATATGAACAGCAAACTGAAGGTCTGTTGCGGGAGTTTCGGTGAGATAGGTATACAGTATATCGGTTGCACCGTTAAGTGCACCAATAAGATCTGTAGATGCGTTCTTACTCTTAACAAACTGGAACTTATACAGTTCGTTCAACTTAGCCTGAATTTCAGCGGACTGGTTGGCCGTATTATCGTTTATACCGTTTGAAATTACTGATGAAGTATACGTACCGTCTGTGTATTTTCCTTCATCGTCAAACGTACCGGGTGTAAACGTACCTGCAATAAAGCTGTTGCAAAGGTCAACGAAACCGAGCTTAATTTCATCATCAGCCATTGTTCTGATTTCTATCGGGGCTGCGCTGGGATTTCCTTCGGTATCGTTCTCTCTGTAACCTGCGATGTATCTGTCTATCGCAGCCTTTGCGGCACGCATAGCATCTGTGGACTCATACGGAGTATCGTTGTTCGGAACAGCGTAGGTTGCCTTGAATGCCGTAACCATATTGACAAACTCTTCATCGACATTCTTATAAAGATCGACAGTATGAGATGTGTTGTTACTGGGCTCGCCGTCAACTACCATATACTCAGTAATGTTGAGTTTAACAAGCATAGCCTCGTAGGTTGCCGCATAACCTATAGCTTCCTGATAAGGCACTGAGTTTGCAGAGAAATTACGTGCTTTAAGTGCATTTCTTGCCTCGTAAACAGCGTATGCAAGTGCGTCAACTACACTGTCCTGCTGATCGGCTGTGTGGTTGTTTGCTGTAATTGCAGCCTGTGCGTTAGCAATAGCAGCTGTATATGCATACCAACCTGTTACAGCCTCGGGATCACCGTCAAAAATTGTTGAACCGATAACAGTACCGCCGGCATCTGTAAGAAGATTACCGTTTTCATCCCATACAACACCAATAAAGCTGTCATCAACAAATTTTTCGCCGTCTTCACCGAATGTAACAATTGTGTTACCCTTCATTTCGAGTTTGAGCAACTCATAGTAGGCCTTGTTCTTGCCAAGACCGTTTGTTCCACTCTTACCGGTAAGAGTTCCACGAAGCCACTTGTTCCAGTTATCTTCTGTGAATACGTCCGTATCATCTGTGTATGTGGGTAAGCCGTCACCGCTATGGTCCCAACTTCTGTAAGGAGCTGAAGTAGAAGCCGCCAAAACGATTCTGTCGTTA
>JAFXCT010000063.1 GCA_017521365.1 Clostridia bacterium
CAAGTTATTACGGCAAACTTAACTTCACTTGGGGGCTAAACCCAAACTTCACATTTGCAACGCAAATACTTCACAAATCCTATTCGGGATTTACTTCACCATAATTTAAGGAGGTTGGGTTATGCTGAAAATATTTATAGGTTTTATTTTTGCGTTTTTTCATTTTAAAATATCGGGCTTTGATATTCTTGCAGATTTTGTGGGATATTTATTAGTGTATCTCGGTCTGAAAGAATTCCCTGACATAGTTTCGTTTGCAAAAGCCAGAAAATTTGCAATTCTTTTGCTTGTTGAGGCACTGATAGAATGTACAGCAAGCGTAATGGGATTAAACGAAGAAATGCTTTTCAATATAATTTATTCTGCGGTTAGTATAGTATTTACTGTTATATGGCTATACTTAATGTATCTCATAATAAAAGGCATTGAAGAAATTGAACGCAACACAAATCTGAATCTTGATTCAGCAAAGCTCTATTCTCTTTGGAAAAAGCTGACAACGCTGCTTCCCGTTGCCGCAGTTCTTTCTTTGGCATCGGTTCTTTCAGTTATTATATCGCAAGGAAATTTAACCGAACTGTTCGAGCTTATCACTGCCGCCTTAGCTATAGCAGCCGCAGTAATAGCAATAATGACCATAGTTATTGATATAAAAATGCTTATAGGATTAAACAACGTAAGAAAAGCGCTTGACACATATCGACCCGAAGAAGCAGTTAGGCAGGACTACGAACAGCCTACAGAAGAATAATTCATAAAAGTTTAAGAGGTAATGCAGTTTAGAATTGCATTACCTCTTTGTTTTATTTAATAAATTTATGACGTTTCGAGGAAGATTTCAAACTGCCGATTTTTGTTTACCATTCAAGTGACAGATAATAGGGCTTGTATGCGCCGTTTGCTGTATCCATACAGTATGATGCGATATATCTAACCGTATTTATTTTATCATTATAAGCGAAAATCAAATAATAGAAACTATGCCTTACAGTATTATCGTACTTATCGAAGAAATAAAGGCAGGTCCACTCACCGTTTTCAACAGTTTCTGTCACATCGTTAGCTCTATATACTGTGCGCTTAGCCTGTTCATATTCATCCTTAGGCAAAACCCATTCTGCGACAATGTCAAAACTTGGATCAACGCTATTTTCGTATCTATAAAAGTATTTTGCAGTATCAATATTTTTATTTGAAACATCCCAACTTATATCATCTGATAGTGCTGAATAAGGTATATTACCCGGAAACAATTTATAAATATCATCGGCATATAATCTTACATATTCATCAAGCACCAAATAATTTCCAATATCTTGTGTTTGAGAATAAACCGACGGAATCAACATATTCAAACCGATACATATAGGTGTTGCAGTAATTAAAGATACTATAAAAACAGAAATTATTGCTGTCAGTACACGACGTTGTTTTTTCTTCCGCTTTGAAGTTAGTGTGTTTTTATACATTTGCCAAAGCAAGAAAGACAAAAGCAACATCAGTATTAAGCACAAAAACAATACCAAAGACAAGCCAATTCCGTCTTGATAAAACTTAGTATAAATAAATTCACTTTTATAATGGCACAGCAGAAATAAAATCGCCGCAGAAGAAAACAAAATACCGATAAGTGAAAAAATTCTGCAAATTCGTTTTTCAATCTTCTCACCTTCTGATATTTGACTATCTGCTTGAGGAAGTGACTTTTGAAAAGCGATTGATGAAAGCTTTTCACAAAGGCTATCCATAGTTATTTGAGTATCAAAAGAAAGACTTTTTAATTTTTCGAGGACAAGGGTATCGTTTTCAACGCTTTCCTGCTTTTGCTGAACAAAGGCTTCAATTATTGATTTTGTGTTTTCGCCGCCCTCGGCTATCCCCTTTATATCGGGTATGGAAAAACCGATTTTGCGAAGCAGGGCAATGTTTTTTAGGCGGTCGATATCGTTTTCGGAAAACTCGATATTTTTTCTTCCGCTGTAGCTTTCTTCAATATTCGGTGCTACAAGTCCGCTGTCGATATAAAGGCGCACGGCACGGTCGGTAAGACCTGTTTGCTGTAAAACCTCTTTCATTTTCATAAGGCTTTCAGCCCCCTTTCGTGCCGATTATACCGATTTACCTAAGGTAAATGTCAATAGTATTCTTAAGAAATATCCTTTTGTAGGGGCAATTCACGAATTGCCCGCCGTATAATTGATATGTAGGTTAAGAACGGGCGATTCGTGAATCGCCCCTACAATCAACCGTTTTCAATCGGTGTGATTACGGGTTTGCCTTCACGGTCGAGGAGGACTGTCATTCCGCCTGCATTACCCGAGGCGTGAAAGACATAATTCACGCCCGTTTGTCTGTCAACCCATATTTCGGTGACATTCAATGTACCCTGCGAATAGGTTTTTTCAAATCTTTTATCGTCAAACATTGTTATACCTCTGTAATATCAGTCTAATACCGTTCCTACGTCACATAATTCGCCGAACAGCAAAACAAGGACGTTGAGTATGTTATTAAAAACAATTATTCCTCTTATACGCTTTTTAATTGCAAACCGCCTCATTTGGTCAGTAATCCAAGACCACGAAAAAAGAAATATCACTGCAACTGCAAACCACAGCAGATAGCAGTATTCCACCGCCTTTTCCAACAACGTGATATTTGTACTCGGAAAATTGGAGGTCATAAATCCGTAGGCAAAAGTCAGGAACAGACAAATAACGCAAACCGCTATATTTACAGCAGCCATCTTTTCGTCAAAGAAAAGCAGCTTGAATTTTTTAGTGTTATTACCCGGCGACAGTTTCAGCCTTTTCATTTTAATTCTTCCTCAGCAAATGCTTTTTCTTTCGGCAGGAGCCAGGCTTTTTTGCCCTCTTCGACACAGAGTACGTTTGCTATTTTGCCGTCGATGAAGGTTACAGCAACGTCGTTATCAATTGCAAGACCGTCGTGTGAGCCTAAATTCTTGATTTCGTATTTGAAATTCTGCCAGCTTGCGCTTTCGTAATGCGGACAGTTGCAATACGGCAGCAGACCTACGCACTCGACAAAGGTGAACACGCCGCCCTCAAGGCAATCGTCCCAGCCCCAATCAAACCAGCACATTGCGCCCGAGCTTAAGCCCGAGAGGATAATTCCCTTTTCATACGCCTCACGGAAAATTTCGGTTGCACCCGTTTTGTTCCACGTATCCATAAGGAATTTAAGGTTGCCTCCGTCAACATAGACGATATCGCTACCGAGAATTTTTGCTCTTATATCATCATAAGTGAGGCGTTCATCTGTGAGATAGAGCACATCGCCCTCACCGCCGACCTCTTTAAAGGCGGACATAAACTGCGGCGTATCGCCCGGGTCATCAAAAGAAGCGGTGGGCAGAAAGAGCCACTTCGGATTTTCTTTTTCACATAATGAACGTATGTGACGAAGCAGCGGCCACATTTCGCCGTATTCAAAGCTGCCTCCGCCAAGCGCAACGATTGTTCCCATAATTAATTACCTCCAGACTTTATACTGAAATTATAACACATAATCGGAATAACAGCAACAATTCAAGTCAATAATCCTTTCAAATAAAGGAAAGGATTTTATGATTTATGGAACTTAAAGACAGCAAGACTTTGAACAACCTTTTTGCGGCTTTTGCAGGCGAAAGTCAGGCACACACGAAGTATTTATACTACGCTGAAAAGGCAAAGCAGGACGGCTATGAGCAGATTGGCGCTATATTTGAAGAAACGGCAAAAAACGAAAAAGAGCACGCAGAAATATGGTTTAAGCTGATTAACGACAACGCCATACCCGACACGGTGAGAAACCTTACGGATGCCGCTTCGGGCGAAAACTACGAATGGACGGATATGTACGCCGGCTTTGCAAAGACGGCTAAGGAAGAGGGCTTTGACCAGATTGCCTACCTTTTTGAGCAGGTTGCCGAAATTGAAAAAGAACACGAAAACCGCTACAGAAAGCTCATTTCCAACATTGAGGGCGGTCTTGTGTTCAGCAGAGATAACGATATGATATGGCAATGCCGCAACTGCGGTCACATTGTAATCGGTAAGGGTGCGCCGAATATGTGTCCCGTTTGCAAGCACGAGCAGAGCTATTTCCAGATTAAGGCACAGAACTATTAAAAAACGCAGAACAGAAATCTGTCCTGCGTTTACACCTCATCAGTCACTTCGTGACAGCTTCCCCTCAAGGGGAAGCCTTTTTTATTTAATTATCCAGAATATCTATATACACCGTACAGGTGTTTTTACCGCAGTACTCACCTTTTTCATCGTAAGCACTTACGACACAGATACAGGCGTAATCACCCTTTTTGAGGCTGAGCTTATCCGTAAGCTTATCGTTGAGGATGCACTCGCCGGGCTTGAGTCTGGGCGATTCGTAAATCGGGTCGGACTGATTTTTCGGCAGATAGAACTTGAACTCTAAATCGTACTGAGAAACCTTGGGGTTTTCAAGCATTATACTGCCGCGGCAATAGAGATTATCAAAAACGATATCCGTATTCAGTCTGTAACGGATTTCACCCTCGGGAATTTCGGTAATCTGATTCTTTTCATAAATTACGCCCTGCTTTACTGCACCACGGGGAATTGTAAAGCCGGCAAGCATATGGAAAAAGCCGAGAGAATTAAGCGAAAAAACAGCAATACAAAGCACAAGGCTGCTCACGGCAAGCATAATAGCCGCCTGCATTACCTTGGGCTCTTTAAGCATTTGTGCAAAGCTTTTTTTATTGAGTTTTTCAGCTTTGTTTTTCTGCATCCTCTGTTTCCTCTTCCAAACCGACCTGAACCGTAAGGTCGGAATACTGAACACCGATAAGCTCATAGCTTTCGGGGTCGTAAGCGGCAATAACAAGCTTCATATCGTGTCTGCCGTATCTAAGGTCGCTGATAAAAATATCGGAAAGTGCTTTGCCCGGCTCAAGACCGAGTGAGCGGTAAATAACCGTATCGGAGCTGTTTACAATACTTGCAATAAAAACGCAGTTGTTATCAAAAACGTTTACGAGATTGAGGTTGGCGCTTGAGTGCTTTTCGGGGAAAATAAGCTCGGTTGCCGCATAGTAGCGGAAATCGTCCACATCGCCCTTGCGCTCCATATTATCCGCAAAGCCGTACTGTGTGACAAGGTCATCGGTCACGATATAGGTTGAGGTGTCGGGAATCGTACGGCCTCTGTACTCAATAATTGCTTCATCGGGCACGGAAAAACGGGAGGAAGAAATCCACGCCGCAACACACACGGCGGCAATAACTACGCTGACGGCAAGAACAATAGCCGCAGCCTTGTTGATACCGAAATCGGAAATCTTCTTGGCGAGGATTTTGCCGTAATTCTTCTTCGGCTTTTTAACCTTTACGGGTTTTTTCTTCGGAGCAGGCTTTACCTTTTCTTTTTTAGGCTTTGACGGTGCGGCAGGCTTATTCTCCTGCTTTACTTCGCTTTTGATTTTCTGCTTTACCTCGGGCTTTATTTCCGGCTTGGGCTCAGGCTTCACTTCGGGAACAGGCTCCGGCTTCGGCTCGGGCTTTTTTGCGGGAGCGGCAGCCTTTACGGGAGCGTTTTTGCCCTTATATTGAGCCGCAGCCTGACGAGCGGCTGCGGCATTCTTTTTCTTTTTCTGTCTTCTGTTTGCCATTGAAAATTATTCTCCTGAATTCTAATGTTATCTCCACGGGAGAGTATCAATACCCCAGAACTGCTGATATCTGTTGAACTGTACGGCATCAACGGTAACATCAATGCGAAGCGTTACATTATCTTCAATAACGGAGGTATTGAAATTAGCGGTATCAAAACCGCTGAAAATAACAACACCGTCATTGCTTAACGGGAAAGCACCTTTATAATACACAAAGCCGTCGTTGAATCTGTTATCAAAGAGCTTGTCGTTTGCAGCAAGCTTAAAAGGCAGGTTGTATTCGCCCTGAAGACGTTTGCCGTCCGACGTTACCCACTCCTGCGAAATTCGCACTCTTGTAAAAGCAACACCGTTACCGGTTTGAACAGCTTTGAAGCTGTAATCTGAAAGCTTTTTATTTGTATCGTTTTTATTTACCAAATTACCGTTGCTGTCAACAACAAACTCAAGCACTTCGGTCACTTCCGCCCACTCTGTAACGGGTGTTTTAACATAAATATCATACGCAAAATCCTGCAGACTTGTAAGGCGGATAGGATTGAGCGGTGTACCGCTTGTAAGCCAGGCAGTAGTACCGCAGTAAACCGCAATCAAGGCGCAAAGCACCAAGGCAACAACCGCCAACGGATTGAGCTTATATTTTTTTGTGGATTTGGTTTTGCTCATTATAATGCGCCCTTTCGGTTAAATTTATTCGGCAGCAAACAAGGTTTGTTTATCGTACTGTTCTGCGGTGATTTTTACATCGACATCA
>JAFXCT010000064.1 GCA_017521365.1 Clostridia bacterium
AGTTGTTGAAACAGAGTACGGCTACCACGTAATGTACTTCGTACAGAAGCACAACAAGCCCATGTGGCAGATTACAATCAGCCAGAATCTTGCAAGCGAAGCTCTCCAGAATGAGCTTGACGAAGCCTACAAGACAGATGCTTACGCAGTAGCAGCTGACAACGCTACAGTTGCAGAGCTTAACGAAAAGCTCTACACAGAGCTCAAGTCACTCTACTACAAAGGCTAATTTCACATAACAAACAACGCCCTGAGAGGAAAAATCCTTTCAGGGCGTTTTGTTATAATAATGTATTTAGTTTTTAATCTTTATATACCTCATTATAAATAAAGGGTACTCTTTCGCCGTTTTTCTGAATATGGAAGCAGTTCTCACCCATAGAAAAAATCCACTTATCGCTTTTCAGGCTGTCTGAGCATACATTCACAACACGGCACCTGCCGACCTCTTCATTAAAGCGCCTTATCTTTTCCTCACGCTTGCAGTTTCTGCCGATTATTCTGCCGTTTTTCGGGTTATGAACGGTACAGATAAGCTTATATACATTCAGCCTTGAACAGATTTCATTCAGCAGAAAATCGGGGCTTGCGCTGATTACAACCGCAGGTCTTTCTCTGTCTTCATTCTTAAACCAATCAAAAACCGTTCCCTCATACTTATCCCAGAATTTTGTGACATTCTTTTCAAGGTTTATAAAGCGGACAAAGCAGAAAAAACGCCCCTTGGCAAAGGTCAGGTCTTTTATACCAATAATGTATAAAAGCATTACAGCCACCTGATACGGCAGACAGAAGACTATCCACGGGTTGCGCACAAGGCAGAAAAGCCAGAAGCGTGAGCCGCTGTCAAACGGAATGAGGGTTTTGTCAAAATCAAAAACATCTATTTCTTTCATTTTATTTGCCTCACATTGAGAAAATGCCCTGATACATTACGGGAAGCGTGGCATTTTCAAGGTCGCCTCCGTTTTTGACAAAGAGGTCATAGAGCTCTTTTTTTCGCTCGTCTGAATAAGTGTAGCCCCACAGACGCTCGATTTTGCCGAAATCTTCAAAGGTTTCGTCGGGCAGCACCTCTACCCCACCCTTTTTATAGGGAAGAGGAATTTTAACCGTACCGTCGGATGTGATATAGTAAGCGCAGGCAAGCTCAATTGCCCTGCGGTTTGCCTCCTGCCTCGGGTATTCCTCATCAAACTTTATTCTCGTTATCGGGAAAACAGCTATATCGGCGCAAAGCAATTCATAAGCCGACTTATAAAGACCGTTGTGTCCGTGGTGCGCCACCTGAACAATGTCGCACTTAAGCGTTTCGCCGTAGCGTTTTTCAAGCTCAACACTTGCAAGGTTGCTCGCATCGCCCGGAATGAAAATCCTCGAGCCCTCTGCGGTGAGCATAACCATACAGGAGGAATCGTTGTAATCTCTTACCGTCTGCGGATAAATATCCTCGTGCGTACCCATAACGTCAAAGCAGAGGTTGCGGATATAAAAGCGCTGACCCGTGTGAATTTTATAGGTCGGAATATCGGTTTCGTCAAGCATTTTAAAGAGCTTGGGTGCAAGGCGTTTTTCCTCGGGGTCCCAGAATTCGCTCGCCTTATCGTCGGCAGGAATAAGGTTGGAGTATATGCCCTCAATTTCAACGTCGTACCTGTTATAACGCAGGAAATCCATAAACTTTGAAACGTGGTCGGAATGTGCGTGGGTAAGAAGCCAGCCGTTGACGACTACCTTCTGACCGTCCGGTGTTCGCTCACGCATAAATTTATAAATTCTGTCGTTGTCGTTAAACTGCAGGTAGTGACCCGAATCGACTATAAAGAAGCTGTAATCGGGGCACTGAACGAGCAGGCACATACCGCAGTCGATAAGGGTCTGGTCGTTTTCAAAGCCGTAAAAGGCGGTTTCTCCGCTGCCCTCGCACTCTGTTTTTTCAAAGTTGGGGGTAAGATTGTTTTCGCTTGCGGCAACCCTTAAAATTCCGTCGCACGGAGTGAAAAAGGCGTTGATTACAGCCTCACCCTTAAGGCAGGTGTAGAGGTTGCCGTTGTTTTCGGTTTGCTGTAAAACGGTAAAGCCGTCGGCAACGAGAGCAGATATCCAGTCTTTATACTGTGCCTTGTCAACGCTTCTGTAAAGGCGCATAAAGCAGCCCTCACGGCAATCGTAATCGGGCTCATCCGCATTTGAACGGAACTGCCTGAATTTTTCAAATACAGAGTTCATAATAAAATTCCTCTTTTGGTAATACTAAAGGCAAGGGTTTACCTTGCCTTTTGATTTATTCTTTTTAGGTACCTGAGAAAACTCAATGTGCCAAGATTACGTAGTTATTTTTTCGTCAGAGAAGTTTCAAAAGCACAGGTAATACTTTGTGTATTGCCGAGCATTTTGGAACGATATGGCGGAAAAAGAACACGTAAGATTTGTGCAATGAGTTTATGAAGGTACCCCTTATTCCTCGTCAGCGTTTTCCCAGTTATGCCATACTTCCTGAATGTCGTCGTTATCGTCGAACATTTCAAGCATCTTGTTCATATTCTTGATATCGTCCTCGTTGGTAAGGGCGGTATAGGTTGAGGGAACGTACTGTACCTCTGCAACGACGAAGGTATAGCCTGCCGCTTCAAGAGCGTCACGCACTGCGCCGAGGTCGTTGGGCTCTGTACGGATTTCGAAAACAGCCTCGTCCTCTGTGATGAAGTCAACAGCGCCTGCTTCGAGGGCAGCATCCATAAGTGTTTCCTCGTCAACGTCCTCAGACTCGATAAGGATTACACCGTAGCGTGTGAACATAAAGGAAACACAGCCGCTCTGGCCCATATTTCCGCCGTACTTGTCAAAGTAATGGCGAACGTCGCCTGCTGTTCTGTTGCGGTTGTCGGTAAGAGCTTCAACGATAACGGCAACGCCTGAGGGACCGTAGCCCTCGTAAACGATGTTCTCGTAATCTGCGCCGCCCGTTTCACCGCTTGCTTTCTTGATGATGCGGTCGATATTATCATTGGGTACGTTTGCTGCCTTAGCCTTTGCGATAATATCCTTGAGCTTGGAGTTGGAAGCAGGGTCGGGACCGCCGTCACGAACTGCAACAGCAATCTCTCTGCCGATTTTTGTAAACACCTTTGCACGTGCGCCGTCGGTCTTTTCCTTTTTGCGCTTAATCGTGCTCCATTTGTTATGTCCTGACATATTTTTCACCGTTCCTTAATAGATATAACTTTTGTATTGTACCATAAGTACGGGATTTTGTAAACAGCAATTAATATGATTTTGAATATTCATAGTTTTGCATTTTTGGCAAAAACGCATTATCACCGTTTGTAAAACAAGGGTAACACTCAATTGACCGCAGGGGCAATATATGGTAAATTTGTTACAGATAAACATTTTACAAAAGGAGTAAACCACTATGAAAAACAAACAGTCTTTTAAAGTTGTTTGTATACTGACGGTGCTTTTGCTTACCCTTTCCACAGGCGTGCTTTCGGGCTTTGCGGCAGAGGAAAAGCCGCTTGAAGCCTGCGTTTCACAGCTTATTGATGTTGCCGCCAAGGACAACGACAACATTTATGCCAGCGACGGCTACGACCACGGTTACGTGCCCACCGTAACCGCCGTACAGAATACCGACGGCAGCTATGCGGTCTGCGTTGACCAGACGGACGGCACACTTAAAATAGTTGAAACCGACGGCAAAAAAGCGACAAACGAAATCATTCTAGAAAAAGAACTTGTTGATTTCGGCGCTTTCACCAAGGGCACAGACGGCACGTATTACGTGCTTTTCGGCAACAGAATTTACGACAAGGACGAAAGCAAAACGGCAATGCGCCTTGTAAATTACGATTCAAGCGGCAAAAAAATCCGTTCTTTGGATATGACAGGCAACGCACCC
>JAFXCT010000007.1 GCA_017521365.1 Clostridia bacterium
CTGCCGCCGTAAGCTCTCTCGTGCAGGGAATATCGCCGTAAAAATAATCGGCGTGTGTCGTGCCGTAGGCAGAAATAGGCGAGCGTGCCTGCGCAAAGGCTGTGGCGTTTGTTGAATGGGTATGTACTACACCACCGATTCCTTCAAAATTTTTATAAAGATGAATGTGTGTCGGCGTGTCGCTTGAGGGTCTTAAATCACCCTCGACAAGGTCACCGTTCAAATTGACAACTACCATTTTGTCAGGTGTAAGGTCTTCGTATTCAACGCCTGAAGGCTTAATTACAACAAGTCCGCTTTCTCTGTCAATTGCCGAAACATTGCCCCAGGTGAAGGTTACAAGCCCGTGCTTTGGCAATAAGCAGTTTGCTTTACAAACCTGTTCTTTTAAAATTTCCAGCATTTTCTATATTTCCCCTTGTCTATATGTTTTTTCTTGGTTTTGCGTAACCCATTCTGCATAGCGACCAATTTAAAGAAGAGTTTTTTACTCTGTCAGCAATATTGTGCAGATTATCGGTTATTCTTATTTCAACGTTGCGCTTGATTAATTCTTCAATCAGATCTTCAACTGTGCGCTTGGCAATAGGAATCTGCGTTGCTTTTGATACGTAATAGCCAGCAACTTCGTCCTGTAATTCAAAACCCGAACTGTCAAATTCGTAAATATACAGTTTGGTGTTTTGCATTTTGTTGTACCATTCGTGCTCGATAACTACTGCGTGTTCAACTGTCGGCGAAGAAAAGAACATTTCTCTGTCGGCGAGTGTTGAGTTATCATTAATATGATACGTTACTCTCGGACAGTTTCTGGGAGTGAGAAAATTGGGCAGGCGTTTTTCGTCAATTGCCCATACAAGACCTACGCTTTTGTCTAAATCGTCTCTGTCGGGTGTTCTCGGGTGAAATACCTCAATGTCGGATTCTTCGCTGACGTGAAACAGTCTCATAATTAAACCCTCGGTTTATCTTATTTGTCCGTTACCTCTGATAACGAACTTTGTTGTTGTCAGTTCCGGCAGACCGATAGGGCCTCTTGCGTGAAGCTTCTGCGTTGAAATACCGATTTCTGCGCCGAAGCCGAACTGACCGCCGTCGGTAAATCTCGTGCTTGCGTTTACGTAAACGGCAGAGGAGTTTACTTTCTGCGTGAATTTCTGCACGCTTTCGTAGCTGTTTGTGATAATTGCCTCACTGTGTCCCGTAGAGTAGGTGTTGATATGTTCAATTGCCTCGTCAACGTCCGAAACGGTCTTTACGGACATCTTGTAATCGAGATATTCCGTGCCCCAATCGTCTTCGGCTGCGGGGAGAATATCGATAATCTTTCTTGCTTCCTCGTCACCGTAAAGCGTTACGTTCTTTTCATCGAGCTTTGCTTTTATTGCAGGCAGAGCCTTTTCGGCAATTTCTCTGTGAATAACAAGGCTTTCAGCGGCGTTACATACGGACGGACGAGAGGTTTTTGCGTTGAAAATGATATTAACCGCCATATCGATATCCGCAGTACTGTCAACGAATATGTGACAGTTGCCGACACCTGTTTCAATAACGGGTACCGTGGCATTCTGAACAACGCTGTTGATAAGTCCTGCGCCGCCTCTGGGAATGAGCACGTCAACGTATTTGTTCAGCTTCATAAGTGCGTTGGCGGTCTCTCTGTCCGTGTTTTCAACAAGCTGTATACAGTTTTTGTCAAGACCGACAGCTTCTATGGCGTTTCTCATAATTTCGGCGGTAGCGATGTTGGAATTTATTGCCTCTTTACCGCCGCGAAGAATTACCGTGTTGCCTGATTTAAGGCAGAGTGCGGCGGCATCAATCGTTACGTTGGGTCTGGCCTCGTAAATAACCGCAACCGTGCCGAGAGGTACTGCAACCTTTTCGATGTTGAGTCCGTTGGGTCTGGTTGAGCCGTCCTTGATTTTTCCGACAGGGTCGGGGAGTGCAACGATTTCGAGCACGCTGTCCGCTATATCGTCAATTCTTTTTTCGCTCAGAGCAAGCCTGTCAAGAAGCGAGTCCGACATTCCGTTTGCTTTTCCGTTTTCAAGGTCGAGTGAATTCGCCTCAAGAATTTTCTGTTTGTTTGCTTTAAGGGCATTACAAATCGCCGTAAGAGCTTCGTTCTTTAAAGCGGTTGAAGCCGAGGCAAGCGAGTTTTGAGCTGCTTTTGCGTTTATACCGAGTTGGTTAATGTATTCCATAATTCAGTCTTCCTTTACAAAATGGGTTCCGATTCTGTGGCCCTCGATAAGTCTGTAAATATCGTCGGGATTTTCGCCGTTGATAATGTAAGTGTCTATGTGTGCCGCCGTTGCTTCCTGTGCGGCGTGAATTTTCGTAATCATTCCGCCCGTGCCTCTGTTTGTACCTGCACCGCCGGCAAGGCTTATTATGCTTTCGTCAATCTTTTTAACAACGGGAATAAGCTGTGCATCTTCGTGCTCCATCGGGTTTTTGTCAAACAGACCGTCGGTGTCGGTGAGGATAATCAGCTTGTCTGCGTGAACAAGCTTTGCAACCTGTGCGGAAAGATTGTCGTTATCGCCGTAAACGATTTCTTCAACTGCAATCGAGTCGTTCTCATTGATTACGGGAATTGCGCCGAATTTGAGTATATGCTCAAACGCATTTATAAGGTTAGTTCTGCGTTCCTCGTTTTCAATATCACTCTTGGTGATAAGAAGCTGACCTATCGTACAGCCAAGCTCACCAAAAAATTTATCGTACATAAACATAAGCTCGCACTGACCGATGCAAGCGGCGGCCTGTCTGCCGGGGGTAGTGTCGGGCTTTTTGTCAAGGCCGAGCTTGCCGACACCGACACCTATAGCGCCCGAGGTGACAAGCACGATTTCACAGCCGCTGTTATGTAAATCCGCAAGCGTTCTCACAAGAGCCTGCATTCTTCTGATGTTTGCTTTACCCGTAGCGTATGTAAGGGTGGAAGTACCGACCTTTACAACAATTCTTTCTTTTTTCTGCATAAATAATACACTTCCTTATATAATCTTTTCTATTATATCACAGGAAGTTTGCTTGTCAATTACGGATGAATATTTTACTTTTAAAATTTGCTTATAAATTTTTATCGGAATAAATATTGACATTGAAAATAAAGGTCGTATAATTGATTTATTAACTTATTGAAACGGAGCGAAAAGAAATGAGAGAGATATTAAGATCCGATAA
>JAFXCT010000065.1 GCA_017521365.1 Clostridia bacterium
AAGCACATCACCACTGCCAATAAACTACATAATAACTTTTTCATCCCTGTATCCTCCTTATTCGGGCTGTCTGGCTCCACAGCCGGAGCAGAATTTCATACCGTCTGCAACCTCAGCTCCGCATTCGGTACAGAAGCGTTTTTTTACTTCCGTCTTTTCGGGAAGCTTGGTTCCGCAGTCACAGCAGAACTTGCACCCCTCGGCGTTGACTGTTCCGCAGTTCGGGCAGGTGCGATCTGCTTCCGCCGCCTCTCTTGCCGCCGCAGTTTCCGCCTCGGCTCTTTCGCGTTCTTCCTTTTCAGCCTTCATCTGCGCTACTTTTGCTTCGATTTCAGCTTTGTTTGCCGCCAGAGCATCAAGCTGTACCGCCGCTTCGGGATATGTATCTCTTCCGCCCTCGGCGTAAACCTTGCGTCCAAGGGAAGCAAATATCTTTTCTTCCTTTTCGGTTATATCCTTGAGCTCATTCTGTGCGTTGAATATCTTAACGTCGGGATCGTCCTGCGGTGCAAGACTTGCAATTCCTCTGACAATTCCGTCTAAAATTCCTGCCATAGTGTTTTCCTCCGTATATTATGAATTAGTTAGCAAAGTCCTTTAATGCTTCTTCGATCTCGTCTGCGTTTTCTTCAATGTCGGACATATAATCGTCCCAGCCCTTCTGCATACCCTGGGATATGTCAACCTGCACAGCGTTGTAGTAGAAAAGTCTGCCAAGGGTGCTTTCCTTGTCGTTGTCGTATTCCGAGCTTACGTACACCGTGTATATCGTGCCGTCAACTCTGAACGCCCAGCCCTGAAGCCATCCGCCGAGAGCATCCTCTAAGGTGGTTGCATCAAGAGCGTTTTCGCCTTCGCCTGCAAATTCGTAGCCGATTATGTTGTAGCCGTCCTGTGAAATGGATGCTGTTTTGTCAAACACCTTTTTGAAGTAGGCGTCTATTTCCTCATCGGTAAGCTCCGCATCCTTTCTTGTGAACCGGAACAAGCCACGTCCACTTTGACCGAGAGTGTCGTATTTGTTTGCAAATTCCCATTCCCAGTCAGGCTCAATATCGGCAGCCTTTATGCCTGTTGCCTTTTCGAGATAGTATTCCGCCGCCTCGGGACTGAAAGTTTCAAGGCTGTCTTCGTAATCTTCCTGAGCTTTTTCGCTCATTTTACCGGGATCAACGTTTTCTCCGGGCTTTGCCGTACAAGCTGCAAGTGTAAGTATCATAAGGGATGCGAGTATTATAGAAAGTATCTTTTTCATAAGTAAATCCTCCGTATTATATAAATTTATTGTTTAATTGTTGTCTTGATTTACAGCTTTGCTCCGCAGCCTCCGCAGAAGCCTGCATTTGCTTCGTTTTTAGCACCGCACTGTCCGCAGAATCTGGGCTTGGGTGCGTCTGTCTGTGTATTAGGTTGTGCCTGATACTGTGGCTGTACATTCGGCTGTCCTGCTCCTGCGTAAGCCATCTGCGGCTCTTCCGCCTTGCCCTTGTTAAAGAGCTCCTTGAACTTGCCGGAGATCTTAGAGAGCTTGCCGTAAAGGTCGAAGGTAATTTCTGTTGTGGGAGCTACCTCCATATAACTCGCCATTGTCTGACAAAGTATGTAGCTGTCAAGGAATGCAAACTTTATTACCCAAGTAATGAATACTGCAAGCAAGAAGCCGATAAATGCGTTCCAACTGAGAAGCCTGAAAAGAAGTCCTATGGGCACGAATACAAGCACAAGCACCAAAAGCGAGAGAAGTATAACCTTCAGCATTGTCTTTGCCGCATTTTTAAGAAGATGCTTGATGTTCTGTGCGTAGATTACAACGCCGTCGCAGGCACTTCTGAATGCGCCCTGCTCCTTTTTGTAGAAGGTGTAGCCGAGACAGCACTCGTCAACGTAGCCGAGGGAAAGCTCAACGAAAAAGTTTGCTATTCCCGTTACTGCTCCCATACCGGGGATAAAGTCAAGTGCATTACCGAGCTTTGAGATGCCTCTCTGAATCTGCTTTACCGCACCCGATACCAGCTTATCTACTGCGAAATATACGTTTGAGGTTGCAAATCTCTTTTTAACGGCTTCCTTGCCGTAATTCACCTGATTGTCAGGAACCTTACCTGTTGTCACCGCTTCGGCAAGCACTGCAACGTGTCCTGCTTTAACAAGATAGCCGAAGTAGTGCATAATTGCGAATCTCACGACTCCCGTTGCACCTATCCATATAAAGATACAAATTACCATTCCGTTTTCGCCAAACAGCCAGCCGATACCGAGTAGTATTGCGAGCAACACTACCGAGATAAGCACCGTTGCCGCACCGAGTACCAGCTTTGCTATTGCGAAAGGCATTGTTTTTCTGAAAAGTTCACCTGATTTCATAATTTTTATCTCCTTTACTTGTTTTTCTTGAATTTCTCGTTCATACAAATTCCGATTAAATCTTTCTCGTCCTGCTTTAACATAAAACTGCAGGTTCCGCAGGTTTTGTCCTCACCGTCAGCGTATGGACAGTCTTCTGTAATGACATCTACCCATTTTCTGCCGCCGGGGGTTATTCTCGGACATTCGATAAAATCGGGGAATTCTCCGAGATGCTTTCCGCTCAGCTCATCATATCGGAAATTCACCTCCAATATGTCGCCGTCGAGCAGGTAAGTCTTTTTTACATCATGTTTCATATCATAGGCTCACCTCAACTTTCCTTTCGTTGTCTTTATTTTATACTAAAAATAATCTTATTGTAAGTCACGTCTGATAGGTGAAAAAGTATAATTTTTTGCATAATTCTGAGTCTTTCAATAGGCAAAAAAATTGAAAAAGCCTGTAATATAGCGTGTTTTGGGGCAAAAAAAATCCCGTTCGCGTGCGAACGGGACCTTTAAGCTTTTGTCAGTCTTCAAGATATTTCCGAAGCTCTGTCTTTTTGCTGATACAAAGCTTCTGATAAATAGAGCGTATGTGATTTTTTACCGTACCCTCGGATATATCTAAGTGTGCGGCTATTTCCTTTGAACTCCAGTCTCGGTTATACAGAAGGGTTATGCTTATTTCAATGGGTGTTAAGGTGTGAAAAAAATCGTTTTCCTCCGGCTTATGAAGTCTGTACCAGCCGTCATTAAATTCCTTTACAACCTTCATTATCTTTTTATAGTCTTCGGGATAGTCTGTTTTTAAGCACTGTTCTGTAAGACCTTGAAGCAAATTATGATGTATGCCGAACAGCTTTATAAAGCCGTCGTGCCTTGCAGTTTCCCACGCAATCATAAAGTGCTGACGGGCAAGAAGAGGCTTTTTAAGTCCCATAAAGGATGCTGCCGCAACTATAAGCACATAAATTGCCGCAACCGGATAAAAGCTGTTGCAAAAAGCAAGGGCTGTATCACATATACCGATTGCTCTTTCAAAATTCCTTTCTCTGTATGCCTTGTACGCCAATATGTATGCTCCGTAAAGTCTTATGCCGTTGGGAAGAAAGTGCAGATATTCCTCAAGGGGCGGCACTTCGGGAACAGGCACGTTCAAAAGATATTTTCCGATATATGCGGTAAGCACACCGATAGCATGCAGCTCTTTTGGCGCGTCTTGGTTATTAAGCCCTTTCTCCAATTCTTTGGATACACGCTCGGAAAAGAAACCGGCAAGGTGAATATGACCTCTGAATATATTTGCAAAGATACACATAACGTTGGCAGAATAGCGAAGCGATTCGTCATCTGAGTCAAAATACTGCTCCAAAAGCTGTGCGGCTTCTTCTGCCTGACCACGATAATAGTAGTATTCGGCAAGAGCAATATTTTTGTCATCAGGATCGGGAATAGATTCGATAAACTTCATCGCTTCTCCCACGTTAAAGGAGCAACGAAGGAGCGGAAGCTGATAACGGGTAACAGTTTTCTTAGGCGTTACTTCATTTGTCTTCAGCGGCTCTTTAATATCATCCGGTATCCACCAGACACGGTTATCAAAGTATGCACCCGGAAGTCTGCCTTCCTTTGCCCATTTTTGGATTGCACGGCTTGTTACGCCCATACGCTCTGCCGCTGATTTTACGCTTTCATATCCCATATATCACACCTCGCTTACATTTTTTCTGCAACCTGTGCAGGCACCGTATTCATCTTCGCTGATAAAACAGTTATCACACACCCAAGAGTGGCAACGTTTGCATTGATTCATCTTTATTGCAATAATTTGCGTTGAATTTGCCTTTGCTCTGTTATAGAGGCTCCGGCAGATTTTATTTGCTTTTCCTTTTTCGCATCTTGCAAGAGTCTTTATACTCCTGCAAAGGAACGGGACTTTTAATCCGTATTCTATTCTGCCGCATATTTCACATTCGGCACAAAATTGCAAGGTTTCCGTATCCACTTTTACATTTTTATAAAACTGCCTCATTGCCATCCCTCCGTTCTTTTTTGACAAATTTCGTCAAAGTCTTGAATTTTTCAAGGTTTTGTGATATTATAATTATATAAATTATTTTCAACATTTCATATCCCACGTTGGTGGGGTTTTTAACAAAACCGTGGGATTTATGCAAAAAATCACAGGGGATACCCCAAAAAAGGAAGGTATGGCTATGAATAATTCAATTCTTTTTGAAAACCAAAAAAAGAGGAGAGATATTCCTCTCCCGTTGCTCGTCTGCTTCTCAATGTTCAGCTTTTGGCAGATGGCATTTATCTATTATTTCCTTGAGCCGTCCTCGGCTCTCGACGGAAAGATCCCAATCGACATTAACATTGATTACGGCACTACGCTGACAGCGGTTTGTTACATACTCGGTATCCTTACGATGATCTTCTTGCCGAGGATTATTACATGGGCGCAGAGGA
>JAFXCT010000066.1 GCA_017521365.1 Clostridia bacterium
CTTGAGGTGAGCCTCAGCAATCCAGCCTGTACCGATAATACCTACACGGATTTTCTTTGCGGAGTCGTAGTTCTTTTCTTCTGCGATTTCTTCCTTGAATTTATCAAGAATACTTGCCATTGGATATCAATCCTTTCAGTTAATATTTTTTAGATTTATCATATCGGCATACCGCCGACAGGTTACATAAATTTACCAGCCGAGCCTCTTGAGGTTTTCTCTGCCGATTTCGGCTGACTGAAGCGGAGTGTGGCCCTTTGCAGGTCTGTCCTGCTCAACGACAACCCAGCCTGCACCTGCTTTAACGCTTGCATCAAGGATTGCGGGTAAATCCTGACAGCCGCTGCCGACAGGCATAAAGCTGAAAGCATCTTCTTCGGCTGTTTCGTCCTCATCGTCAATGCCGATAAGCTCGTAAAGCTTGCCGCCCTTACCCTTCATAATGAAGTCTTTAAGATGAACAACGGGTGCACGGCCGGAATATTTGAGAACGTAGGGTGCAGGCTCTTCACCGCCGACGTTGACCCAGCAGGTGTCAAGCTCGGTCTGAAGAAGGTCTGCGGGAATTGCCTCGTAAAGAATATCGAGAGCATATTTGCCGTCGATTTTTGCAAACTCAAAATCGTGGTTGTGGTAGAGCATAGTCATACCGAGTGCCTTTGCCTTTTCACAGCAGAGACGGATATCGGCAATTGTCTTTTCCCAACCGTCGGTGCCGGGACGGCGCTCCTCGGTAAGATAGGGAACGACAACATATTTACAGCCGATTTCGGCGTAAACGCTCAGCACTCCCTCTGGGTCAGCAACCATATCGTCAAGCGGAACGTGAGCAGAAATGGGAACTAGGCCGTTTTCCTCGCAAAGTGCCTTGACCTCACAGGCCGTCTTATCGAAAAGGCCTGCAAACTCAACGCCGTCATAGCCGAGAGCCTTGACCTTTTTGAGAGTACCCTCAAAATCGGCAGCCATTTCGTCACGCACCGTGTAAAGCTGTAACGCTACGGGTAAAGTCATATTATAATACCTCCAATTATTTCTTTTGTATAATTTTAACATAAAGTATATATAAAATTCAACAAGAAACTGACGAAAGTATCAACAAAAATAGTGCTTCATTTTTATGCTAATTCACCTAAAACAAAAAAATCCGTCCGATGAACGCTTCATCAAACGGATTTTTGTGAATAATTCCAATTACTTCTGCTTTTTATCGTTGAGCATATTTATTATAACGCAAAGACCGAAAACAAGAACAAGCAAGCCTGCCGCTGCGGCATATTTAAGCTCCTTGTAGGTTTTTTCCTGCAGAGTCTGCTCGCTTGAAGCCTCGGAAACAGTTGAATCATCAACTGTTGTTTCAACGTAATCGGGCACAGTGACGTAAACCGTAACGGTTTTTGCAGTGGTTTTGGGCTTGGTGGTTTTTAATTTTGTAGTCTTTTCTTTCGTGGTTCTGACAGCCGTCGTTTTTTCAACGGTTGTTTTTTCGGGTTTCGTTGTTTTTTCGGTTGTTGTGTGCTTGGTCGTAGTTATACGAGTTGTATTATTTTTCGTCGTAGTTTCTTTAGTCGTTTCATCGTATTCCGGGAAATATACTGCTGTTGTTTCTTCGCTCGGCAACGGCGGTAAAAGCAAAGAATAAGCATTTGAGGGAACCCCGTTACCGTCAACAAGCTGAACGCAAATGCTTTCAAGGGTATGAAGTCCGAGCTTGACACCCAAACAGACTTCAACGCAAAAGGCATACGGATTATACTCTGAAACAGCGCCCTCTATATAATACAGATTGCTGTCGTAAGGCTCAACACCGATATGTGAGACACCTATAAAACCCGAATTATCAACGTTTATGCGTATTCCGTGCAGAGGCTCAGCCGTATCACCCGTCTCCTGCGAAGCAGTTAAAGCCGTGCTGTCAACATCCGCCTTGAAGGACAGGTATATTCTGCGGTTTTCCTCATCATAAAGGATATTCCCAAGCGCAAAGCTTACATCGTTGTTTGACTCATCCCTGCTTGAAACAAGCACCTGAGTATGACAGTCAAGCCAGACCCTTTCATTGGTAAGGCCGTCAATCACAACACTCAGACCGTTGACGGGAACGGCAAGCAAAACAGCAAGCATCAAAATTACAGACAGTATAATTGCTGTCCTTTTACACATCCGAAACACCCCTTGAAAAGAAGATGTTTATTTGCTTTTAAGAGCTACAAGCTTGTCGGCAATCCTCCAGAAAAGCTGCCAAAGACGAAGCAAGGGCTTTCGGTATCGGCAGTACAGCGAATAGGACAAGGAGTCGGTTTTTATGATTCTTCCCCTGCGTATAAAAGCGCAAGCAACGCCGATAACATCGTCAATGCCCTTGCAGAACTCGGTGCCCATACAGTTATCTCCCTTTAATACGTAGCCGCCGTCCTTAAGGGCAATTACCCTGTGG
Source organism: Clostridia bacterium (assembly GCA_017521365.1). Lineage (GTDB taxonomy): Bacteria > Bacillota > Clostridia > Oscillospirales > Acutalibacteraceae > UBA8612. The sequence goes on from JAFXCT010000066.1 coordinate 2,438, forward strand.
AGAACGTATTTGCCAGTATCGGTAACACAAAGCGCTACGTCACCGACAGCAAGCTTTTCCCCGGGCTTGACAAGGCGCACCCTGTCGCCCCCGTCGTGAAGCAAGGGAATCATACTGAAGCCGTGCGTTTCAAACTCGGCAACTTTTCCCGCGTTTATTACCGCCCTGAGTTCAGGCTCAAGCTCTCTGAGGCTTTTTTTATCACTCAAGGAAACCTGCTCCTTTTACCTTTTCGACAAACTCCTCTGCATCTGCCCTCGCCTCGGCATCGCTAATGCCGTACTCGGCAACAAGAAGCGCCGTAAGGTCATCAATTTCGGCGCCCTCGCTCAGGCGTGACCAGAGCAATTCGCCGCTGTCGTTAAGAGTAATCATCCCGTTAAATTCGTCACCCGTGCCGACAGCAACAACAATGCTGCTACCGCACATCTTTCTGACCTTGTAGCCGGCTTTAATCTTCATAAATACTCCTTATTTCAAATCAATGCAGTTGAATTTCTTGTTTTCAATTCTGATTTCCTTATCGCAAACGGCAAGTGCCGCCTTTTTATGCGAAACGATAACACAGGTTATGCCGTCAATACTGCGGATATTATTAAGCACCCTTTCTTCGGTCGCTTCGTCAAGCGCCGATGTTGCCTCATCAAGCAAAATTATGGGAGCGCCGTGCAGTATGGCTCTTGCAATCGCAAGGCGCTGCACCTGACCCTCGGACAAGCCTCGTCCCCTCTCACCTATTACGGTGTTAAGCCCGTCGGGAAGCTCGTTTATAAACTCCTCGGAGCAGCTGAGACGTATGGCGTTTCTGATTTCGTCCTCGGTTTTGTCAGCACTCATAAACGTTATGTTTTCATATATGGTGCCCGAAAGAAGCATATTGCCCTGAGGCACGTAAGAGAAAAGATTGCGGTACTTTTTACCGGGAGCAAACATACCGTTTACGGTATTAAACCGCACCGTACCATCACTCGGGCGAAGAACGCCGAGCATCATTTTCATCATCGTGCTCTTGCCGATACCGGAAATGCCCGTAATTGCGGCAAATTCGCCCTTTTTAAGCGAAAGAGAGGTGTTTTCAAGCACGTCATCGTTGCCGTAGCTAAAGCTGATTGAGTCAAAATCCACCGAATTAAGCGAAGCATAAAAATCGCCGACATCGCATTTTTCGGTGACATCCTCCTCGCCCTCAATAGAGATAACCTCAAGTATTCTTTCACTTGAAGCAAGAAGCTGATAATAAGCCGGCATAACACCCGAAAGGTTTCTGAACGGTGTCTGGAGCTGGTTGACAAGCTGTAAAATAGCGGTAATCGTACCGTAGGTTATGGTGTTTGCAAGAAGCTTGAAGGCGCAGAAAATACAAACGAGCATATATGCGCCCCTCATACCGAGGGAAAGCACGGCACCTGCGCCCGAATAAATCTTTGTTCTGTGCCAACGTATATCGGCGCTGTCACGAAGCAGCTCGTTCTCTTTTTTTGTAACATCCTCTGCTGCATCAAAAACGCTGACAACGAGAAGGTTGGAAATAATTTCCTGGGAAAAAGAACGCACGGCGCTTTCCGCCGTTTGTGCCTTATGGTACATATCCTTGAAAAACTTGCGAAAAAGACGTGTACCGAAAAAAATTGCAAGCCCTATACCAGAAAAAATAAAGGCAAGGCGCTCATCAAGAAAGCACAGCGAAACAAAGGCAACCGCAATACGAAGCGCAAAGCCGACGGTATTCGGAATAATAGAAACAAGGCCGTTGATAACGGCATTGGTGTCGTTGGTAAGGCGGGTCATAAGGTCGCCGCTGTGATAGGATGTAATTTTAAGATAGTCCTTATCAAAAAGATTACTGATAAAGTAGCTGCGGAAATCCGTTTCCATATCAAGGCGCAGACGTGTATCCGTAAGGTTGTGTGCAAGGCGCAGAAAAAGCTGAAAAACGAGCACGCCGATTACCGCAACGCTGATTTTAACAAGCTGCTGCTTGTCCCCTGCCACAGCCGTATCCATAAGCGCTTTTGATACGTAGGCGTTTACGGCAACAAGCAAAGAGGATATTACGTTAAACACAACGAGCAGGCCTATTCGGACTCTGTACGGCTTTACCCGTTCAATCAGCCAAGGAAAAACAGCCTTATTATCACTTTTGAGTTTATCAAGAATTTTCGTTGTTACCACTCATTTCGTCATAAGCTAACTGTGCAGCCTCGTGGCTGATGTTACAGCGAAGAAGATAAACGGGCACCTGCGTTAAAAGCTTATCAATAAGGTCGCAAAGCTTATCAAGCTTGCCTTCATCCTTAGGTCTCACCGTCTGATTAAGAAGAAGAGAAAAGACCTCGCGAGGCTCAAGGCGGCGGATAGAATTGGTGTTGCTACGCTCAATAAAGGCAATACCCTTGAGCGGCACGGCAGTATTAACGCTGATATCGTGCTTACCGCTGAAAGGCGTGCCGTAAACCTTGAAGCCGTCCTCCTCAAGCTTGATTGCAGGCTTATCGTCGTTGATAATATAAGGATTCCTGTCCTTGAAATGTTCAAGCCACTGCGTAGTGTGGGTGGATTTACCCGTGCCACTGTGGGCAGAGAAGCAGTAGGCGTTGCCGTCAAGCACTACGGCAGAAGCATGAAGCATCAAACCGCCAAAATCGAGCAAGGCAGAATAAAAGCAGCTGCCTATGCGCATATACTCAAGCAGCTCGTGAGTCATAAGCGGCATTTCCTGCAAGGCCTCGTCAAAATCGTCGTAATTAATTTTTATCGTGAAATCGGCGTAGCCCGATTCCGTGCAAAGATAAGGGCGGCTGCGCTTTTCGGTTTCGGGGTATTTGCAGCCGTAGCCAACGGTAACGCCGGCAATATTGTAAAATTTCATCGTTACTCCAAAATAAAAATTTTATTCATTCGGGGCATAAGCCAAGCATCTTATTTTATATAAGATCCTTCGCTTACGCTCAGGATGACAAAGTCATTGATGAACGGGCTTTTACGTTGATTAACGTTTCAACGAACAGCCCTCATTCAAAACCGCTTGCGATTCTGACTTTTTCCTCGAAAGGGAGCTTTTGACAACGCAATTCTCGGCGATATATCCGTTTGTTTCGGTCGGATACATTTTGCAAGGCGTAACCCCTCCGCCGCCGTTCGGCGGTCCTACTCCCCACCTTTGGCAAAGAAGCAAGATATATAATGTATATAATATATCTATTTAAGGGAAACGGGCAGGCAGTATAACTGCCTGCCCCTAAAAGAACTTATGCGATTTTTAAATTAGAACTCGTTGCCTGCTGCTGTGATGTCAAACTCCATACCAGCGGACTGGAAGCCAACGTCACTGTTATCGACTTCAGAATTAACTTTATCACCGCTGGAAACAGTTATGATATCTTCAACATCAAACTTTTCAACATTAAGTTCAGGCTTATTGTAAAGTTTCATTGGTAAATAACCTCCTTTTCAAAAAGCTAAAATCACTTGATCAGATATCAAGAGAAACGATTTCTGTATACTCAGCAGTACCGTCCTCATATACAACGTAACCGCGTGCATAAACAGTACCGGAAGCAGTAACACCGGCTGTATACTTAACGTTCTGGTTTACATAGCCGTCTGTAACCTTGGATGTACGGGCAAAGATAACGCCTGAAGTACCGGAAAGATTAATCTTCATAGCGTCATCAGTTGCGTAGCTCTCTGTCATTGTAAGGATGATACCAGCTTCAATTGCCTTTGCGCCCTTGAGCTGAATGTTAACCTCAAAGTAACCCTTACCGTCGATAACCTCATAGTTCGTCATCTTGATAACTTCATCCTGAGGATCAACTTCAACCTGCTCGTCGTAGGTGTATGCTGCATAAACGACTACGAAATCAGAATTTACCAAAGCGGCAATATTCTCGATATCCTTATCTGCACCGGAACCGTCCTTGCTTGTTGTCCAGCCTTCGAAAGTAAGGCCAACAAACTCGGGAGCTGTAATATTGATTACACGGTCGCTCCACTGAGCGGCTACCTTGTCAGAATCAAGAGTAACCATACTGATATACTTGTAGTTAAGAGCCTTATCAGTCATAAAGACTACTTCTGTTTGAGCAGTTTCCTGAACTGTAGCCTCGAAAACAAGAACGATTTCAAGGTTTGTAGCAGCCTTAGCTGTGAATACGCCGCCGTCAACAACAGTCTGGTTGCCGTTTGACTTAACAACCATATACTTGAATGTAGCACCTTCGTAAGTTTCTACAGGTGCAACTGTAATATCCTTACCGTATGCAAACCACTCGTTGTAGCTGCTAGCAGCATCAAGATTGTTAAGCTGTGCAGATCCCATACCGGATACTGTAACCTTAACGTTAACGGGCTTAGCTTCTGTGGAAACTGTGAATGTTGCGTTGAGGTCTTCGTCGAGAAGGTCAACTGTTACATAGTCACCGTTTACGGGGATTTCACCGAAGTACTTTGTGGGGTTGTTAGCGATATCCCAAACCTTGAGAGTGTATCTCTTGCAGTAATCGCCGGCCTTCTGAGGATCAGCGATGAAGGTGTTGAAGAAGGAAGAAGCCTTGAAGTCATCAACTCTGCTCATAACCTTATCAAGGTACTTGTAAGCTGTGTTGAATGCATTTACATAGGAAGCAAAGCCACCCATATTTACAACATCAAGAAGCTGCTTGAAGCTATCGCCGTTAACGATATCATAAGCCTTATCGAGAACAACTACTGCGTTTTCAACAAGCTCAAGAAGACCTACCCAGTTGTCACCGACATACTCAGCTGCTGCGCCAAGGTCGTTGAACTCTGTTGTGCTGTTGCCGTAAACGAGATTCTTGATTTCCTTGTAGTAATTATCAAATACATCGAGAAGACCTACACCAGAACCGTAGCCGGGTGTACCCTTTGCAAATCCACTTTCGTCGAAGGAAGCAGCCTTCTCAAATGTATCATTGTTGAAGTATGCGAAAACGGAGTCAGCGATACCGTCATCGTTGGTATCAAAGATTGCACCGTAATTGTTTACCATAGAAGCCTTTGCGCTGTCAACAAAAGACTTTGCAGCTGCTTCAACAACACTGTAATCATACTTGAGATAAGAACCGGACATGGAAGCGTAGGTTGCTACAAGACCGTTGTTAAGAATTTCTTCTTTACCGTCAACTGCTGCAGAACCGTTGAACTCCTGGCCTTCAAGAGCATAGATAAGACCGATAACTTCTTTAATGTCAGCAATCTTTGCAATCTGTTCTTTAACCATCGGTTCGGTGCTGAAGTAAGCATTGTAAAGCATTGCTACAAGGTTTTCAGCCTTCTCGTAAAGGTTATCGAAATCTACAACAAAACGGTTGAGGAGTTCGGGAGCCTTGTCAATATAGTGAGCAAGGATATCGAATGCCTTTTCTACGATTTCCTTCTGCTTCTTGCCGAGCTTGATGGAAAGGTCGTAGTTAACTGTTACATCGTACTCTTCGCCCTCTGTGAGACCTGCGAAGGAAGCAACATACTGAACACCGTCAGCTGTGAAAGCCTGCTCATCTTCGCCGATTACAGCGTAGTCGGGAGTGTAGGAGTAGGAGTATCTGTTGGAAACGCCTTCGTGCTCAAAGGGCTCGACATTAGCAATAACGTTGAGCTTGCCACCGACAAATGTTGTTTCGGGCTGTGTGAATACGGGCTTTTCAACGTTAACGATTACGCTGCCTACAGAGAAATCGCCCTGGCTGTTTGTAGCGGAAGCGATGTACTTCTTCTCGTTAGCGGAAAGGTTTACGCCGTCCTTAAGGAAGCCTTCGAGGAGCTCAACTGTCTCGTACTGCTCGTAGTTAGCACCGAAGTCAACAGCCTTGTAGATGTTGACAGCCTTATAGATACCTGCAAGGATAGCATCCTTAACAGTAACGTCAGCCTTGGTGTTGTCGAGAGCCTTCATACCGATAGCGATAACGTTGTCGAGGACAACTGTACCGTCGTTAGCGTTGATACCGTTACCGATCGGAACTTCGATTGTACCGCTGTTGGGGATACGAAGGAGAGAACCTACTGCTGTGATGCAGTTGAGTTCTACGATACCGTTGTTGATGGAAATAGCAGGCTTGTAGTTCATAAGAGCCTTAACAAAGCCTGTTTCGCCGCTGTAGCTACCCTGGTCGGCGAGAACTACGCCGTCGTAAAGAGTAACGTTACCGCCGTCAACACGGATTGCGACTTTGCCGGCAGGGCCTGTAATTACAGCGCCGTTAAAGTCAACTTTGACATCACCGTTGATAACGAGTGTGTCTGCGAGTGTTACGTTGCCGCCGGTCCAGTTAACGTCGCCGCCAGCTGCGACAGCTGCAACGAGATCGGAAGCACTTGCCTGTGCTGTGAAACCGACTGTAAGGCAGCCGAGAATCATAACAACAGAGAGAATTGCTGAGAGAATTCTTTTGGTGGACTTCACTGTTTTCATCTCCTTAAAATTTTATACACGTCAATAGTCCTACTGACGCATACTATTCATCCGTAAGTTTACTATAAACAATATAATAAGTCAAGCAAATTTAAGAAATATTTTACAAATCGGGCAAATTTACCGTGAATTTACAAACGAAAACGTGTGAATGTGTCGTTAAAGAATTTTACGGGCTAAAATTTGTGAGTTAGGGTTAGTTCAAGCACAAGCCGCATTTTGCCATACAAAAAAGTTCTTGACAACTTTGAAATGCGGTAATATAATGGTATAAACAAAATAGCTCAAACCGATGAGGCGGAGATAACGGCGGAAAATGCCTTTACAGAGAGCCCGGGCAGCTGAAATCCGGGTAAGAAACAGTTCGTCAAATGGACCGCTGAGGGTGCAGTCAAATGTACTTGGTTGTACAGAGTATTCTGCAACGTGCAGGCATACGTTAGTTGCCGGGGGTATGACGGTACCCTTAAAAGTGCACGCTTTCAAAGCGTGAAGCAAGGTGGCACCACGGATAAAAATGTTTATTCGTCCTTGACAGAAAGTTTTTTCTGTCGGGGATTTTTTATTTTTTACGGAAGTGATTTTTATGAAGCTTTTGACAAAACGATGGCGTAGCTGAAAATTAAGACTTAACACAACATTTTATATATTTACGGAGGAACAGAACAATGAAATTAAACAATGTAGATTTTGACACCTATTTCAATAATTATCCCGATGAAAACGGTTACTTCGGCAAGTACGGCGGAGTATATGTTGACGACAAATTAAAGACCGCTATGGCTGAAATCACAGAGGCCTACTACTCAATCTGCCAGTCCAGAAAGTTCATTGCAGAGCTTCGCAGAATCCGCAAGGAATTCCAGGGCAGACCCACACCTGTAACCCACCTTGAGAGACTGTCGGATGCACTCGGCGGCAAGGTACAGCTTTACGCAAAGCGTGAGGACCTTAACCATTCGGGCGCACACAAGCTCAACCACTGTATGGGCGAGGCACTTCTTGCAAAATATATGGGCAAGAAGAAGGTTATTGCCGAAACGGGCGCAGGTCAGCACGGCGTTGCACTTGCAACTGCTGCCGCTTATTTCGGACTTGAGTGCGACATTTATATGGGCAGCGTAGATATAAAGAAGCAGGCACCTAACGTTGCAAGAATGAAGATTCTCGGCGCAAACGTTGTTGAGGTAACGCACGGCTTACAGACACTTAAAGAGGCTGTTGACGCCGCATTTGACGCATACAGCAAGGAATACAACGATGCAATCTACTGCATCGGCTCAGTCCTCGGCCCTCACCCCTTCCCGATGATGGTAAGAGATTTCCAGAGCGTAGTCGGCATTGAGGCAAGAGAGCAGTTTATTGAAATGACGGGTCACCTGCCCAACGCAATCGTTGCCTGTGTCGGCGGCGGCTCAAACGCAGCAGGCCTTTTCGCAGGCTTCCTCAACGACAACGTTGACATTTACGGCATTGAGCCCCTTGGCAGAGGCCCCAAGCTCGGCGACCACGCCGCAAGCCTTAAATACGGCACGGAGGGCATTATGCACGGCTTCAACTCGATTATGCTCAAGGACGAAAACGGCGAGCCCGCACCCGTTTACTCGGTTGCAAGCGGCCTTGACTACCCCTCCTCAGGCCCCGAGCACGCCTTCCTCCAGGAAATCGGCAGAGTCAAGTACGACGTTATTGACGACGAGGAAACGATTGATGCCTTCTATAAGCTCAGCCGTCTTGAGGGTATCATCCCCGCAATTGAAAGCTCGCACGCCGTTGCCTACGGTATGAAGCTTGCACAGAGAATGGAGCACGGCTCCGTGCTCATCAATCTCTCCGGCAGAGGCGACAAGGATATGGACTACGTAATTGAGAATTACGGTATAAGATAAGAAAAATATTTAATGCCCGGCAGATTCGCTCTGTCGGGCATTTTCCTTGGTTAAATATTCAACCGTATTAATTTTATTGGTTAATCATTGGCTCCCTCTGACGAGGGAGCTGTCAGCGAAGCTGACTGAGGGAGAGATAAAGTCACCGCTCGGTCAATATATTCGCATACACCTTCAAAATTCTTGTCAATTTCCAAATTGCAAATACGAATAACCTTTAAATTCATTTTTTCCAATTCAATTGTTCTGATATTATCTTGTTGCATTTGCTTTTCAAAATAATGTCCCGATCCGTCAAGTTCAATAACTAACCTTGCTTTGGCGCAGTAAAAATCAACTATATAATTACCGATTGCTTTTTGCCGCTGAAACCTGACAGGGTAATTACGCAAAAACTCATACCATAGCTTTCTTTCCCACAGGGTCATATTCTTTCGCAGTGTTTTGGCAAGCGGGATATTCTTTTTGCTGTATTCTTTCATTTTCTCTCCCTCCGTCAAAACCTACGGTTTTGCCACCTCCCTCGTCAGAGGGAGGCTATTCTGAAAGTGCATTCAAATTTATTACATACTCGTTTTTGTTTAACGGATTTATATTTTGTGTTTCTCTGCCGTAGACAAACACTTTTACACCGTTACTCAATTTGATATACAAATCAACATTGTCGCAGGGCGGTATTGTGCCGTCGTTCACGCCGTTAAAACAAGCCGTAACAACAGAAACACCTGACAAATTAACACCGATATACTTTTCAAGAAGTGTAGGCAACAGCCGTTCATCATCCGAAACGCTGCGAAGATACGGATAAAAAGACTCTATAACCTTTCTATGCTCATCATCCTTAACCTTTATATTGCGATAGGTTATAAATTCATCGAGTGTCATATTTCTTCTCCGCAATAAACCATATCAATTTCTTTTTCACTTGGTGATTCAAAAATTGAAGCAAATTTCAAAGCGAGGTTATCGTCAACGTAGTATGCGCTTGTTTCGTTTTGGAGCACAGCGCTGTTCCGCTTATTAAGGCGGTATTTCCACACTTCGTCGCTGATATCAACGTAATGAAGCTCGTATTCGATATTACGGAACTTGTAAAATTCTTTTACAGCCGTGCGTTCTGCTTTAGTCCAGAAGCCCCAATCAAGAACAACGCTGATGTTTTTCTTGATAAGTTCCAAAGATTTATTTAACAGATATTTCTCTGTTTTTTCCACGTATTCATCGTGTTTGTCACCCGTGTGCTGACCGAAAAGAGCAAGGGTTATTTCATCGACAGAAAGCAATACGGAATTGTTTTCATTGCAAAGTTTATTTGCGTATGTAGTTTTACCGCAGCAGATTTTGCCGCAGATTAAATATACTTTTGGCATAAGCTTCTCCTTTACACATTCATCTCCATAATTCCAACCGTAAACGGCAAGTGTTCAAATTTTCTTGTTGAAATGTGGTTAAATCCGAGTTTTAAGTACCAATCTTTAAGCTTTACATTTTCTTCAATTATACCGATTGATATTTTATTTCCGCCGTAGCTTTTAACCGTTGCAACAGCAAGCTCAACCATTTCTTTGCCGTACCCCGAATTACGGTAATCGGGTAAAACTGCAAGGTTGTTAAGTTCCCATTCGTTATCATTGCACTTCGCAAGAGAAAAATAGCCGACAGGAACAGCATCCTGATAAAACAAAAACATAGCTCTGTTACCGTCAAACTGTTTTTCAAGTTTATCAAGTGTCATAAAAGCGGTATGGGAAGGGCAATTACTTTCGGTCAAGCCGAATTCTTCCGCAACAGTAAAAAAACTTTTGCGGATTATTTCAAGGCAGATATTTAATTGGTCTTTGTTCGAAACTTGAATTATCATAGTTTTCCCTGTTTGTTATTCCTTATAAAAGTTCCTTCGTTGCACTCAAGATGACATTATTTTTTGTTGCTGTTTATATTTAACGGTGTTTTGACTTTACAACGGCAGGAGCAAGCCCCTGCCCTACTTTTATTACAATTTACAATACATTTCCTGTGCTTTGGGGATAAAGCCGAGTTTTTCATAGAGTTTAATTGCACCGGGGTTATTCACAAGAACGTCAAGGTTTATAAAAGCACATTCCTGTTCTTTTGCCCATTCTTTTGCGGCGTTCATTAAAACTGTTCCGAAGCCTTTGCCACGGTGAATTCCGGTGACAATTATATCCATTATATAGCAGTATTTACCGGGCAGCATAAAGTCGAAATCGGGTCTTGTTTTTGCCTGAAGCAATACAAAGCCTATAACCTCGCCGCCGTGCTCGTACACAAGGATATCCGACTCTTCATTTGAAATTGTTTTTTCGAGAAATTCCCTGCTCTGGTCGCCCTCTTTTATAAAATCGGGAATCAGCTTTGACATTTCTCTGAACTGCTCACGGTATAGTTCCGCTATTGCCGGTATATCGTTAACCGTTGCTTTTCTTATCATAAATCTTCTCCAAATACTGAACAAACGGCTTGCACGGGAATCCGCCTGTACAAGCCGTTACGAATACTAATTAAAACGCAAAATACTTTTCTCTCTGCTTCTTCATTCTGCCGTGGATAGCATTCAGAAGCCTTGCGGCATCCTCATCACCCGTTGCGTACAGCTTCATAAGCATACCCTCCTCACGGCAGAGCTCATCGTGAAGCGGGAAGAAATTTTCGTAAAGGAAGGAAGCGTACTTGACGAGTCTCAAATCGCCTACCATACGGTATTCGGCGCTGATTGTGTCAACAGCTACCGTGTAGAAATCCTTAATAGAGGAAATGAGGCTTTCTCTTGTGTTTTCGGGTGCGAAAACTATTGTTGAGCAAATGAATGCGTTGCGGTTGTTGAAGCTTGAGTGGCTGTCCGTACTGCCGACAATCGGGTACTTGTTGCCCTTGGCGCACTGCTCGTAATAGAACACGGTCTGCAAGCCGTTCTGCTCGAAATAGCTTTCGCCGCCGAGGACTTCAAAAGCATCGAAATTTCCGTAATCAAACATAGCCTGCGAGAATTTCTCCGGCACCTGGAAAACGTTGGAAATCCAATAAGGATGGGCAAAAATGCAAAGACCGTCCGCCTTGTTTATCTGCTGCTTTATCCAACGGCAGCAGGCAAACGGAAATCTTTCGACTCCCTCGGGAATTTCCATTGTATCGGCAAGGGCATTTACCTCGGCTTCAAAGGCCTCTCTTGACATCATTTCGGGGCAGTTGCCGTCAACGGCACGCAAAGCCTTATCCTCGCCTATTTCCTCGATAAGCTCGTCATCGTAAGCAAGGGCATTTACCGAATAAAGACCGCCGAAGTTGACCATATGAACGTCGTTTACGCCCTTATGTGCGTCTGCCCTTGTCATATGCACCTCTTCACCGGGAATGAGGGTAAACTCAAGCGGAACGTCCTTATATGCATTTATGGCTTCAAGTGAGCCGTAATAGAGTCTGTGGTCGGTAATTGAAAGGAAATCGTAACCGTGTCTGCGATAGTTTGCGGCAACGATTGCAGGTGCCTGCTTACCGTCCGAACGGCAGGTGTGCATATGAAGGTCGCCGACAAATGGATATCTGCCGCAAAGGTCCTCATCAAGAGAATAGACGGAAAGCTGGAAATCTCTGTCGCCGTTTTCCTTGAGGAAGCGGATATAATGCTCCTGCTCGCCCTTAAAGGCATATTTGAAGCGAATGCAGCCGTCTGCATCAGGCTTGACCGTAAGCTTTTCAAAGCCCGTCATATTCGGATAATCTCTGGGAGTGCCCTGTGAAAGCGGACAGATTACGATATCGTACTGCTCCCTTTCAAACGCAACGTGAGCACCGAGGGGCTTGACCGTGATTTCGATTTCCTTATCCTTCGGGAACACCTTGGGGAAAACGTCGTAGTTATGCATTACGTCCTTCATTTGTCAGTTCTCCTTTGCAAAATCTTTGGGTATATCGTCGGTAAAAATATCGTAGGGCATTTCATAGCAGGAGTCGTCAAGCACGAACGTACCGCCCTCGGCAGTAAAGCGCATTTCGGTATATTCGCCGAAGGTTGGCATAAGGTACTGAATAAAGAACTCACCCTTCTTTTCGGCAAACACGGCAACGAACTCCGTTCTGCTGTCGCCCATCATTTCCGTATACATCGTAACCTTAACGGCACGCTTGTCGGCATCAAACTCATAGCTCTGTCTGAATTCGTTATATGCGTAGCTATACACGCCGTTTTCTTCGAGGATTTCACCGTTTTCGGGGTAAACACCGTCGCAGATATAGTCGAAAATATAGCCGATATACGCATCGGAAGCGAGCATAAGCGATACGCTCGGGAAAGCGTCCTCACTTGCAGAGTCCGAATTTATGTAGCCGTTGTAGGCAGGAACAAGGGCATCGTTGAACCAAATTTTAAAATCAGCCTCGGTTTTAACCTTTATGTCCTCACCGCAGGCGGAAAATGACAGCAGCATTACCGCTGCCAGAAGCAAAGCCAGTAATTTTTTCATTAATATCTCTCCTTTTCATATTATAGAATTATTTTACACTTATTAATTACGGGTGTCAACCGAAGATAATAATTTGACAATGTTTTTTATCAATGATATATTTAAAAAAGGTGGTGAACGCAATGGAAGAAAGAAAGCTTCGCACGGCAATGCTGATAGGCGAAGAAGCAGTTGAGACCTTAAGCAACAGCTCCGTACTGCTTTTCGGTGTCGGCGGAGTAGGCTCATACGCCGCAGAAGCACTTGCAAGAGCAGGTGTCGGGCACATAGGGCTTTGCGACAACGACACGGTTTCGGTTTCCAACATCAACCGTCAGCTTATTGCGCTTGAGTCAACGGTAGGACAAAACAAGGCAGAGGTTATGGCGCAGAGAATAAGGGACATCAACCCCGATATACAGGTTACGGTCTATCCCCTGTTTTTCTCTGCCGAAACGGTTGACTGCTTTGATTTTGAAAAATACGACTATATCATTGATGCAATTGACACCGTTACCTCAAAGCTGATACTTATTGAAAAGGCAAAAGAGCTTGGTATTCCGATAATCAGCAGTATGGGCACGGGCAACAAGCTTGACCCCACGGCACTTACCGTTACGGACATAAAAAAAACAAGCGGCTGTCCGCTTGCAAGGGTTATGCGTAAGGAATTAAAGGCACGGGGAATTGAAAAGCTCAAGGTAGTGTATTCTACCGAACAGCCGATAAAGCCGATTTTTCAGCCCGAAAACGCTGAAAAGAGAGCCGTGCCTGCAAGCATATCGTTCGTGCCGTCTGCCGCAGGTCTTATTGCTGCAGGCGAAGCGATAAAAGAGCTTATCGGAGGAAAGACAGATGCTTAAATTCATTTCGCTTTTACTGGCAATAATTCAGTTTTGTCTTATGCCGCTGAACTCTTTATTGGGGAGGCACGAAATTTTGATTGACAGAGCAACAACCTACCAGACCTTTGAATCCTTCGGCACAAGCTCGTGCTGGTGGGCGCAGACGATAGAAAGCGACGCACAGGCAAAAGAAATTGCAAAGCTGCTTTATGACGATGAGGAAGGCCTGGGGCTTGACGTTTTCCGCTACAACATAGGCGGCGGTGAGGCAGACAACCCCGAATGCCGTATATGGGACACAAGCCGCAGAACGGAAAGCTTTTACGTTTTTGACGAGGAAAGAAATGAGTATGTTTACGACTTCACCCGTGACAAAAACGCAAGGCGTGTGCTCGACTATGCGGTTGAATACGGCGCAGAAAAAATTATACTGTTCTGCAATTCTCCGCATTTTTCAATGACGAAATCGGGACACGCTTCGGGAGGACTTGAAGAATATTCCTCCAATCTTCCCCGTGAAAATTACGAGGCGTTTATAAATTACGTGCTGACGATAGCTGATTGGTTTCAGGCACAAGGCTACCCCGTTTACGCAATATCCCCCATAAACGAGCCGCAATGGTCGTGGGGAAGCCCCGACTGGGTTGGTCAGGAGGGCTGTCACTACGAGGTTGACGAAGCCATTGAGCTGCTTGAAATGTTCGCCACTGAAATGCAGAAAAGAGGCTGTACATATAAGCTCAGCGGACCTGAAAGCGGTGAAATGACCTGGGCGCACTATCAATACGTAGAGAAGTTTTTCGGCAGCGAAATACTAAACTCCTACTGCGACAGCTTGGCAGGCCATTCCTACTGGATGGACACCAAATCAGACGAAAAACGGCAGGTCGGCGACACCTTTAAGGAAAACTATCCCGACAAAAAGTACGAGATGAGTGAGTGGTGTGAGCTGCCGCTTGAAATTGACAGCACGACGATAGACAGCGGTCTGCGTATGGCAAGGATTATAACCGAGGACCTGACGCTGATGAACGCCGTTTCGTGGCAAAGCTGGACAGCCGTCAACGGTGACGGACTGATAGACAGAAACGCTGACGGCACGCTGAAAATATATAACCGCTACTATGCCTTCAAGCAGTTTACCTCATTTATAAAACCCGGTATGGTGAGAATACGGGTTTGCGACAATTTTGAAGAAAAAAGCACGCTCAATACCGTCAGCTTTACCGACGGCAGCAGATATGTTGTGGTTATAGTCAACACGTCTGAAGCAGATGAAGCCATAAAGCTCAACGGACTTATGGGGCAGACAGAGATTTATCTGACAGACGAAACGCACAACTGTGAAAAGATTTTTGAAGGCGGTTTTGAAAGAAATATAACGTCACCCGCAAAGAGTATTATGACGGTTTGCGTAGATATGTAAAGTTTATAAAAAGAGCAGGATTCAAACAAATCCTGCTCTTTTGTTATACAACAAAACCTATTTTGTCTTTTAAATCATTAATCATTTCTTGCTTTTTATCATTGGTAATACCCCCGCCTATTGTGTACGATACATCATATTTAGGCAAATCCTCCATTCGGATTCTTTGCTTATCGTAATACTCTTGTACAGAACACAAATATCTCGCAGGATTACCAACATAAACGCTGTTACTTTCAACATCGTGAGTTACTACGCTTGCCGCACCGATAATACAGTTTTCACCAACACTTACACCGGGCATAACAATTGAATTTGCTCCCACAAACGTTCGGTCACCTATTTTTACTTTACCAATTTTCGTATAACCCAACTCTTTTTTTGTACTGGCATCATGTGCAAGCAAATATACTCCCGGACCAAAGGTTACATTATCTCCGATTTCAATCAACCAACAGTGTGAACTGTCAAATCTGGTACTGCCTGCATCGTAAATAAAATTCTCTCCGACACGCATTCCCATTTCTCGAAGCTCGTTCAAGTTAGGTCCTTTGTCTACCCCTAAAAACGATTTTACTGTTGACTTCAATCTTTTTAAAAGCCTCATAAAGCCCTCCGGTCTCTCAATTCACTATATTTCCGCCCTCGCAGTCGATTGCGACTATCAGCGGAAAATCGTTGAAATTAAGGCGTTTTACGCTTTCGCAGCCCAAGTCCTCAAAAGCTATAACCTCACACGAGGTGATGCATTTAGCCGCAAGAGCGCCTGCACCGCCCACGGCGCACAGATAAACCGCCTTGTTGCGGATAACAGCATCAACGACCTCCTTGCTTCTCGGCCCCTTACCGACCATTGCGGCAAGACCCTTGTCAAGAAACGCAGGTGCATAGGTGTCCATTCTGGAGGAGGTTGTGGGACCGCAGCTGCCTATTGCAAGGCCGGGCGGAGTAGGAGTGGGACCGGCATAATATATACAGGCACCATCCAGCTCAAACGGCAGAGCCTCGCCCTTATTCATAAGCTCGGTTATACGCTTATGTGCCGCATCTCTTGCGGTGTAGACCGTTCCGCTGAGCAGAACCCTGTCCCCTGCCCTTAATTTCGGAGCAAGCTCTCTGAGCTGAGCGGAAGCCGCACAGTATTCAGCCACGGCTTATTCCCCCTTGTTCAGATAGCTCTGCAGAATTTTATCCACCTGCGAAAGAACATCCTCGGGAGAACTGCAGTCCGCCGTAATTTCCGGCTGAGTTACCGCTGTTGCCTCGTATTCGTCGAGTCTTTCTTCAAGCTCGGTAATACGGGCATCCTTACGGGCGTTTTCTTCCCTACACTTCTGAAGCTCGGCAAGAAGCTCGTCAATATATTCAATTACGTCCTCACGGTCAAAGCCGCCGAAGGCTTTTCTTTTAAAAGACCTTTCTTCGATCATACTACTTTTCTCCGTTTATTTTTTGAGAGCAACTGCTGCCTTTGCTTTTTTCGCAATATTTTCTGCTGTAAGGCCGTAAATCTTGAGCATTTCAACAGCAGGACCTGATGCACCGAACTTATCCTCTACACCGACCTTGAGTACGGGCACGGGATAATTCTCGCATACAACGTCGGCAACAGCAGAGCCGAGACCGCCGATAACGCTGTGCTCCTCTGCCGTTACGATAACGCCCGTTTCCTTTGCGGCCTTGATGACGATATCCTTGTCGATAGGCTTGATTGTAGCCATATTGATAACTCTGGCGTCAATACCCTCTGCCTTAAGGTTTTCTGCGGCAATAAGAGCTTCATTTACCATAAGACCCGTTGCAATAATTGTAACGTCCTTGCCCTCTTTGAGCTCAACGCCCTTACCGATTTCAAACTTGTAGTTTTCATCAAAAAGTCTGGGTGTTGCAAGTCTGCCGAAGCGGAGATAAACGGGGCCGTCTGTTTCTGCTGCGGCAAGCACGGCAAGGCGTGCCTCAACGTCGTCAGCAGGGTTTATGATAGTCATACCGGGGATAGTACGCATAAGGGCAATATCCTCGCAGCACTGGTGGCTGGCACCGTCCTCACCGACGGAGATACCTGCGTGAGTTGCACCGATTTTAACGTTGAGATGGGGATAGCCGACGGAGTTTCTGATTTGCTCGAAGGCTCTGCCTGCGGCAAACATTGCAAAGGAGCTTGCAAAAACGGTATAGCCCATTGTTGCAAGGCCTGCGGCTACGCCTATCATATTACATTCTGCAATACCGGTATCGAAAAATCTTTCGGGGAATTCTTTTTTGAAGGCAATTGTCTTTGTTGCCTTTGCAAGGTCGGCATCAAGAACGATAACCTTTTCGTTTTTACTGCCGAGTTCAACGAGAGCCTTACCGTAGGCATCGCGAGTTGCGGTTTTAATTACGTCTGCCATTGTTTTCACCACTTACCCTTTCCTTAATTGAGTGCTGCCATAGCGGCATCAAGCTCTGCCATTGCCTTGTCGTACTGCTCCTGATTGGGAGCCGTACCGTGCCAGTCGCAATTGTTTTCCATAAAGGAAACGCCCTTACCCTTGACGGTCTTTGCAATAATAACCGTGGGCTTACCCTTGAATTCCTTTGCGGCTGTAAAGGCTGAATCAATTTCATCAAAATCATTGCCGCAAATTTCGATTACGTTCCAGCCGAAGGCTGCAAACTTTTCGGGGATGGGATAGGGAGAGTTAACCTCCTCAACCGTACCGTCAATCTGGAGATTGTTGTTATCAACAACGGCTACGAGGTTGTCAAGGCCCTTGGCGGAAGCGTACATTGCAGCCTCCCAGACCTGACCCTCCTGAATTTCGCCGTCACCGAGAACGGTGAACACTCTGAAAGAAGCACCGGAGAGCTTTGCGCCGAGTGCCATACCGACTGCTGTTGAGATACCCTGACCGAGTGAGCCCGTGCTCATATCGACACCGGGTGTGCTCTTCATACTGGGGTGGCCCTGAAGCATTGCGCCCGGCTTACGCAGAAGCTTGATTTCATCGGGTGAGAAAAAGCCTCTGAGAGCAAGTGCCGCATAGAGTGCGGGTGCCGTGTGACCCTTTGAAAGAACGAAACGGTCACGGCCCTCCCACTTGGGATTGGCAGGGTCTACGTTAAGATGTGAAAAATAGAGATAGGTCATAATATCGGCAACCGAAAGAGAGCCTCCCGGATGACCCGACTTTGCGTTGAAGGTACCCTCGATGATACCCTTTCTGACCTCAATAGCCTTGATTTCCAACTGTTTTTTAGCTTTTGCGTCCAAAACAGTCACCTCCGTATTCTTTAATTTAATTATTTGATTGGATTAGCCTTTATTTTATTCAGAAATGCAGTAAAATATTCCGGCAATTCCGAACTGATTTCAGTATATTCCTTGGTCTTCGGATGAACAAAGCCTATCAAGCCTGCGTGCAGACATTGGCCGCCCATCGAAACGCCGTTCTTCGGGCCGTAAACGTCGTCCCCTGCTACGGGATGGCCGATATGAGCCATATGAACACGAATCTGGTGTGTTCTGCCCGTTTCAAGCCTGACCTTTACAAAAGAAAAATTCCTGTAGGTTTCAAGCACCTCGTAATGCGTAACAGCGTTTCTTGAATGAAGCTGTGTGACACACATTTTTTTGCGGTCGTTGGGGTTTCTGCCTATAGGGGCGTCAACCGTGCCAGAAAGCTCCTTGAAGTTGCCGTGCACAACCGCACGGTATTCACGGGTAAAGCTGTGCGCCTGAATCTGTGAAGCGAGGCTTACGTGCGCCTCGTCCGTCTTTGCAACAATCAGCAGACCGCTTGTGTTTTTATCTATCCTGTGGACTATGCCCGGACGGATAACTCCGTTTATCCCGGAAAGGCTACCCTTGCAATGGTACATAAGTGCGTTCACAAGCGTGCCGTCGGGGTTGCCGGGTGCAGGATGGACAACCATATCCCTCGGCTTATTAACAACCAGAAGGCAATCGTCCTCATACCGTATATCAAGCGGTATATCCTGCGGCTGAGCCTCAATTTCCCGAAGCTCGGGTGCGGTAACGGTAATTTCGTCACCATCTTCAACCGTATAGCTTTTCTTTTTCGGCTTACCGTTGACGGTTATTCCGCCGCTGTCTAGCACCTTCTGTATAAAGCTGCGTGAAAGCTCGGGAGCATAGGTGCAAACGGTTTTGTCAAGCCGTTCGCCCTCGTCGCCTTTTTCTACGGTAAAGCTGAGGACTCTTTTATTCTCCATCTGCCTTCAGCCCTGCCTTTTTGTAATCTTTGATTATATCGTAAACAAGATAGCCGACAAGGAGAAATTCACCCACGGTTACAAAGCAGTCCGCAAAGTTGAAAACAGGAAAATCGATAAAAAGCACCTCGATATAATCAACCACAAAGCCTCTGAAAACTCTGTCGATAAGATTGCCGAGTCCGCCGCCCATAAGCATTACAACGCTTGCAAGCGCCACCTTTGACTTAATCTTTTTAGCAATTATAAGATAAAAGCCGACAAGCAGCACAACCGCCGTAAAAACGGACAGCAGGGCGGTTTTACCCGTAAACAGGCTGAAAGCCGCACCGGTGTTTTCAACGTATCTCCACTGCAGAAAGCCGTCGATAACCGTGCTCACCTCACCCGAAGCGAGCGAGGAATTGAGCACGGCAATTTTTATAAGCTGGTCAACCGCTGCAATTGCGGCAATGCAAACGCAGCAGATAAGCTCAAGCATCAGTTACCCTCCGATTATTTCTTCTTGAAGAAGCCGCGGAAGAAGGATTCCTCATCGTCATCCTCGTCGTCGATATCGTCAACAACCTCGTAAACAGTACCGCTCTTGGAAACGTTCGTAGCTGTTTCTACGACAGATTCTTCAACGGGCATATCCTGAAAATCCTCGCCGTCTGCAAGCTCCTCAGCAAAGCTGAAGCCCTTGCCCTCGTCCTCTTCAAATTCTTCGCCGAAGAGAGAATTTATAAGGTCTTCCTCATCCTCTTCTTCCTCATCATTTGAGAAAACGTCCTCAAAATCTTCTATTTCGTCGTCATCTTCATCGTCATCGTCATCGTCA
>JAFXCT010000067.1 GCA_017521365.1 Clostridia bacterium
AAGCTTCCCAAGCACGCAATCGGTCAGATGGCTGTAAATTCTCTCCGTAAGTACGGTGTCAATACCAACGACATCACCCGTGGCGGTGACAGAGTAGGTATCTACTTCCTCGAAAAGGGTGCTTCCCAGCGCGGCAGCGTATGTATCTACGACCGTGCACACAGCGCAATCGCAGAGGCAAGCGCAGAGGATTTCGATTGGGACAAGATTTTTGAGGGCGCAGAGTGGTTCCATTTTACTGGTATTACTCCTGCACTTGGCGGCAACCTTGTTGAAATCTGCAAGCAGGCCTGTATTGCCGCAAAGGCACACGGCGTAAAGGTAAGCTGTGACCTCAACTACAGAGGCAAGCTCTGGACCCGTGACGAGGCAAGGGCAGCTATGACTGAGCTTTGCAAGTACGTTGATGTATGCATCTCCAACGAGGAGGATGCAAAGGACGTTTTCGGTATTGAAGCGGAAAACACCGACATCACAGCAGGTGAACTTAACAAGGAGGGCTACAAGTCCGTTGCCCGTCAGCTTGCCGACAAATTCGGCTTTGAAAAGGTTGCAATCACCCTGCGTGAAAGCAAGAGCGCTTTCGATAACGACTGGAGCGCAATGCTTTACGACGTTGCAGGCGACGAATACTGCTTCTCAAAGGTTTACCACCTTCACATCATCGACCGTGTAGGCGGCGGTGACAGCTTCGGCGGCGGCCTTATTTACGCACTTCTCAGCGGTAAGAGCACACAGGATGCTGTTGAGTTTGCCGTTGCAGCCTCCGCACTCAAGCACTCAATTGAGGGCGACTACAACTTCGTAACGGTTGACGAGGTTGAAAAGCTTGCAGGCGGTAACGCCTCCGGCAGAGTACAGAGATAAATTAAAATGCTGTCATTCTTTTGAGAATGGCAGCATTTTTAATGAATAATGAATGATGAATATTGAATAATGAATAATTGTGGGAGGGACACCCACACCCGAAAATATTTATTGTTTTCTATACTCACTCGGTGTTACTTTATATATTTTTTTAAACGCTTTTGTGAAATAGTTAACGTCAAGTATTCCGCATTGCTGTGCTATGGTCTGTATTTGCAAGCCTGTGGAGGAAAGCAGGTCAGCGGCGTGCTCAATTCGCTTTTTTGTTACAAACTCCGTGAGCGTCATACCCGTTTCCTTTCTGAAAAGGGCGGAAAGATAGCTCGGATTGAGGTTCAACATCCGTGCAAATTTTTTGAGCGTAAGGTCTGCCGTCAGGTCGTACTCAACGTTGAGTATTATTTGCTTTACGGGGTGGGAATACTGTTTTACGGAGTGGTCACGCACGAGCGTTGCGTAGCTGCGTGCCATTTCCTTTTGCAGGGCGGCACCTGCCTCGACCGAGTTTATAAGCTCTATCCTTTTGGCAAAATCGGAGGAAAGTGTGTCAATGTGCAGGGGATGTACGCCGCCTCTTTCCGCCGCCTTTCGCAAAAGCGTGTTGAGAATAATCGTATAATTCTTGAAGCTTCTTACCGGGTCGGCAATTCTTTGCTCAGGCCGTGTGCGTGAGGTGTCGGAAAACATAAGCTCCGCCTTGTTGACCATTCCTCTTGCCACGGCATCAAGCAAATCGTTTTCCTTGGCGTAGCGCATTTCAAGCGTCTGTATGCTAAGGTTTGCCTCCTCGCTCGGCTGTGCTGAGAAGCGCTTGAAGTTCTTTTCAATTTCCGCCCTGCTTGCCGTTTGCTTTGAGGATTTTATGCGGAAATTTTCAAGGCTTCCCCAAAGCCTTTCGCCGAATGCGTTGAGTATTGCAAAAAGCGTGCTTTCGTTCGTAAGAACGGGTATATTGGTGTAATACTTTTCAATTTGCGAAAAAACCTCGGGTATAATTTCGTACTCCTCTGCCGCCTGCAAAAGCATCTGCTTCGTTATTTCAACGTTTGTAAACGGGCCGATTACGAGCGCAGTCTTTTCGGGCAGGTCGGACAATAATATAAACACATAGCAGCAGTTAAAGGTATCCGTTATCTTGTAAACGGTGTTGCTTTCGATGTTTTTTATCGAAAAAAGGCTTTCGTAGTCGCTTTCCATTCCGAGGAAAGCACGCAGGCCAAGGTCTGCCTTAGCCACGGGCACAGACCCACGGGTGATTATATTGGTGTTGATATGAAAATTTTTGAGTATGTTTATAAGCAAATCCAGTTCAGCCTGACAGGGTAGCACCGCCAAAACACCGCCTTATTATCGTTCTGCTTTTATTATGCATAAATTTCCGCTGTATTTCAATACCGCAAACAAAAAAAATACTAAAACTGATAAAAATATTACTCACCAAAAGCGGCTTTTATATTATAAAATGTATTTAACGTTGATAAATTCAACAAAACAAATCACCTTACGGCGAATTTTTTATGAAAGTTGAGGAATTTCTAATGAAAAAAGAAGTTCAGCTTGATTCAAACGGAAAACGTCCGTTCGGTATGCTTGACAAAATTGCTTATGCAGCCGGTGACTTCGGCTGTAATATGAGCTTTGCGCTCAAGGGTACCGTTCAGACCTTCTGGCTTGTGTTTATGATGATGGAAACGGGCTTGCTGTCTGCGTTGCTGCTTCTCGTTCAGGTATGGGACGCTGTCAATGACCCGCTTATCGGCAATCTTATAGATAACGACAAGCGCAAATATAAGATGGGCAAGTTCAAAACCTATATCTTTATCGGCGCCTGCGGTCTGCTTGTTGCAGGTGCGGCTGTTTTCCTGCCGTTCCCGAATGCAAGCGTTGTAGTAAAGGCTGTACTCTTCGTTCTCGGCTATATCGTTTGGGATGCCTGCTACACGGTGGCAAACGTTCCCTACGGCTCAATGCTTTCTCTTATCACAGAGGACAGCGGCGAAAGAGCACAGCTTTCCACCTGGCGTTCAATCGGCTCAATGTTCGGCAACATCGTTCCTATGGTAGTTCTCCCGATGCTTATCTGGCAGAAGGTTACTTACGACGGAAGCGGTCAGTACCACACTAACCCTCTCACGGGCGAGGCTTACAATATCGGCGAACCCGTGCTTGACCCGATGACGGGTGAGCAGTTTGAAACCCTGCTTGGCGAGCGTGTGTTCTGGGCAGCGCTTATAATGGGCGTATTCGGCTTTGTTGCCTTTATGTTTATGATTAAGAAGATTACCATCCGTGTTGACGAGAGCTCCGTTAAGACCAACGAGGGCGGCGAAAAGTTCAACATTATCAAGTCCTTCGGCAAGTTTATGAAGAACCGTCCCGCTGTCGGCGCAACAGTTGCCGCTATGGGTATGTTCCTCGGTATGCAGTCGGCAACAACGGCAAACACAATTATGTTCGCAACCTACTTCAACAAGGCTTCAATGTCGGGCGTTGTACAGATGATAGGCTTCCTGCCTATGGTGCTTTTCCTGCCCTTCATCAAGAAGATGGTTAACAAGTTCGGCAAGAAAGAGGCTTCCGTTGCAGGTACTATCGTTTCCGTTATCGGCGGCATAATTATGCTCATTTTCCCCACGCTCGAAAACCGTGACGTTGCACTTGTGGTATATCTTGCAGGTCTGGTTCTCTTCGGTATCGGTATGGGCGTTTACACCTGCGTTTCCTGGGCGCTTATGGCGGATGCTATCGACTACAACGAGTGGAAGTACGGCTCCCGTGAAGAGGGTACGGTTTACTCACTCCACTCCTTCTTCCGTAAGCTTGCACAGGGTATCGGCCCGTCCGTAGTGCTTGTGTTTATGGGCGTTCTCGGTTACGATTCAAAGCTCGGCACAATCGGTCAGACCTTTGAAACCTCACACAATATGTGCTGGCTCGTTGCAGGTCTTTACCTGTTCAGCGCAGTAGTTCAGTTTGTCGGTCTTGCACTCATTTACAATATGGACAAGAAGACTCTTGAAAAGATGAACTCTGAGCTTGAAGCGAGAAGAAGCGCAGTAAAGTAAACCCAAGCGGTTAAATAATCAGATATGCCCGATAGATGAAAATCTACCGGGCATTATATAAAAAAGGAGTAAAACAAATGAGAAATATTTTAAATTTCAATTCCAAATGGGCTTTTTCCAAGCAGGCAGATGCCGTGCCTGCCGAAATGCCGAACAACTGGGTGTGGGTCAATCTTCCTCATAGCTGGAACGCTATTGACGGTCAGGACGGCGGCAACGATTACTACAGAGGTACCTGCTACTACGCAAAGAGCGTTGAGAAGCACGAGCTGCCGCAGGCGGACAGGCTTTACCTTGAAATCAACGGTGCTAATTCCTCGGCAAAGGTTTATCTCAACGGCGAGGAAATAGCTTCGCACGACGGCGGCTATTCAACGTGGAGAGTTGATTTTACGGAAAAGGTTGCCGACACAAACCTTTTCGTAATCGCTGTTGATAACTCCGCAAACGACAGGGTATATCCCCAGAATGCGGACTTCACCTTCTACGGCGGTCTTTACAGAAACGTAAATATTATCGGTGTAAGTGAGTCACACTTCGACCTTGATTATTACGGCGGCCCCGGTGTTATGGTAACGCCCGAAATCAACGGCGAAAACGCACAGGTTAAGGTTGAGGTTTTCCTCACGAACGCAAAGGCAGGGCAGAAGCTCAGATACCGCCTTGTTGACAAAGAGGGCAATGAGGTTGCTTACTGCGAAAAGGAAGCTGCCGAAACGTCGGCAGAGCTTGAAATTAAAAACGTTCACCTCTGGCACGGCAGAAAAGACCCGTATCTTTACACCGCAAAGGTCTGCCTGCTTGAAAACGGTGAGGTGCTTGACAATATCAGCACACGCTTCGGCTGCCGCAGCTTTGAAATTGACCCCGAAAAGGGCTTTATCCTCAACGGCGAAAAATATCCTCTCCGAGGCGTTTCACGCCACCAGGACAGATGGGGTATCGGCAACGCACTTCTGCCCGAGCACCACAGGGAGGACGCAGAGCTTATATATGAGGTCGGCGCAACGACAATCCGCCTTGCTCACTACCAGCACGACCAGTATTTTTACGACCTGTGCGACGAAATGGGCTTTGTTCTCTGGGCTGAAATTCCCTATATTTCAAGCCATATGCCTGCCGGCAGAGAGAATACAATCTCCCAGATGAAGGAGCTTGTTGTTCAGAATTACAACCACCCGTCAATTTTCGTGTGGGGTCTTTCCAACGAAATTACAATGACAGGTAAGTCAAGCGACGACCTGCTCGAAAACCATAGAATTCTCAACGATATGGTCCACGAAATGGACAGAACAAGGCTTACAACAATTGCCGTTGTTTCAATGTGCAGTATTGATGACCCGTATATTCAGATTCCTGACGTTGTTTCCTTCAACCACTATTTCGGCTGGTACGGCGGTGACACGTCAATGAACGGTCCGTGGTTTGATAACTTCCACGCAAAGTATCCCAACATTCCCGTAGGTATGAGTGAGTACGGCTGTGAAGCTCTCAACTGGCACACCTCGGACCCCCAGCAGGGTGACTACACCGAGGAATATCAGGCATATTACCACGAGGAGCTTATAAAGCAGCTTTTCTCAAGGGAATATATCTGGGCTACGCACGTGTGGAATATGTTTGATTTCGGCGCCGATGCAAGAGCAGAGGGCGGCGAAAACGGACAGAACCACAAGGGTCTTATCACCTTTGACAGAAAGTACTAGAAGGACTCCTTCTACGCATACAAGGCATGGCTGAGTGACGAAAAGTTTGTCCACATCTGCGGCAAGCGTTACGTTGACCGTGTTGAGGACGTTACAAAGGTAACTGTTTACTCAAATATGCCAGAGGTAGAGCTGTTTGCAAACGGTGTGAGCCTCGGCAAAAAGGCAAGCGACGAGCACTTCTTCTACTTTGACGTGCCCAATGCGGGCGAAACAAAGCTTACAGCAGTTGCAGGCGAATTTACCGACGAAAGCGTAATCCGCAAGGTTGATACCTTTAACGAGGAGTATCGCCTTAAGGAGCAGGGTGCAGTCCTCAACTGGTTTGATATTACAGCTCCCGAGGGCTTCTACTCACTCAACGATAAGCTCAGCGATATTATGATGAGCGAGCAGGGCAGAGCCTTCTTCGGTGGCATGATGGAAAAAATGATGGGCAGCATTATGAAGGGCGAGGGTGCAGCCGCCGCAATGGGTGACGGCGCAATGCTCAGCGAGGGTCTTATGAAGATGATGGGCGGTTTCACCGTTATCAGACTTACAAGCCTTCTCGGCGCTGCAAACGTAAAATTCACAAAGGAAGAGCTGCTTGGTATAAACGCACAGCTCAATCAGATTCCCAGAGTATAAGCAAAAGCAACTCAGAGTTTGCTCTGAGTTGCTTTTTCAGTTTTATTCGCCTTGCGGCGAGTGATATTGCTAAAGCAGTAGTATTATGCTTCGCATAGTGTTATTTGGCTTTGCCAAGTTTTATGGCGAATAAAATATAACTGAAACCGCAGGGTTCAATATAACTATTGCCAGTGGCAATAATATCACTCCGACATAGTCGGAATAAAACTTGAAAAATCTGATTTTTTTCAGTATAATTAATCGGAAGAAATCAAGTGTAAAAAGGGTTGTAGTATATGTTTATTCGTCATCTGACACAGCTGATAATCTCGCTGTTTCAAAAAACTCCGTTGGGTAAATCAAACAGAAAACAGACGGAGGGATATAGATGTGTTGCCTTGCCCGATTATGCTCTGGTTGTTGGAATTATAACAATCATTTTTACATTGGCAATTTTTGTTTTGTCTTTGGTGCTTAAAGCTCCCTGGTGGGTGTCTGTAATATGGCCTGTTTTTTCGTTGCTTGGCTTTTATTTGATTATCGCATGGAATAATGTTAAGATTTTATATAACGACGAAAGAATTATTGAAAAAACTTTTTTCGGTAAAGAGAACCACTTTTCTTATGAGGAGTTTGTTTCCTTCGAAGAGAAGGCTCAGCCAAATGTTATTAAGTATTATACGGCAAACGGTCGTATATTGAAGGTTGACCAGTCGATGCCGGATGCAATTTACCTTGATATTTCAATTAAAGCTCAATATAAAAAACTTCATAAAAATAAGAACCTTCCCGTTAAAAAATCCGAATAGTAATAAAAAGCGCACTGCTCTGCCTGTACGGTGAGCAAGTGCGCTGTTACTTTATATGTTAAGAAACTCTTTGAAATCGGTGATGTATTTTTCAGCCTGCTTTTTGTTGCCGGCTTCTGCAAAAATTCGCAGTAACGGCTCGGTGCCGGAGAAACGGCAGATTACAAAGCTGTCGTCCTCAAAGTAGACCTTACAGCCGTCCTCATAATTTACCTTTGCGACTTTTACATCAAAGTCGGGCAAGCGTTTTTCCTCAAAAACAGTTTTTTCAATTACGCTCTTGTAATCGGGAGCGAAGTGAAGGTTGTCCTCCACCATAATGAATTTGCCGAATTTCTTTTCGAGCGTGTTGAGCATCTGCGACGGGGTTTTGCCCGTAACGCTTACCATTTCGGCGAAGAGGGAGGCGGCGTAGATTGAGTCCTTGCCGTGAATGTGACCTCTTACCGTAAGACCGCCCGAGGATTCACCGCCGAGCACGGCATCGGCCTCGTCAATTTTGGAAGATATGTACTTGAAGCCTACAGGTACTTCGTAGCATTTTTCGCCGAAGCTTTCCGCAATGCGGTCAAGCATATGCGTGGTGGCAAGGTTTCGGACTACGGGGCCCTTCCAGCCTTTATACTTTACGAGGTAGTAGTAAAGCAGGCAGAGAATTTCGTTTGCGTTGATGTAGCGGCCGTTGCCGTCAACAATGCCGAGTCTGTCGCCGTCGCCGTCCATTGCAATTCCCATATCGTAGCCGCCCTTGATTACGCTGTCGCAAAGCTTTACGAGTGTCTGCTCGGTGGGGGCAGGCATCATACCGCCGAAATATGCGTCCTTGTTGAGGTTTATAGTGTCAATCGTACAGCGTGCGGTGTGGAAGATAACCTGCAGCGGATAGGCACCTGAGCCGTGCATTGTGTCAAACAGCACGCGAAGACCTCTGTCACGCAGTGCCTGCATATCAAGCAATTCTATAATATCGTCAAGAAATTTGTTGAAAGGACTGCGAAGGTAAATAATTTTACCTTCTTCGACAGCCTTGTCAAAATCCTCATATTCAACAGCTTCAATCTTTTCAATAATTGCCTCAAGCTCGGCGGTTATTTCAAGCGGAGCATCTCTGCCCTCGTCAACGATAAGCTTTATGCCGTTGTAGTTGGAGGGGTTGTGGCTTGCGGTAATTTCAATGCCGAAGTGCAGTCCGCTGTCCTTAACCGTGTGCATAATCAGCGGGGTAGGGGCGGAGCGGTTGAGAAACCACACCTCAATGCCGCCGTGCACAAGTGTTTCGGCAACCCATTTTGCCGCCGTTTCGGAAAGGAAGCGGCGGTCGTAGCCTATTATAATCGGCTTACCCGTTTTGTTCTGCTTTTTTGCAAGCTCAACTATGCCTGCGGCAACCTTGCGTATGTTTTCGCAGATGAAGTCGTCACCGATTACGGCACGCCATCCGCCTGTACCGAATTTTATCATATTCTGTCGCCTCTTTTGTTTTAGGGTGGCGAGTATAATCCGAACCCGTTTTTGCGGGGCGGATTTCCGCCATCTCATCGTTAAAATACTCGTAAATCCGCTAGAGGATTTACTGCGTTTTGTGCCTTGATATGCCAAAAATCCGCTTCGCAAAAATCTTCGACTCAAAAGTGCGGATTTTTGATGGATTTTTGGATGTTGAGGATGCCGACAGGCTGTCGCCTTTCAAATCCGAAACGCCGAAAAGCCGCAAAAATTCACGCTTTTGGGCGGGTTCGGATTACACTCGACACCCTAACTGTCCACAATTTTAGCACAACCTTTTCTTACGGTCAATCGGTTTTTCAAAAATAAAACAGCCATCAGCACGCTGCTGATGGCTGAATATCAGTTGTTGGTGATGTGTACGTCGAGCTGGCTGTAGGGGATATGTATGCCTGCCTTGTCAAATTCTGCTTTGACACGCTCGTACATATCGTAATATGCTGACCAATAATCCTCGCTCTTACACCATAGGAGTGCATCTATGCGGATGCTGCTGTCGCCGTGGCCGCCAACGGCAATTCTTTCGGCAGGGTCGCTGATTGTGTAGGGACATTCAAGGTTTGCCTTTGCTACTGCCTGCTTTGCCGCAGCAATATCGTCTCCGTAGCCGATAGAGAATTTGAAATCAATTCTGCGCTTGTTCTGTGCGGTGTAGTTGATGAGGTTGTTTGAGGTTATGTGTGAGTTGGGGATAACAACACGTCTGTTGTCGGGCGTGAGTAGCGTTGTGTTCATAAAGTGAATTTCCTGTACCGTGCCCGAAACGCCCTCAAGCTCAATAAAATCGCCTGCACGGAAGGGCTTGTTGAACATAATTTCAATTCCGCTTGCAAACTGTGAAATAAGGCTCTGCAAGCCGAGACCTGCCGTAATACCGGCGGCACCGAGGGTGGCGGCAAAGGAGCTGATGTCAATGCCAAGAACGCTAAGCGCAAACAGCACGAACAGTATTCTCAGGGAAACGACAAGCATACTTTTGAGGAAGTGGTGAACGGACTCGTCAACACCCTTCTTCTGCATAATCTTTATAAGGAGCTTGCCTGCAAGCTTGCTGAAGAAGAAGCCGATTACGATTACGACCGCCGCACCGATGATTTTCGGCGAAGCGTCAAGAATTTTTGCAGGCAGCTCTTCAAACCACTTTGCAACCGAGGAAACCTCTGCAAATGCTTCCTGCGCAATGTCTGTTGTTGTTTCAAGAAGTTTCATTAAGTATCACCTTTCTTTTAAAGAGCCGTATCCTGCGATACGGCTCTTAATTATATGATATTATTAATTACTTAAGAACAAAGCTTTCAGCGTCAATAATTGCGTTTTCGCTTTCTTCGTAGCTGATTTCAACTGTGTTGCCCTTGTTTGCAATGATAACCGTTGCAAAGTCGGAAGCATCAACCGCAAAGTACTTGTCGCTGCCTGCAACCCTGAGGTAGTATACGCTGTTGCCGCCGATAACCGCAACACGGATATCCTCAATTGCGCCTGCAAGCGTCTGCTTCTCAACGGGTGTCTGCTCGCCGCCCTGGTTGGGGTCAACAACGTTTTCAACGTCAATGTCTGTCTTGATGCCGTTTTCGGCAAGAATCTTCGTGTAGCTTTCAAGACAGGACTGAATTGAAGTGCCCGTTGAAATAATAGTTGTGAACTGGTTTACGTTAACGAGTGCGTACTGCTGAACGATGTTGCTCTTGTCCTTGAGCGCCATAAAGTAGGTCGGCTCGTTACCGATATTGAGCAGCAGGGGGAAGGTTGCTGTGTAGCTGTACTGCTGTACCTTACCCTGTGCAGCCTCCTGTGCAGCGTTTTCCGTTGCACCGTTGACACGGTAGAACTTTGCTTCCTTGGTACGCTGGTTGATAAGCGTGAAGCCCGTGATTGAGCTGTCGCTTGTGGTGATTGAGGTAACGCCCGTGTACATATAAACGTCGTCGTTAAGTGCGATATAGTTGTAGCCGCTTGTTGTAACAACAACGTCCTTCTGACCGAGCACGGAGTTCCAGAAGCCGCCCTGGTACTTGCCGTAGTAGTCGTACTGCTCTACGAGAAGATCGGGATCGTAAACTCTGTCGAGCCAGTTGAGCTCTGCGGATGTTCTGATTTCCTCGATTGTGTAGTCAACACATTCGCCCGTTGTGGGGTTTACAAGGATTGCGCCCTTAACGTCTGTACCGCCGAAGAGGCCGATTGTCTTGTCAAGAATCGGGCATACCCAGTAAGCGTTGCCTTCCTCGTCAACCTCGAAAACGGAGGTGCCGAGCAGCTCTGTCGGGTAGTTGAAGCGGATGTGGCGCTTGAGAAGCTGATTGAAGTGGTCAACGTCGGAGTAGATGATGCCGCCTTCAAGCTTCTGGAAATCAACCTTCTGCGTTGTCATATCAATGACAAGGTAGCCGGGAAGACCCTCGGAGCGGTTGGTGAACCACTTGATGATGTTCTGATACTTGAGCGTTGCAATTCTTACGGGACGGTTGTTGAGGTTAATCTGTGTGTCGGAAGAATTGACCGTGAACTGGGAAACAAGGTTTTCGTCAACAAGGTCGGAAAGAGCCTTGCTTGCAAGCGTTGCGGCAGAATCCTTGTCAAGCAGGGGAACGCTTGAGAAATCCGCCTCGTTTACGTCTTCGCTGAAATCCGCCGCCTGAACGGGGAGAATTTCGCTGTAATCCTTCGCACGGAAGAACACGCTTGAAACAGCGTAGCCGATACCGACAACAAGTGCAATAACAAGACCGATAATAATCGGCACCGTTGACTGCTTTCTTGCATAGGGTGAATATTCGGGGGAAAGCACTGCGCCCGAGGTAATGAAAGCCATTACGCAGTAGGCGGCAATGATAATACCGAAATAAATGTACATTTCAATGGCTTTGAAGTTAAATGCGGGCAGATAGAAGTAGTATGCTACTACCGCAGCAATAACCGTGCCAATGACGTTGATGAGAATTTTCAGGCCGGCTTTGTTGGGCGGAATGATAACCGAACCGCCTTTTTTTGCGCCGCTGCCCGAGAAATCTACCTTAATGGGATCCATGAGAGCAACTCCTTTGTTTATAATTAAATAGTATTGTACTATAAAATAAACATTATTACAAGGGGAATTTGAAAATTATTCATTATTCAATATTCATCATTTATTATTCATTAAAAAACGTTGCTGTTATATCGCCTTATTTGTACCGAATAAACTTTGTGTGTAATTCTGAACGCAAATGAATTACGTTAAGCTCCTTCGGCTTCGCCTCAGGATGACATTGTTTTTTGTTTGTGTGTACCCATAAGGGAGATAAGATTTTTTTAATGAATAATGAAGTCGCTTCGCTGATGAATAATGAAAAAATGAATAATTGATGCGTAGGGGAGGTGTTTTGCCTCCCGTGTTTGCCGATGTATTAATTTTTAAAAACATTGTAGGGCAGGGGCTTGCTCCTGCCGTAAAAATGATATGGCGGTAAATTACGGTTTGTCGAGATGTTCTCGAGCGTAAAAGCGATTGTCAATAGCTCCCTTTCAAGGGAGCTGTCACGAAGTGACTGAGGGTTGCTTGTTGAAAACTTAATCAACATAAAATTTTCAATC
>JAFXCT010000068.1 GCA_017521365.1 Clostridia bacterium
ATAATCATCGTGGTCTGAACCCGCTTTTGAAATTGTCAGCGTTCCCCAAAGAACACCTGCTATTTCTTCGTATCTGTCGTCAACACCACTCCAACCATAATATATCTTTTCACCGGGCTGATAATTTGATTTATCAATGGTAACTGTAATGCCCTGTGCCGATTTGCTGACACCATCCACCGCACTAACCGTAAATGTCATAAGCGACAAGCACATAGTTAGAGTCAACAATATTGACAATAACCTTTTCATATCTCAAAACCTCCTTTAATATGCTATCATCTGATAATCTTCGGGGATTTCAAAGAGCTTTGCGTCTGCACCTTTTTCAAGGGAGAGGATTTCAACAACACCTTCTTCACCCTCTACGGTAGCCTTAATAAATTTCAGCTCGTCACCGTCAAAGAGATACTGAACTGTTTCGCCCTCTACGGTAAATTCCTCGTAATCGTAGGATTTGCCGTTATATTCCGTTTCGCCCGATGCAACCGCCGTTTCATAATTTGCGGCTTCGTCTGCGAACATATCCATTACGGCTCCGTTATCAGCCACCTGCGTTTTAAGCACCATTTTTGAACTGTTTTCAATGATGTACTGATAGCCGTCACGCATTACCATAACGCTTTTCATTCCGTCCATATCGCTTTCGGAATACATCATATCGTCCTTAAATGCGTTTTTTGATATTACCTCAATACCCTGAACGGTGGTTTTCATTTCCATTGTGTATTCGCCGCCGGAGAGGTATTTCTCAAAGTATGCAAGGGTTTTGGTAGAAGAAACGGGGATTTCGTTTGTTTCATTGACCGACTCGTCATTCTGTTCGTCCCGGTTGTTATCGGGAGTCTCTTCCTGATTTTCAATTTGTTTATTTATTTCCTCGCCGCCCGATGGCTTTTCCGTGTCTTCAAAGCAGGAAACCAGCGAAAAAACCATTATAACGCCGAGCAGTGTTGCAATAAACTTTTTCATTTACGTAACCTCGCTTTCAGTGGGGTTGAAAATTTGTTTTCGCTTTATGACAGTCTCACAAGGTACTGACAGTAAGCGTACACATTCTGAATCTTCTTTGCTTCAACTCCGTCATCAGCGTGGATGATGGGCTGTGTTTCCGAAGGAGTTACGTAAAGCTTGAATACAATTGCATTCTGTCCGGGGCGCATATTGCGTATCTTCTTGTATTCAATATCCTTGCTCTTAATTCCTATGTAATCGAAAATAATAGACTCTATCTCCGGATTTGAAAAGCACTTTAGAAGATCGGACGATTCGTGTACGTCGAGAATATGTCCTGCTTCTTCAAACGAAATATTGTAGCACTTAAATTCGCCTTCGTTGATAACCGAAAGCATACTACTGTTGTCAAGTAATAAAACCGGTAAATCCTTTGAGTTATACATTGTAAATCCTCCTTATGAATTTAATTAAAAGTTGTAATCGGGAAGCTCTGTGAGGTGGTCTACCGTAACCGTTCCGTCATAATAGGAAACGCTTATATAGTAGGTGCCGTTGGTGCCCCACCAGCCGCCTGACGAGAGCATATCCTCCTCGCTCATTCCGAAACCGTAAAAATCGGTGTACTTGTAGCCGTCGGATTTAAGTCCGTTTATCCAAGAGAGCATTTCCTCCTCGGAGGTGTCGCTTATTTCTGTGCGGTAGGAGGCAACAGCCGCCTGTGTGCCACCGGGATATTTGCGAAGAGCCTTGGGCCAGCCGTTATTTTTCGCCTCGGCTTGGGCATTTATATCCTCAATATTTCCAAAAAGACCGCTAAGGTCGCCGGATTCGCCGCCCGTAAGCCCTGCAAGTGCTTCGAGAGCACCGAGTGCCTCGCCAAGCTGTCCCAGCTCGCCGTAATCAGAGCCTTCTGTGTCCTCAGATCCGCCGAAAAGTCCCAAAAGACCGCCCGACTTTTCTTTTTCGTTTTCATCTTCGTTACTGCCAAGCGACAGTCCGCTGAAAATGCCTTCGCCGTTTGTTTCAATTCCTGCCTTGTCAAGCAGAGAATTTATGAGTGCTCCGCCTACAAGCGCGAAAATGATGCCGATAACAATACCTATAACCGTCATAATTATGGTAGCTCTTGCAAGTGACCGCTTGCATATCTTACGGCATCCGCCGCACGCCCAGACTATCGTAAGGATAAGTCCGACAACCGGTATGCACATAAGGAGCATTATTCCTATAAATCCCCATGCCGAGATAGGCTCGTATTTCGTACCCTTGACCGATTCTGCCGTTAGCGCTATAGGCTGTGCGGGAGGTGGAGTATAAGGCTGCTGATATTGGGGCTGTCCGTAGTTTTGTGCGGGCGGTGCCTGAGGCGGTTGCTGTTGATAGCCTTGCTGAGGGGGTGCCTGATATGTAGCCTGTGGCTGTGGTGCAACAGTCTGCTGTGCCGCAGGCTGTGCGTTTTCCGCTATTACCGCTTCGGGAGCTTTTTCTGCGACTGCCTCTGCCGGCTGCTCCGTTGCCGCTTTAGGCTCGGATGCCTTTGTTCCGCATTCGGTACAAAAAGCTACTCCCTCGGGGATTTCCTTGCCGCAGTTGGTACAGAATTTAGCCATGGTGGTCTCCTTTCTTATTTATTCCGTGTGTATGTTACACCGTCAAAAACAAGCGTATCGCCGTCGAGCTTGTATTCAACGGTATCACTTTCGCTTGCAAGACCGAAAAATGCTTTTGCCGTAAGCTCCATTTCGGTATCGCTCTTGATTTCGTACTCGATAGTCATCAGCATATCAAGTCCCGCAAGG
>JAFXCT010000008.1 GCA_017521365.1 Clostridia bacterium
ATGCTAGCGCATCTCTGTCTGTTAATTCGTTTCCGAATTACTGTTTGAAGTACTTTACTTCTAAAAGAATCTTCAAGGGTTTGTTCTTTCAATCGTTGTTTAATTTTCAAGGTGCGTTTCGTGCTGCCGTTTAGCGACAACATTTATGAAGTATACCACAAACTTCTCCGCTTGTCAACACTTTTTTTAAACTTTTTTCAAAAACTCTTTCAAGCTCTTGTCTGAAGTTTTGCTGCGCTCTTGCGAGTGCTTTGCTATAATAGCACTAATCGCCGTGGATGTCAACACTTTTTTTCAATTTTTTTACCAATTTTAACGGTTTGTTAAATATAGATATTAATTAAAAGATTATGGAAATACTCTTGTATATTTTGATAATATCTGTTATTATATACATTATTATTGTATCCTATTATTCTGCTTATTCACGGAGGGATGATATGCCGATTAAGATTGACGGCAACCTGCCTGCACGCAGCAGCCTTGAAGGTGAAAACATATTCGTAATGACCAACGAGCGTGCAATGACGCAGGACATTCGACCGCTTAAAATATTAATACTTAATTTAATGCCCACAAAGATTGAAACGGAAACGCAGATACTGCGCCTGCTGAGTAACACGCCTATTCAGGTTGAGGTTGAGCTGTTACAGACTGCGACACATAAAGCCACTCACGTTTCAAGCGAGCATATGCTTGCCTTTTACAAGACCTTTGACGATATCAAGCACAAGAAGTACGACGGTATGATTGTAACGGGTGCGCCCGTTGAGAAGCTTGAGTTTGAAGAGGTTGACTACTGGGAAGAGCTTTGCACGATATTTGACTGGGCAGACAAAAACGTATACTCTACCTTCCACATCTGTTGGGGTGCACAGGCAGGGCTTTACCACCGCTATGGATTAAAGAAGCACAAGCTGGACAAAAAGATGTTCGGCGTATTCAAGCACAGAGCGCTTGACCTCTACCACCCGTTGCTGCGTGGCTTTGACGAGGAATTCTTTGTTCCGCATTCACGCCACACGGAGGTTAGGATAGACGAGATTGCACTTGTCAAGGATTTGCAGATACTCGCCTATTCCACAAAAGCCGGTGTTCACCTGCTGTCGGATATGCAGTGCCGCAACTTCTACGCCTGCGGACACGCAGAATACGACCGTGACACGCTGGCAAGAGAGTATTTCCGAGACGTCAACGCAGGGCTTGAAATTGAAGTGCCCGAAAACTATTTTCCCGACGATGACCCCGAAAAGGTACCCGTTATCAGGTGGAGGGGTGCAGGCAGCCTGCTTTTCAGCAACTGGCTGAACTACTTCGTTTACCAGAGAACGCCGTACGACTTATCTACAATGTAATAAATATAAGAACACCGATGTATTCCGTTTGGAACACATCGGTGTTGTTTTGTTTATCAATTATGCAAGCAGACCTGATACGAGGCCTTTGAGGAGAATTGAAAGGTCGAAGGCATCGGTCGGGACGGCGAAAACGCTGTCGTCAACAGTGAAGGAGATATTCTCGAAATAGGTGTACTGGATTGAGCCTGTCTGAGCATCGGTTACTTTGAGCATTTTGAGGTTATCGCCGACATAGTAGAACTTGCTTGTGACCTGTGCACGGTCGTCAAACTCCTCGACGTAGTACTCAACACCGTCAACGGTTTCGTTATAGCTCTTAAGGTATCGGAGAACACCGAGAGTGATATCGCTTGCACCGCCGAGAAGACCCCAGAGGTCGGGCTCACCGATTACGGAAGCATCGAGCTTGACATAGAAGAACGGAAGGAAGGGCAGGATGCCGTAGATATTGTCGCCGTCGTAGATAGCACGGGCCGAAAGGAAGCCTGCGTTATATTCGTAGGCAAGCTTGTCGCCCTTTATGTAGACAGTATCGGTTGCGCTTGTGCGAAGGAAGCCAAAGAGATTGACGTCGCCTGCTTTAAGTGTAACGGAAACCTCTTTTGCGTTGTTGATTTTATCGAACAGAGCCTCGGTTTTATTGGTCTCGGCGGCAGATGCACCGAAGGCAAAGGTTGAAAGCGCAATTACAAGCGCAAGAATGATGCTGAGCGTTTTTTTCATTTTGTTGTACCTCCTTGGTTTTTGGTTATTATATCATATTTTCATTTATCAATTGTTACATAAAAGTAAATTAGAGTTTGTCGAGCTAATTCGCAATTTGTTTATACACTTCGATTACTCACCGTTCTGATTTCAGCAAGGCGTAATAGCACGCATCGCAGATGCCTTGATTGTTCCAATCGGACTGACGCAGAGTGCCCTCGTATTTCATACCGCATTTTTGCATTACTTTGCCGGAATTGGGATTTCGGGGGTCGTGACGTGATTCGACACGGTTTACGCCGACAACGTCAAACATAAAATCCATAACCGCTTTGAGGACTTCGGACATAATCCCCTTATGCCACCACTTCCTGCCGAGGCAGTAGCCGATATGCACCGAGGAAACCTCCTCGTCCATACGAACGACCGCAATATCGCCGATTGGCTCGTCACCGTTTTCTTTGAGAGTTATAGCCCAGTGGTAACGCTTGTTGTCGGAATAGTGGGTTATCCATTCATCCGTTATTTTTTGAGTGTATTCGGGTGTCGGATGGGTTTTCCACATCAGGTATTTTGTAACCTCGGGGTCAGACGTCCAGTTTCTGAATTTTGCCGGAGCATCCTCGGACACGTAGCGTCTTAAAATTAATCTGTCTGTTTCGAGCATTTGCGTTCCGACGTGGGTCATAATGAACATTCCTTTCTTTTTAACACAAAAGGTGTACCTCTTTCATCAAGAAGTACACCTTTAACTATTATACTAATATCAGTCTTCTTTTCTCTTGACTGCAACAGCTGCGGCAGAAGCGAGGGCTACGACGGAAGCAAGGGCAAAGCCGAGGCTGAGAGAGGAGCCTGTGCTCGGGCTCTTGGAATCGTCCTTATCTTCTTCCTTTACATCGTCTGCTGTGGGCCAATCTGCATTTACGAGGCTGTCAACCATTGCCTTGAAGGCGTCAATCGTTTCGTTGATTGCGAAAACCTGAGCCTTTACAAACTGGCTGTAGTCGATACTGCCGAGTGCCTGAGCGGCGGTGCCGAGAACGGTTGCGGGAACATTGACCTGGTCAAAGTAAACGGTGTAAACGTTCTCACCGCCTTCAACGAAGGTTTCCTTGCCCGTCATCTTTGCGCCGTTGAAGCCTACGACGGATTCGTCAAGAACAAAGTCGTCAATGCCGTACTTGTCGGCAGACTGTGACTTTATGTACTGATCAAAGGTAGGTGCATAAGCCTTGACATATGTAAGAATTTCTGCCTGGGATTTAACGGTTTTACCTGCGTTTACTTCCAAAGACATTTCAAAGGGAGCTATATCGGAGCTGTGGTAAAGCGTTGTGTCCTCAAAAGCGGGTCTGAAAATAACCTCGATTTTTGCGGTGGTCTTCTTAAGCTGCTTGAGGGTTACGGAATAGACGTAGGTCTTGCCCTCTTCATAGGTCTTTGCGTCGGACGGAGTAAGGCTGATAACTGCCTTTTCAACGTCAAAATCGTCATAAGAGATTTTTTCGTTGCCTGCAACAAGCTGAATCTTTGCGGTAATATCCTCAGCCTTCTTATCGAGGAAGGCCTTGATTTCGTCGTTCTTGAGGACTTCCTTGGTGCACATAACGTCGGTCATTTCGAGCGCAATCGTATCAACGGGCTGCATTGCCTGCTCACCCTCGCAGGGAACGAGAGTTACGTTGACGTCGATATCCGCAATGGGAGCATCCTTGCCTGCGGACTTGACAGCGCCCTTGAGACCGATACCTACGAAGTTGTTGTAAACGTCGTCTGCTTCTTCACCGACAACAAGAGAGGAGCCGAATTCCTTTGCGCCGATTGTGCAAGCTTCTTCGGCATTAATCTTTGCCGTTGTTGCAGTAAGCTCGATAAGACCCTTTGCATCTGAAGCAAAGTCAAACTTGATTGTGAAAAGAGTCATATCAGCGTTTGTTGCGTTAGCAGCAGAGGTTACGTTGAGAGTAATCTTTCCGCCTTCTTCCGCAACATCAAAACTGCCGCTGACACCCTCAGCAGTTGTAACACCTGCATCCTTAAGTGCATCCTTATCCTCGTAGGTGAGGACGATGGAAGCGTTTTTAAGCTCCGTATCCTTAGAAAGGCTTACGGTAACGGTCTGATTCTTTGAGCCGGTAACAGCGTTTGAAATGCTTGAAACCTTAACATAGGGGTTTTCGTTAACAGCACCTGCCGCAACGGAAACCGCACCGAAAACAAGTGCAATTGCCAAAAGAGCGGCAACAAGCTTGTTCATTCTGATTTTCATTTAAAATTCATCCTTTCGATTGAGCGTAAACGCTTTGGGGAACCGAGGTTCCTTCCTAATTAGCATTATAATACTGATTAGAAATATTTGTCAACAATATATTGTGTATTTTACACTAAAAAGCCACAAAATCAGTACGCTTTTTGTGTTTTTCTCTTTTTGCTCTGCTCAACGGAAAAATTGAGGTCAGTCGTGAGCACCTTCTCCTGCCTCGTGCTGTCCTTGACAAGCACGGGCTCACCGCCGTTTTTAACGCAGTCGGCAGTAATTACAACCTTGCATACGGTTGCCTCCGAGGGAATGGAATACATTATGGGAATAAGCGTTTTTTCCATAATGGAGCGCAGACCTCTTGCACCGGTCTTCTTTTCCAGAGTCATATCGGCAATTGCCTCAAGTGCCTCGGGCTCAAACTCAAGCTCAACATCGTCCATACCGACAAGCTGAGTATACTGCTTGACGATAGAGTTTTTGGGCTCCTTGAGAATACGGACGAGTGACTCTCTGTCCAGCTCGTGCAGGGCAGTCATAACGGGCATTCGGCCGACAAGCTCGGGAATAAGGCCGAACTTGACCAAATCCTGATGAATGGCCTGACCCATAATATAGTCGGAATCGAGCTGGCTCTTATCTCTGATTTCAGCCTCGAAGCCGAGTGCAGAGCCGCCGATACGCTTTTCGATTATCTTTTCAATTCCGTCAAACGCACCGCCGCAGATAAAGAGAATATTTGCGGTATTAATCTGGATAAACTCCTGCTGGGGATGCTTTCTGCCGCCTCCGGGAGGAACGTTGGAAACAGTACCCTCAATAATTTTGAGAAGTGCCTGCTGTACGCCCTCGCCGCTTACGTCACGGGTGATGGAGGCGTTTTCGGATTTTCTTGCAATCTTGTCAATTTCATCAACATAGATAATGCCTCGCTCGGCCTTTTCTATATCGAAATCTGCTGCCTGAATAAGGCGAAGGAGGATGTTTTCAACGTCCTCACCGACATAGCCTGCCTCTGTAAGCGTAGTTGCATCGGCAATTGCAAAGGGCACGTCAAGGGTCTTTGCAAGCGTCTGGGCAAGCATAGTTTTGCCGACACCCGTTGGACCGAGCATAAGAATATTGCTCTTCTGAATTTCCGCACCCGAATCGCGGCCGAAGAAAATGCGCTTATAGTGGTTATAAACAGCAACGCTCAGCACGATTTTAGCCTCGTCCTGACCGATTACGTATTCGTCGAGCTTTTCTTTAATCTGCATAGGCTTGGGAAGCGTGAAGGCACCGGGCTGAGCATTTCTTTTGCTCCCTCGGGTCTCCCCTTCTTCCTCAATTATGCTGCGGCACAGCTCGACACATTCGTCGCAGATAAAGACACCCGGGCCTGCGATAAGCTTATCGACCTGGCTCTGGAGTTTATTGCAGAACGAGCAGCGAACTGCCTTTTCTCTCATATCGCCGTCTCTTGGCATTGGTATTTCTCCTAAAAATAAAATTTATCTCTTGTAAAGAACCTTATCAACAAGGCCGTAAGCGGCTGCTTCTTCAGCGCTCATCCAGTTGTTTCTGTCTGTATCGAGCGCAATTGTCTCAATATCCTTGCCTGTGTTTTCAGCGAGGATTTTGTTGAGGTTGTTCTTGATTTTGAGGATATGCTCAGCCTCAATTGCGATATCGGATGCCTGACCCTTTGTACCGCCGAGGGGCTGATGAATCATAATTTCGCTGTTGGGAAGGGCGTAACGCTTGCCCTTTGCGCCCGAGGAAAGCAGGAAAGCACCCATACTTGCGGCCATACCCATACAGATAGTGGAAACGTCGCACTTGATATACTGCATAGTATCGTAAATTGCAAGGCCTGCGGAAACTGAACCGCCGGGGCTGTTGATATAAAGGCTGATGTCCTTTTCGCTGTCCTGACCCTCGAGGAAGAGAAGCTGGGCAACGACAAGGCTTGCCGTTGCATCGTTAACCTCGTCGGAAAGAACGATTATTCTGTCGTTGAGCAGGCGTGAAAAAATGTCAAACTGTCTTTCGCCTCTGCTCGTCTGTTCGATTACGTACGGTACCAAACTCATTTTCATTTCTCCTTTTCAATATATACTGAAATTGATTTATGACCGGCAGAAACTTTTGCAACAAAGGCTCTGCCGGTCTTACAGACATTAAATCTTATTATTGGCCGTTACGCTTTATGATTATTCAGCGTCTTCTGCCTTTTTCTCTGCGGCCTTCTTGGTTGTGCGCTTCTTGGGAGCGGGCTTCTCCTCGCCCTCGGCAGCCTCTGCCTTGGGAGCAGCCTTCTTCTTGGGAGCTGCCTTCTTCTTTGCAGCCTTTGCGTTGTCAACGACAACCTTCATAGCCTTCTGTACGGAAACGTCAGCCTTTACGCTTTCAACGGAAGCGAACTTCTTGACTGTTTCAAGGTCGATGCCGTAGGTTGTGGCAATCTTGTCGTACTCTGCGTTAACGTCGTCGTCTGTAACTTCGATATTCTCAAGCTTTGCAATCTTCTCAAGTGCAAGGCGGAGCTTAACCTGCTTTTCAGCCTCGGCTCTGATCTGCTCGTCGAGAACCTTCTCATCCATACCTGTGTATGCAAGGTACTGCTCGTAGCTGATGCCCTGAGACTCGAAGCGCTGGATAAAGCTGTCCTTATTCTGCTTTGCAGCCTCGTCAATGATGATTGCGGGGATTTCTGCCTTTACGTTTTCAACGAGCTGCTCTCTGAGAGCGTTTTCAAAAGCATCGTCGGCATTTCTCTGCTTTGCTTCGCCGAGCTCCTTCTTGATGCCTTCCTTGAGCTCTGCTATAGTATCGTACTCGCCGAGATCCTTTGCAAACTCGTCGTCAACCTCGGGAAGCTCCTTGAAGGAGAGCTTGTTGAGCTTGCACTTGAAAACAGCTTCCTTACCAGCAAGCTCGGGTGTGTATTCTGTGGGGAAGGTAACGTTTACGTCGAACTCTTCGCATATGTTCTTGCCAACAATCTGCTCCTCGAAGCCGGGAATGAATGCACCGGAGCCAAGAACAAGGTCATAATCCTCTGCCTTGCCGCCTTCGAAGGCTACGCCGTCAACAAAGCCCTCGAAGTTGATGTTTGCCATATCGCCGTCCTTGGCTGCTCTGTCGTCAACATCGACAAGTCTGGAGTTCTGCTCACGAAGGTGGTCAATCTCACGGTTGATTTCTTCGTCTGTAACCTCTGCAGAGGGCTTCTCTGCGCTGAGACCCTTATATTCGCCGACATCTGCATCGGGCTGAGTTGCAACCTTAACGGTGAACTCTACGCCGTTGTCGCCGATTTCGACTACGTTTGCATCATAAGCGCCGCTTGCGGCTTCAATGCCTGATTCTTTGATTGCTTCATCTACTGCATCGGGAAAAAGGTCGTTGAGAGCATCCTCGTAGAAAACGCCCTTGCCGTACATTCTCTCTACCATCTGCATAGGTACCTTACCCTTACGGAAGCCGGGGATAGCAATATCCTTCTTCTGCTTGTTGTAAACCTTGACCGTAGCTGCCTTGAAGGTAGCGGCGTCGATGGTTACGGTGAGTTCCTGAACGTTAGCTTCTGCTTCTTTGATTGATTTTAAGCTCATTTTTAAAATCCTCCTACTGTTTAGACCCAAGCATTATAGCATATAAAAAACTAAATGGCTATAGTTTTAATAATAAATTTTGGCATTTTTTCAAATTTTTTCTATTAATTTCGGACAAAAACCGAGGCTGTCACCCGAAATGAGGTTAAACTGTATCCCCTCATACTCCGAAACGAAGGCGTTTTTAATTGAAGCCCCGTGGAGATGGGCATAGTAGCAACGCTTTACGTCAAACTCGTGCAGCACTTCTATCAGCTCGTTGACCGCTATTTTGTTGCTC
This sequence comes from Clostridia bacterium, assembly GCA_017521365.1. Taxonomy (GTDB): domain Bacteria; phylum Bacillota; class Clostridia; order Oscillospirales; family Acutalibacteraceae; genus UBA8612. The sequence goes on from JAFXCT010000008.1 coordinate 8,206, forward strand.
ACGGGCGGATAGTGAAGAAAGGCAATCGGCTCACCGCCGAAATACTTTGCAACCGACAGCGAGCGTCTGAGTCTTCCGGCTTCACGCCTGAGCGCTTTTTCCTCGTCCTCTGCTCCGCTCTCATAAAACCAGCCCTTTGTGCCGGCAATGCAGATATCGCCGAAGCGGAAGGCGTTGTTAAAGAGAAAGTCAATCGAGTCAATACCGTTGTCGGCAAGAAACCTCTGCATTTTCGCCTTGGTTTCCCACCAATAATCGTGGTTGCCCTTCATAAGGATTTTCTTGCCGGGCAGAGAGTGGAGAAAGCGGAAATCCTCAAGCGCTTCGGGCAGCTTCATACCCCACGAAACGTCACCGCAGATAAGCACGGTATCGTCCTCTTTTACTATTTTCCGCCAGTTTTCCTCAAGCCTTTGCTCGTATCCGCTCCAGCCGTGAAAAACGTCCATAGGCTTTTCAACGCCGAAGGAAAGGTGTGTATCCCCTATTGCAAAAAGCGACATTCAAATCAGCCCTCAATGCCTAACATATTGTAAACTGCGCCGTACATTTCCGTTTTGTCGATAACGGAGGAGAAGCGGATTTCCTTGTTTTCAAGGCCGGTAAGCTGTGCGGGACAGGGCACGCCCGTTTCGTCCTCAAGCACCTTTGCCATTTCGTATTCCTCGCCCTCAACAAGTGCGGGATTGATTGCAGAAAGAACGCTTGCTGTAAACTTGAACGGGCTTGCGGTTGAAGCGATGACAGTAGGTGTGCTGTCGCCCGCAGCCTTGCGGTATTCATCGTAAACCTTGACAGCAACTGCCGTATGCGTGTCACACAGGTACTTCTTGTCTGCATAAACAGAGCCGATTGTTGCCTTGGTCTGCTCATCGTCGCAGCAACCTGCGGAGAAGACAGCCTTTATTTTCTCAAGAATATCGGCATCTACGGTGTACTTGCCGTTCTTTGAAAGCTCTGACATATAGCCGCTGACCTTCTTGTCGTCACCGCCGCTGAGAATGTAGAGAAGACGCTCAAGGTTGGAGGAAATAAGAATATCCATTGAGGGTGAAATAGTCGTGAAGAAGTTACGGTTTCTGTCATAAGTGCCGTTTGACAAAAAGTCCGTGAGAACGTTGTTTGCGTTGGAGGCACAGATGAGCTTGCCTACAGGCAGACCCATTTCCTTTGCATAGTAAGCAGCAAGGATATTGCCGAAGTTACCTGTGGGAACGGCAACGTTAATCTTGTCGCCGAGCTTGATTGCGCCCTGCTCAACAAGGTCGCAGTAAGCGGAAATATAGTAAACAATCTGGGGAGCAAGTCTGCCCCAGTTGATGGAGTTTGCAGAGGAGAACTGCATACCGTTGTCTTCAAGAAGCTTTGCTACGTCGGGGCTTGTGAAGATAGCCTTTACGCCGCTCTGTGCATCGTCAAAATTGCCCTTGATTGCACATACGCCGACGTTACCGCCCTCCTGCGTTACCATCTGGAGCTTCTGCATTACGCTGACGCCGTCCGACGGATAGAAAACGAGAATTTTCGTGTTGGGAACATCCTTGAAGCCTTCAAGGGCAGCCTTACCCGTATCGCCCGAGGTAGCAACGAGAATAACAATCTGCTTGTCGCCGACCGTTTTGCCTGCCGCACGGGTGAGAAGATGAGGAAGAATCTGCAGAGCCATATCCTTGAACGCACAGGTAGGACCGTGCCAGAGCTCCTGAATATATGCGCTCTCGTCGAGCTTTACGACGGGAGCTGTTTTATCGCTGCTGAATTTACCGCCGCCGTAAGCACCGCTTACGCAATCGGTGAGCTCTTGAGCCGTAAAATCGGAAAGATATTTGCCGAGCACCTTTACTGCCCTGCCCTGATAATCCATACCGACCAATTCATTGAGCTCATCAAGTGTGAGTGTAGGAATTTCGGTGGGAACGAAAAGTCCGCCATCCTTTGAGATACCGTTGGCAATAGCCTGTGCAGCCGTTACCTTTACGGAATTATCTCTTGTGCTTGTGTACATCAAATTAAAGACCACCTTTATTTATCGGCTTCTCCGAAGCCCAATTATTTAAAAAGCATTTTCTATATAGTTAAATTCTTTTACCCTGTCCGATTCGGTGATAACCTCCGCTATATCAAAGCGAGGTTGTAAACCGCTCGGATGAGCAGAAAGATAATGCTGTGCAGTTGTAATTATTCTGCGCTGTTTGTTACCGTCCACCGCCGCAACGGGTCTGCCCACGGAATTTAACGAGCGTGTTTTGACCTCAATAAAGCAGATATATTTACCCTTGCGGGCAATGATATCAATTTCGCCGAAACGGCAGGAATAGTTGGTATCAAGAATTTTATAAAACTTTCTTTTAAGGCGTTTACGGGTGTACGCTTCGCCCATATCGCCCTTTATCCGTTTTGTATTCATAGTATTTTTTTGAGGAACGAACGCCTGTGCACGGGTGATATGCCGTGCTTTTCGAGCATTTCGTAGTGAAGCGCCGTGCCGTAGCCCTTGTGCTGTGAAAAGAGATACTGCGGATATTCCTTATCTATTTCAAGCATAAGCCTGTCACGGGTAACCTTTGCGATTATTGAGGCGGCGGCAATGCTCATTGAAAGCGAGTCGCCCTTGATAACCGTTTCACCGTTTATGTCAAGCGGCGGCATACGGTTGCCGTCAATCAGCGCATAATCGGCTTTTATCGGCAGACCTTCAACAGCTCTTTTCATTGCAAGAAAGGTTGCCTGAAGGATATTTATTTCATCAATTTCCGCTTCGCTTGCAAAGGCAACAGACCACGCAAGAGCGTTTTCGGTAACCTTGTCGTAAAGCATTTCACGCTTCTTTTCGCTGAGCTTTTTGGAATCGTTAAGCCCTTCAATAACCAAGCCCTGCGGCAGTATTACTGCGGCGGCACAGACGGGACCTGCAAGAGGACCTCTGCCTGCTTCATCGACACCGCAGACGGCTGTGAATCCGTTTTCGGCAGCCCTTGCTTCGTATTCGTAATCGGGCATATTATGTCACGGCCTTTCAAGTGTGATTTTACCGAGCTTACCGCCCCTGTATTCATCAAGCAGGGTTGTAGCCGCACGCTGTGTATCTATCTCTCCCCTGCTGATAAGCATACCTCTTTTTCTGCCTATGAGCTCAAGGATTTCGTAGGTTTCAAGCCCGTCTATACTGCCGAGCTTATAGCGCTCAAGCAGCAAGTCACGGTAGTCCCTTGCAAGGACTTCGATAAGGCGCACCGCCATTGTTTCGGCATCAACAACCTCGTCCTTGACAGAGCCGATAAAGGAAAGCTTATCTCCCACGGCAGGGTCATCGAATTTCGGCCAGAGGACACCCGGGGTATCAAGAAGCTCGATACCGTTGCCTATGGCAAACCACTGATTGCTGCGTGTGACACCGGGCTTATCCGCAACCTTGGCACGGTTGGAGCCTGCCATACGGTTGATAAACGAGGATTTGCCTGTGTTGGGAATACCGACAACCATCATACGAAGCGGCTTACCTGCCATACCCTTTTCCTCGTTGGAGCGGATTTTATCGGCAAGCACCTTTCGCACAAGCGGACGGTAGTTATTGAGACCCTTTCCGCTGCGGCAGTCAACGGCAATTGCGGCGGCACCGTTGGAATTGAAATAGTCCAGCCAGAGCTTGGTTGCTCTTTCGTCTGCCATATCGCATTTATTGAGCAGGATTATCCTTGGCTTTTTACCCGTCATTTCGTCAAGCTCGGGATTGCGGCTTGACACGGGCACACGTGCATCGAGCAGCTCCGTTACGGCATCAACAAGCGGCAGGCTTTCTTTTATAAGCCTGCGTGTCTTTGCCATATGGCCCGGAAACCACTGCACTACCTGCTTTTGTGTATCATTCATAATCGTAATCACCGAAAAATTCAAAGTACGCTATGGGAGCAAACCTGACCATAACCTGACCAAGGATATAGTTTTCGTCAATCAGACCTATGTCGGGCGAGCGGCTGTCGGTTGAATGCTCACGGTTATCGCCCATTACGAAAACCTGACCCTCTTTAAGGGTAATGGGATAGTTCCACGCAAGCTCGTCCGTAGTAGTGGGGGTGGCAAGGTACTGCTCGTTGAGCACCTCGCCGTTGATGTATACGGTTGCCGTTTCAAAATCAATGTCTATCGTGTCGCCGCCAACGGCAATAACACGCTTTACTATGGGCTCGTTAAAAGAGTTGGGCTGGGTGACGATAACGATATCGCCTCTTTCCGGCTCGGTTATAAAAGCGGAAACCAGAAGCCAGTCACCGTTGTGAAGTGTATTCATCATTGAAGGTCCGCTCACGCCTACGATACGGCAAACGAAGGTGAACAGAAGCATAATAACGACGATAGCCGAAGCCAATATGGAAACAAATTCAACAACTGCCTGTGCTACGGTATGTTTTTCGTGTGAATTGCCGGCATTGTGCGTTCCGACACTGAATTTAATTTCTTCGTTCATCTGCTTACTCCTTTGGCAAATTCAAAAAATCTGTTTCAAACGGCATAACTCTCATCTTCACGCTGCCCAGCACGTAACGCACGTCGATAAGACCTATGCGTGTTGTACGGCTGTCAAGAGAGTCATTCCTGTTGTCGCCCATTACGAAAAGATAGCCCTCGGGCACGGTGAGCGGAAAAGAAACGTCAAAGCTGCGGTAGGTAGGGTCCTTGATATAGGGCTCGTCCAACGCCTTGCCGTCGATATAGACAACACCTCGGTCAAAATCTATATCCACGGTCTGTCCCTCGGTTGCGATAACACGCTTTATAACCGGCTCGCCTGACTGGGTTTTGTTGGGCTGGGTTGAAACGATAATGTCACCGTAATCGGGTGAAAGGTCAAACGCTGATATGATAAGCCAGTTGCCGTCCTGAAGAGTGGGAAGCATCGAATCCCCGACAACCTTTACGGGGCGAAGCACAAACGTGAACACAATAAACAGCACGCATATTGCCACCACGACCGACTGAGCCCACTCAAACATACCTGCTTCACGGCTTCTTGAGCTTTCTTTGGCTTCGGATACGGGAGCAACAGGCTCGTCATAATATTTACGGTATTCGGTAATTTTCAAAGTGTCACCTGCTGATTCTTTTTCATAATTCCTTTTTTGAGCAATAGCGCAGGTAAAGATACCTATAAAATCGCTCATTTTACATTATAGCAAAAAAAAGGAACAAGTACAAGACTTGTTCCCGTTTTTGTTGAGAAAATTTTCGATTACTTAAGGTCCTGCTTAACCTTTGCAGCCTTACCGACTCTGTCACGAAGGTAGTAGAGCTTTGCTCTGCGAACCTTACCTTTTCTGATTGTTGTGACCTTGTCAACATTGGGAGAGTGAACAGGGAATACTCTCTCGATGCCTACGCCGTAGGAAACACGGCGAACTGTAAAGGTTTCAGAAATGCCGCTACCCTTGTGAGCAATAACGATACCCTCGAAAGCCTGAATTCTCTCTCTTTCGCCTTCGCGAATCTTAACGTCGACTCTTACTGTGTCGCCGACCTCAGCAACGGGCTTTTCTGCCTTGATGCTGTCCTGTGCAATGAGTTTCAATGCGTCCATCTTGATTTTCCTCCAAATAAATTTTCAGGCGTTCGTAACAATTATACTTTGTGAAAAAGTATTTGAAAGAGGACCGCCAGCATTAATGTTTTTTGCATTAATTCCCGTCCTTGGAACATGACGGATAACAAACGCTAAAGTATATTAACACAAACATTTCCAAAATGCAAGTGTTTTTTTAAAATTTTTCAAGGTTTGCAAGCAAAATTCCTTTACGGGTGATGTTTTTGTATTCTATGCTCTCCCCCGTTACGGCTGAAAGCGCTTCAAGAAGCAGGAACGGACTTGCGTTTTTCGTGCTGCCTGCGGCAAGAACTATGTCTATTTCAACAAATTCTCCGTTTTCGCTTACGGTGTAATCGCCCATCATTTCGGCAATATTGACCTGCTTTGTAACCTTATGTCTGCCTGACTTACCCGTCTTTTCGGCAGGAAGGTTTCCCGAAGCGAGGGCCGAGAGGATTTTTTCCTTTGCACCGTCAAAGCCGTAAATTACGATACTGTACTTTGCAAAGGCTATATCGCCGGGCTTATTGACCGCATTTTCAACACGGACAACCTCTATACCCTCGGGCAGAACGGGGTTGAGCTTTCTTTTTACTTCGGTGTTGGAAATATCGCCCTCAAGGCGTATATCAACGGGCTCACCCTCACTTTCAACGCCAAGAGGCAGAGGAAGTGCAAAGGTTACGTACGGGTGAGGGTTGAAGCCCTCGGTGTACCACAGGTCAATGTCTGCACGGCGCACGGCACGCATCATACACCTCTGCATATCAAGGTGTGACGTGTATTTAGCCCTGCCCTTTTTGGCAAGCACCACTCTTACGCAGCGCATCGCATTCACCTCCGTTTATTTTGTTTGCACCGCAGCCCGAGCACTTTTCACGGCAATGAGGAGTTGTTTCGTTTCTGTGTGCCTTAGTATATTCTCTGATTAAATGGTTCTTGGTCACGCCGTAGTCAAGGTGGTCCCACGGCAGAATTTCATCGAGGCTTCTTTCTCTGCCTGCATAGAAGGCTGGGTCTATGCCGCAGTCGTCAAAGCTTGCCATCCAGTCGTCAAGACGGAAGCACTCATCCCAGCCGTCAAGCTTACAGCCTCGTTTCCACGCTGTTTCAATAACGGCGGAAAGGCGTCTGTCACCCCTTGCGAACACACCTTCAAGGAAGCTCATATCCGTATTGTGGCGGGTGAGCGAAATTTTACGGCTTGTAAGGCTGCTGATGACAAGCTGCTGCTTGCGAAGAAGCTCCTCCTTGCTGTTCTGACCCTCCCATTGGAAGGGTGTGAAGGGCTTGGGTACAAAGGGGGCAACGCTGATGCTTACGTTTACGCCCTTACCCTTGGGCTTGTTGGGGTTGCGGTAGAATTCGTCAACCACCTTCTGTGCAAGCTGAGCTATGGCAACAATATCCTCATCCGTTTCCGTGGGAAGACCGAGCATAAAGTAGAGCTTAACGCTTGTCCAGCCTGCATCGAAAGCCTTCCTTGCGGCGGAAAGGATTTCTTCCTCGGTAAGGTTTTTATTTATTACGTCACGCATACGCTGTGAGCCTGCTTCCGGCGCAAAGGTAAGACCGCTCCTTCTGACAGAAGCAAGGCGCTCGGAAAGCTCTTTTGAGAAATTGTCTGCACGAAGCGAGGGCAGAGCTATATTGACCCTGTCCTTGACAGTCCAGTCGAGCAGCTTATTGAGAAGCGGCTCAAGCTCGGTGTAGTCACTGGTGCTCAGTGAGCAGAGGGAAACCTCGTCATAACCCGTTGAATCGCAGATACGCTTACAGTCACGGTTGACAGTTTCAGCCGTCTTTTCTCTTATCGGGCGGTAGATATAACCTGCCTGACAAAAGCGGCAGCCGCGGATACAGCCGCGGAAAATTTCTGCAACCGTTCTGTCGTGAATAATCTCAACGGAAGGCACGATAAACGTTTCGGGGAAATAGACCTTATCAAGGTCGCTGATTATTCTTTTTTCAACTCTTTCGGGTGCCGTGCCCAAAGGCTTTATTGACTTTACGGTTTTGTCCCCGTTATATTCAACATCATAAAGCGACGGCACGTAAATGCCCTTGATTTTAGCCGCTTCGAGCAGAAACTCCTGCTTTGTCGAGCCCTTTGCCTTATGAATTTTAAGCAGGTCTATAAGGTCGTTTGTAACCTCTTCGCCCTCACCGGGGAGCATAATATCAAAGAAATCCGCCATAGGCTCCGCATTACATACGCAGGGACCGCCTGCAATAACGATAGGAGCAAGGTCTTTCCTGTCCTTGGCATAAATAGGCAGACCTGCAAGGTCAAGCATATTTAGCACGTTGGAATAGCTCATTTCATACTGCAGTGTGAAGCCGATAAGGTCGAAATCCTTTATCGGGTCGCCGCTTTCAAGTCCGTAGAGCAATATGCCGTTTTCACGCATCTTCTCTTCCATATCGACCCACGGTGCAAAGACACGCTCGCACCAGGCATCCTCACGCTCATTGACGAGCGAATAGAGAATCTTGATACCGAGGTGTGACATACCCACTTCATAAGTATCGGGGAAGCAGAAGGCGTAGCGGATGTCAACTTTTTCTTTATCCTTTACAATACTGTTCGGCTCGCCGCCCGTATATCTGCCGGGCTTCTGGACAAGCGGAAGTATTCTTTCAAGCTTTTCGGAAAGCATAAACGTCCTCCAAATCAAAATTACACCTTATTGTACACGATTATTCCCTTCTTTTCAAGAGTGTAAAGGATAAATAAATACTTGCAAGCACGAGAGTTATGTTGTAGCGGCTTCGTATGAGTATATAAAACCCGAAAGCTGAAAGCGGAATCAGGCAGACCACACCGATTATAAACACGGTTTTTTCAGCCTTTGCGGAATTCATACGGCACATCAGGCGGCACTTGATTGCCCTGCCGCAGTCAAGTGGCTCAATCGGCAGAAGATTAAACAGAGCAAGGCTGACGTTGACGGCTATGGGCTTGAAAAGTCCGTTTAAATCGCAGATACACATTACAGCCGCCATAACAGCCGCCGCAAAAAGGTTGGCGGCAGGGCCTGCAAGAGCTATGCACATTTCCCTGCGGTGGCTGCAGCCCGAAAAACGGGTTATGCACATACCGAAGGGCGCAAGGAATACCTTGCTCGGCTTTTCGCCGCAGGCAAGCATACAAAGCAGATGACCGCTTTCGTGAATTACGGCGGCAAAAATTGTCAGCACGGCGGTGTTTGTAGTGTCGAGCACCAAAGCAATGCAAACGGTAAAGAAAAAGAAAAAGCTGATGCTGACACGGCTGCCTTTAACTTTAAAGGTCATTGAGCAGCCACTCCGGGTTGCAGTATTTACCGCCTATGATAATTGAAAAATGCAGATGTGCACCTGTTGACCAGCCCGTATTACCCACAAGCGCTATTATTTCGCCCTGCCTTACAACTGCGCCCTCGGGTGCAATAATCTCGGAGCAGTGCATATAAAGCGTTTTTGTTTCGCCGCCGTGCGCAACGAGGATATAATTGCCTCTGACATTGTTACAGCCTACCTCTTCTACAATGCCGTTGAAGGCGGCGGAAATTTTAGTGCCCTCGGGTACGGCAATATCAAGCCCGTTATGTATGCCGAATTTACCCGTTATCGGGTGTGTGCGGTAGCCGAAGCGTGAGGTGAACTCGCCGTCAACTGGCAAACAGATGTCAACCGTGGTTTCTATGGGCGCAAAGCAAACATTTTCCGTTGCCTCGTAAAGTGCAACGTCCTCACCGCCCGACGGAAGACTCGTTTCCTCCTCGGCAGGAGATATATCGGGAATAAGATTTTTAACTGCGTTTACAACCTGCGAAACGCTCATATCATTGCTCATAATCGCATTGAAACGTGTCCTTAATTCGTTAAAGCCCGCCGGAGAAGCCTTTGAAATAAGCAGAAGCAAGGCTATTCCGATAACAGCCAGCGTAAGCTGTGCAGAAGAAATACCGACAAGCCAGTCGGGCTTTGCGTTCTGCCTTTTCTTTTTGGAATTTACCGTGCGTTTTCTCGGATATGTTTCATCAAAGCCTTCCATATTCAACCTCCCTATAACAACTTGTAAATAAATATGTAATTAAAATTACAGATATTACACGAAGCTGTTGCCAAAATGTTAAATGACTGTTAAAACCGTTGCTTAAAAATCAACATTATGATAAAATCTGATTAAAGGAAAGGAAGAATGATAGCTATGAAAAGAATTATTGTTGCAGACGACGAGGCAAGAATCCGCAGACTTGTGTGCGATTTCTTAAGCTGTGAGGGCTACGAGGCAATCGAAGCAGCCGACGGTGACGTGGCACTTGAAATATTCAACACTCAGGGCAATATCGACGCACTCATACTCGACGTTATGATGCCGAATATGGACGGCTGGGAGGTTTGCAGGAAAATCCGTGAAAAATCCAACGTGCCTATCTTGATGCTCACCGCAAGAAGCGAGGAATTTGACGAGCTTATGGGCTTTGAGGTCGGCGCAGACGATTACGTCACAAAGCCCTTCAGCCCCGGTGTGCTTATGAAGCGTGTTGCCGCACTTCTCCGAAGGGCAGGCGGCGAGGCTGAGGACACAAACAGCCTGCCCGGGCTTGACGGACTCAAGGTGGACGAGATTGCTCACGTTGTAACGCTTGACGGCACGGCGCTTGAGCTTACTTTAAAGGAATACAACATACTCCTCAAGCTGCTTTCCTCCGTGGGCAGAGTTTTTTCCAGAGAACAGCTGCTTGACGATATCTGGGGCTACGACTATGCAGGCGACATACGCACGGTTGACAGCCACGTTGCACGCCTTCGCACAAAGCTTGGCATATGGGGCAACGAGCACCTGAAAACGGTTTACGGAATAGGCTACAAAATAGAGGCTGAATGATGAAAAAAAGAATCCGAAGCAGAATTCAAAAAATAAAAGGCAAAAAGTATTCCCTGAGGACGCAGTTCTTCGGGGTTACTGCTTTTTTTATCTGTGCAGGCACCTTTGCAATACTGCTGGCAAACACGCAGCTGATTCCGCTGATTTACACGCTCAGGCAAACAAAAAACCTGACCATTGCCGCCGAGCAGGTAGGTATGGCGCTGTATGAAAGCAAGGATTTTTACGCCGACATGACAGTTATAGAGGACAACTACAATGTCGAGGTTGAGCTGTACAACAGCGACGGCAGACTCGTTTATATTTCTGCCGTAAACGACTTTTTACAGGACTGGGTTGAGGATTCGGGCATTAACCTTTTCGATGTAATGCGCACACGAAACCTGACCCTGATTGAACGCAAGGTACTTAACAACGGAACGTACTTTGAAACGCTGAAAGACGACAGCAACGGTCTGCAATATCTGATGTTCGGCACACCCATAGGCACTGCAGGTACGCTTAAGGTTTATGCGCAGATGGATTACCTTTCCGCAACGGCGAACGCAACGACACGGTACGTGAGCATAGTTGCCTGCGGCACGTTTATGTTCATCATCATATCCGTATACTTCTATCTTCACCATTTCAGCAAGCCGCTTATAGAAATGAACAAGATAACAAGAGATATGGCGAAAATGGACTTTTCGCAGAAATGTCCGCCGTACGCAAACAACGAAATCGGTGAGCTGGGCCAGAGCATCAACACGCTTTCCGCTTCGCTTGATGCTACACTCAAGGATTTGCAGCAGAAAAACAAACAGCTTGAAGCGGATATCGAGCACAAAATAAAGGTTGAGCAGGCACGCAAGGAATTCGTTTCCAACTCCTCGCACGAATTGAAAACCCCGATTGCAATTATTCAGGGCTATGCGGAGGGCTTAAAGCTCGGAATGAAATCCGGCAAGATGAACACGGACGATTACTGCGACATCATTATTGAGGAAACGCACAAAATGAACAGACTTGTGTGCGATATGCTTGAGCTTTCAAAGTACGAAACGGGCAGCTACACGCTTGAAGAGAGAAGCTTTGACATAGGCGAATTCGTGCGCACGAGCATCGAAAGTTACGATATACTCGCAAAGGAAAGCGGCATTGAAATCATAAACAATATTCCGAACGGCTTGACGGGATACGGAGACCCGCAGCGGCTTGAAATGGTTATACACAACTACGTTTCAAACGCACTTTCCCACGCAAAGTACGACAAAAAGATAATTCTGTCCGCAGCCGAAGCCGAAGGCAGCATAAGCGTAAGCGTTTTCAACACGGGCGACCACATTGCGGAAAACGACCTTGAAAATATATGGCAGAGCTTCTACAGAGCGGACAAGGCACACTCAAGAGATGAAGGCAGATTCGGACTCGGACTCTCAATCGTCAAGGCTATTCAGGAGCTTCACGGTATGCCCTACTCTGCCCAAAACGTTGAGGGCGGAGTAACGTTCAGCTTTGATATAAAGAAACCCGACGGAGAAAGTGAAAAATGAGGTCTGAAAGAGCAAATGAAGAAAGGCTTTTCAAGGAAAAGCTGATAGATTCGGCAAACGAAATCACACTTGAGATAGTACAGGAAAAGGCAGTTGAATTCAGGCGGCTTCTATCCTACTACCGCTGTGCGCTTATGGAAGTTGAAACCAAATTCAGGGTGCTCAACGAGGAATTCTCGCTCAAATACGACAGAAATCCCATAAGCTCAATTAAAACAAGAATAAAATCCGTACCGAGCATTATTGAAAAGCTTGAACGCAGAGACCTTGCATTTGACGTTGACAACATAGAAAACTACATCAATGATATTGCGGGAATCAGAGTTACCTGCCCGTTTCCCGAGGACGTTTATCTGCTTGCCGAATCACTGCTCAAGCAGGACGATGTAATGCTGATAAGGAAAAAGGATTATATTGAAAATCCGAAAGAAAACGGCTACCGCAGCCTGCACCTGATAGTTGCCGTACCGATTTACCTCGCACACGAGAAAAGGCTGATGAAGGTTGAAATTCAGCTGCGCACGCTGGCTATGGATTTCTGGGCAAGCCTTGAGCACCAATTAAGATATAAAAAGGATTTTGATTTCACGGAAGAAATGGCAAAAGAGCTGTTTGAATGTGCAGAACAAAGCGCCGCACTCGACAAGCGTATGGGCGAGCTGAGAAAAAAGGTAATGAGCGAATAAACAAAAAGCAAGGTAAAAGCCAATCGGCAATTACCTTGCTTAATTTTTATATGTTGATTAGTCTTCGATTGAAATGTTGCTTGCCTTTTCAAACATTGCTACAACTTCCTTCGTGGGCTCCTTATCAAGAAGCGAAACGACGATACAGCTAAGACCGCCTGCAATAAAGCCGGGAAGAAGCTCGTAGATACCTGTTTCGGAAAGAAGGAGCATCCACGCAACGTCAATGACAGCACCGACGACAACGCCTGCGATAGCACCCTTGTATGTAGTTCTCTTCCAGAAGAGTGAAAGGAGAATTACGGGGCCGAAGGCTGCGCCGAAGCCGCCCCAGGCATTGTCAACAAGGCTCATAATCGTTGATGCACCTTCCGACTTGCTGCTTGCGATAAAGAAAGCAACAACCGCGATAATAAGAACAACTATACGGCCTACCCAGAGGGTTTCCTTATCGGAAGCGTTCTTGCGGAAAACGGGCTTGTAAATATCGCTTGTAAAAGAGGAGGAAGCAACGAGAAGCTGAGAGTCAGCCGTGCTCATTGCAGCCGCAACGATAGCGGAAAGAAGAAGACCTGCAATAAAGCCGGGGAAAAGCTTCTGGGCAAGGGTTACGAAAACAAGCTCCTGCTGGCCTGCGTCGACAAGTGCCTGTGTGGGAGCGAAGGCTCTGCCCAGGATAGCCATAGCAATAGCTGCACCGAGGGAGAGAACAACCCATACGATACCGATTGTTGCAGACTTCTTGAGAACCTTAACGTTCTTTGTAGACATAAATCTGACAATGATGTGAGGCATACCGAAGTAGCCGAGACCCCATGCAAGACCCGAAACGATATCCTTCCAGGATGCTGCAAAGGGATTGAGGGGATTGACACCGCCGTCAGCAGCTTCAAATACGCTGAAGTCAAGCTCCTGAACAAAGATGAGCATAAAGGGAACGGCAAGAAGTGCGGCAAGCATCATAAGGCCCTGGAAAAAGTCCGTCCAACAAACTGCCTTGAAGCCGCCGAAGAATGTGTAAACAATAATAATTGCTGCAAAAATGACAAGTGCAAGGTTGGGGTTATCCGCAAGCTGGGGAACAACCTGGATGAATACCTTCTGACCTGCAACGAAGCTTGACGCAACGTAGATTGTGAAGAAAACAAGGAATACGATTGCACAGATAATCTGAAGAGCACGGCTCTTCGCCATAAAACGGTTTGAAAGATACTGCGGAATTGTGATTGAATCGTTGCAGACCTGTGAGAACTTACGGAGTCTTCTTGCAACGAAAATCCAGTTTGCTGCTGTACCGAGCGCAAGACCGATACCAATCCAGACCTGACCCATACCGAAGGCAAGGATACTGCCGGGGAAGCCCATAAGCAGCCAGCCGGACATATCGGAGGCCTGTGCGCTGAGCGCTGTTACCCACGGACCCATTGAACGGCCGCCAAGGAAATAATCCTTTTCGCCTGTACCCTTCGACTTGAAGAAGAAGAAAAGACCAATGCCGAGGACAACAACAAAATAGAGAACAAATGCTAAAAGCTGTGATGTCATAATTTAACCTCTCTTTCTCCGTTGCGCTTTATTGTATTAAAGCGTTACAAAGATAAAATATAAATTATTCTATCACTAATTTTAAAAATATGCAAGTTTTTTCGGATAAAAATTTATAAATATGCAAAAAATCCCCACAGTAATAAAGGCCCGTTATCTGCGGTTTAAATACAAAATTGTAAAGGTTGATATTGATACTATTACAATAAAACTAATACCCCAAAAAAGTTTAGGATTTTTTTGCCTTAAATATTCCAACGGCTTACTCAAAATAAACATTAACAGCATACAGCTCAAAAATACCACTGCAAACAATAAAACAAATTTCATATCAATAAACCTTTCGGTTGTAAATTGATTTGTACGGTTTGCGCTGCAAACCGCTTACGGCATATACGGGTTTTCGTCGTAGGAATAGTCCTCGGGCATAATAAAGGGCTTGACGAAATTGATTGTGTAATCAACGCCCCACTGGCCGACTGCGCCCTTCCACTTACCCGAATGAGGCTCGATTGAGAGCATACCGTTATATTTCTTTATGTAGAGAAGTGCGAAAACGGGGCCCCACTTGACGTCGTCAAGGCCTGCGGGCGGATCATCGTAATGCTCGCCGCCGACGTAGAGTGTACCCTTGATATGGAAGTGGTAGAATCTGTCGCCCCATTTTTCCATTTCGGCAAGGTAGTCGCCGCCGCGGTTTATGCAATGAGACGTGTCGTACTTTATGCCAAGCTCGGGAAGTCTGCCGAGGACAACGCTCCACGCAGGGTCTTCAACAACGAAGTTTGCCCAATCGCAGTTATAAACGGCAATTTTTACGTTTCTCTCCCTGCCGTATTCAATCAGCTGCGAAAGATAGTTGATTGCGATATCGCAGTTTTCCGTAAAGCTCTTACCCTCAACCTCGTTACAGCCGCAGTTGAACACGGGACAGCCGACCCTTGAGGCAAAGTCGATACAGTTTTTGTCGTGCTGAAGGGCTTCGGGAATAATTTCACCGTTATCGTCAACCCTGTCCATACCCCAGCGGCCTATTGAGCCGACCTTAACACCGTATTTTGCACAGCTTTCGTTGATTCGGTCTGCCTCGGCAAGCACCTGAGCGCTGTCGTAGTTGTGGTTTACGCAGAATTCAACCCACTTGAGACCCTTTTTGCTTACGGCTTCAATACAGCCGTCCGACCAACCGTTGATAATACCAAGATACATAAGAATACCTCCGTTTAAAAAATCTTTGTTCTATAATAAGCGCCGCACTCACGGGCCGGCGCAAAGCTCAACGAATAAATATCGTCTGCCTTACATTCAAGAGCAAATATCTCCCCTGCCCTGCCGTCAAGCCCCATTAACTGTGAGGCTCTTCCGACCACGGGCAAAGCGGGCTTTGCGGCAGAGAGTATTTCCCTGCCCTTTTCATTGCAGGTAAGAATTCTGATATAAGGCGGTGTGCCGAGTGAATCCGTTGCCCTCACGCCGAGGAAAAGGCTGAGAATAATTCTTCTTATTCTTGCCGCGGTATAGCGCTTGGTTTTGATTTTTTGGAGCAAATCATCAACGCTTGCCGCTTCACGGATTGCGGAATAAATGCGGTTTTCCAACCCCTCCGAAATATCGGGCGCAAGCGCAATTTCCTGCACGGAAATGGTACGAAGCTTTGAAAGCACCGCCAAATCAAGCCGTGAAAAGTCGGAAAAATCCTGAGTATACAAAGCACTTAACTCTTCGGGCACGAGTAACGGATTGAAGCTGTTGCTTCTTATTGTTTCTCTTACAGCGGTTGCCGAAGCAAAGCCGCTGCCGCTGTAGACGTTTTCGTTATAGCCGTCACCTGCACGGGAAACGGCGTTAAATTCAAAATTACAATTCATATTCTTTGCCGCCGCAATATATTCAACGGCAAGAATGTTGTTGGGCTTTTCGAGCAGCTTTGCAATATCCTCACCGCACAGAGCTTCAACGGCACTCTGTCGGATTGAAGCAAAGGTTTTGTTTTGAGAAAGCTGAGAAGAAATTACGGCTTCGTATTCTTCGCAATAAAGCGTATCGGCAATTTTCTCAAGCGCAGGCAAATCGGAATTTTCACAGCCGAAGGACAGCATATCAACACCGCCGAGTGCTTTAGCGATACCGACGGCACCTCTTGCAAAGGTCTGCGCCGTACCCGTTGCCCACGGCAAGGGAAGCTCGGCAACAAGGTCTGCACCGCACTTGACAGCAGCGGAAGCACGAAGGTACTTGTCGTAAATTGCCGCTTCACCGCGCTGTACAAAATTACCGCTCATCACGGCGACAATATGTGTTGCGCCTGCGGCACGTGTTTGTTCAAGCTGATATTTATGCCCCGAATGGAAGGGGTTGTATTCGGCAACAACCGCCGCAGTTTTCATTTTTTCACCACCAAAACAAAATGGACAGAAAGCCCTTCTGTCCATATAATACATTATTTTAAATTCTATTTCAATACCGTTTCCATTTCATTTTTTATGCGTTCGATAATTCTTTTTTCAAGCCGTGAAATATAGCTCTGCGATATTCCGAGCAAATCGGCAACCTCCTTTTGCGTGCGCTCGGCTTCGCCGCACATACCGAAGCGCATACACATTATCATCCTTTCTCTTTCGCCCAGAGAGTTTACGATTTTTCTTAACATTCTGGCTTCGTCCTCGTGCTCAAGGTCGGCGTTGATAAGGTCAACGTCGCTGCCCAGCACGTCGGAGAGCAGCAGCTCGTTTCCGTCCCAATCGACGTTAAGCGGCTCGTCAATTGAAACCTCTGCTTTAAGGTTGGAGATTTTTCTCAGGTGCATAAGTATTTCGTTTTCCACACAGCGTGAAGCATAGGTGGCAAGCTTTATATTCCTTGACGGGCTGAAGGTATTGACAGCTTTAATAAGCCCTATAGTACCTATTGAAATAAGGTCTTCAATTCCGACGCCCGAATTTTCAAATTTCCTTGCAATATAAACTACAAGCCTGAGGTTGTGAACAATCAGCAGCTCACGTACCGAATCGTCACCCTGCTCTATTCTTTGCATTATCTCGCTTTCCTTTGCCTGTGTCAGGGGTGCAGGAAGGGTCTGCGGACCGTTTATGTAGTAAACTTCGTTTTTCTTTTTTGTAAACAGCAGCTTTATTTTCCGCAACAGCTTTTTCAGCATTGAGTTCACCTCCCGCTTTTTCTTTTATAAGTTGAAGAATATCCGCATTTACAAGCACGGATACACCGTTGCCGAAGCTTTCGGTTTTACTCACGGCGAGGGCACAGCCCCGTATTTCGGCACAGCCCGTGTCGGTCGTAACCTGCATCTTCTCCGCAGTAAAAACGGGCAGCAGACCTTCTCCGCCGACGGTGCTCGAAACTGTAAGATGCATACCCTCGGGCAGATTCCCTTTGAAAACGCTATCAGCAGTTTTTTCATCAAACAGCAAAAAGGCTGTTGCACGGTCAACAATGCTGATGCTCTTACCCGTAAAGCTGTCGGTGAGTGTGTTGCCCGTATCGATTATTCCCTTAAGGCTTAACACCTTACCATTATAGTACAGCGAAACCGAGCAGGCACAGCTATCACGTGCGGTACGCGAAAAGAAGCGCATAAACAAGGTGACCGTCAGGTATATTGCCGCCGAAAACAGCACAAGCGGCAGAAAGCCTATATCGAGATAAAGCCCCGAATTGCGGATTACCAAGCCCTGCGGCTTAAACACAAGCCATATTCCCAGCACCGCACCTGCAAACAGAAAGCTGACCGCACAAAGACAGCCAAACAGCCTGAAAAAGCGTTTTTTGCGGCCGAAGCCGAATACGCACAGAGTAACCGCAAGCAGAAAAGCCAGCCTTAAAGCAAGGCTTACAGGCGTTGGAAGCTCGGGCAAAAATACGCAAAGCGAATAAGCTCCGCCAAAAAAGCTGCCCGCCAATATGCGCCACCGCTTTGGGTTTTCACGGCAAATCAGCCGTACTGCGCCGAGCATAAAAAAGCTGATTATCGTATTAAGGCAAACCAGCACGTCAACGTATATTACCTGCTTTATTTCTCTCACCGCCCTTTGTGTATTAATTCTATACCCGCAGGGGTGAAAAATAAGTCGGATTTGAATGAGAAAAAAATTATATATAAAAACAAAAAACTGCTCACACAGGAAGCTGACCCGTGTGAGCAGTTGAGATTATTTATTTCTGGGGTGTCATCTCACCCGTCTGAATGTTGCCCTCAAGGAACTGCGGATAATCGGGGTTATCCCATACCGTGGGCTGACCGTCAAAGGACTTGAGCCATTCAACAAGGTCGTCGTGCTCGTTCCAATGGTTGAAGCCAGAAACAAACCACGTGCTCTCGGGGAACATACAGGTTGAAGCGTCAACACAGCCGTCGGGAGAAAGGTGGTTATGGCCGTCGGCATTCTTCTGTGCGTAGCTTGTGCCGAGGGTTTCGCCTACGGGGGCAAAGGTTGCACCGCCCGAAGTAAACCTTGCATCAATCAGGGAGTCTGACTGGTAGCGGTCACTGCCGACAAAGGGCATCGGGTCGCAGCCGTAGTTTGTGATGATACAGATTGCCGTACCGCTGTCCTGACAGGCCTTGAGGATTTTTCCGGCATTGACCTGTGCATTGTGGTAGCGGTCGTACTTTGCAACGAGCTCGGCATACTTCGGGTCGTCGCCGAAGAGCATTTCAATTGCATCGTCGTAGTATTCTGCAGGCATAAAGTTGAACACACCCGGCATTGAAGCAAAGGTGTTGCGGGCAAAGCCGTAATAAATAGTTTCAAAGCAGTTGTCAAGAACAACGTCGCAGATTTTTTCAGCAAGGTCGTAGATGCCGATATACTTAAGGCCGACAATAAGATTTGTAAGGCTGCTGTCAAGGCCGGCTGTAGGCAGCATTGTGGAAAGGAAGTTTACGAGGCCCTCCTTTTCGATAGTGCACTGCTTGGTGAAAAGCTTGCCGATAACGGTAAGGCCCTGGAAGGCAGAACATTCCGCAATATACTTTTCAATCTTATCCGAGCCGTAGGCATCAAGGTAGGCAAGGGTAATTTCGCCGCCCTCGCTGAAGGCGTTGAGAATAACCTTGTCGTGACCCGTTACCTCGATGATTTCATCGATATAAGCGTCAAGCTTTGCGGCGGTTTCATAGGGGTCAAGGCGCCAGTCGTACTCAAAATGGAAACGGTTTTTGGTCTGGTGTCTTTCAACCGTTACCTCGTCACTGTCGTCAACAAAGGTTTCCTTTACGGGGTTGCCCTTGTTGTCGCACATCATATCGGCAAAAAGGTCGTTGAGCAGAGTGTCAAGAGCCTTGGCAACGTATTCCCAGCCGCCGAAAACACCCGTAATCAGTGCAACGGGCAGGAAGCCTATAACACCAGGTATCAGCTTGCTGTTTTCAATCGGGAAAACGGAATACTCCTCGCCGTTTTCATCTACGGAGGAAATTACCGCACCGATACCCGGAACAAAAACCGTAGGTGTGTGACCGCAGTCACAGCTTTCAGCTTCGGTTGCAAACGCCGATGAGGTGATTGAAAAAACAAGGACGAGGGACATAAGAACAGAGATTATTGCCTTGAAAGTTTTTTTCACAGGAAATCCGCCTTTCTTAATTATATTTCTTTATTACTTAAGTAAAGTTTGATTATTCGATACCGAGCTGCTCCTTGACACGCTGAGTAACCCTGTGCATCTGCTCGATTTCGTATTTACGGCCTACGAAGAAGTCCTCCATCTTGCGTGCACGGGAGGTATAGCCCATATCAATACCCTCAAGTCCGAGGTAGTATTTTGCATTGATGGGGTAAACCTGGCACTCTGCAACGGAGAAGAAGCCGACAACATCCTGTACCATTTCTGCCTTTTCGGGCTCCTTTTCAAAGTTCTTGCAAAGCCATGCATAAAGCTCGGGGTGGAAGTTTGCCATAACGCCGGAGAAGCCTGCACAGCCCATACGGAGTGTTTCGAGCAGAGTTGCGGAGTTGGCATTGTAAATCTTGAGACCCGTACCCTTTACTGCATCAAGCTTTGCCTGAATCATAGCGGGGTTACAGCAGGTATCCTTGAGGAAAGTAAATCTGCCCGTGCGTGCAAGCTCGCCGAGGGTTTCGGGAGTCATAAGGCGCTTGTAGGGATAGGGACACTCGTAGATACCGAAGGCGATATCCTTGATTTCATCCATAAAGATATCAACGTTGCGAAGAAATACGCTGTCATCCTCATCCTGCTTTGCAAGGCGGTTGGAAATGAAAACGTAGCCGTCAATACCGACGTCAACGAAGGCCTTTGCCTCCTCAATCTGTGTGCCGATATCGTCTGCCGTGTGGCCGGAAGCAACGATTGAAATGTTCTTGGGCGCACGCTCAACAATGAACTTGAGAAGCTCAAGCCTTTCCTCGAAGGAGAGGAAGAAAATTTCGCTGGACTGACAGATTGCAAATATACCGTCAACGCCCTTTTTGACGTACCAGTCAATGAGCTGCTCTACAGCGTTGTAGTCAATCTTGTTGTCTGCTGTGTAGGGTGTAATCATAGTCGGGAAAACACCGTTGGGAATTGATTTGATCATAGCATATATCTCCTTTTAAAAATTAATTTTTCTTTAATTTTGCAAATTTCGCCATAAGCTTCTTTGTGCCCGCCTTATCAAAGGCAATTTCAAGCAGGGCATCGTTGCCCATAGGCTTTACGGAAAGCACAACACCCGTGCCGAAGGTGGCGTGGGAAACGCTGTCGCCCGTGTTGAAGCTTTCAACCGGTGCGTCGGGCTTTTTGGGTGAGGTGAGCGGTGCCGCCTTGGGCTTTGAAGCTGAAACAGGCGTTCTCGTACCGCCCGAAAATCCGCCGAAGCCTCCCGTTGCCGACATAAACGGTGACTGCTGTCTGGCAACACCCGTTTCCTTAATCAGCTCCATCGGGATTTCATCGGCAAAGCGTGAGGTGCGGTTGTGAGTGGTTGAGCCGTAAAGCATTCTCGTCTTTGCCTTGGTGAGGTAAAGCTGTTTTTTGGCTCTTGTAATGCCGACGTAGGCAAGTCTGCGCTCCTCCTCGATTTCAGCAGGGTTATAAACCGCCTGCATACCGGGGAAAACGCCCTCCTCCATACCGACAATAAATACGTTGTTGAACTCCAGACCCTTTGCGGAGTGGAGCGTCATCATAACCGCTCTGTCCGCTTCCTCGTTCATTGCGTCGAGGTCTGTCATAAGGGCAACCTCTTCCAGGAAGCCAGTGAGGGTTGGCTCGTCGTTTTCTTCGGTGTAGCGCTGTAAGTTATTTGAAAGCTCGTTTATGTTGGCAAGCCTGTCCGTTGCGGTTTCGGCATCGAGCATTAACGAATCAACGTAGCCGCTTTCCTTCATTGCGTAATCGAACAGCTCTTTAAGCGAAAGCTCCTCCGATTTTACAGTAAAATCCTTTATCATATCGGCAAAGGCAACGAGCTTTGACGAAGCACGGCTGAGCTGAGGATAATCCTGCGCCTGCGAAATAATTTCAAATATGCTCACCCCGAGCGAGTTTGCGATATCCGCTGCGTGGGCAACGGTGGTGTCGCCTATTCCCCTTTTCGGCTCGTTAATAATTCTGCGAAGCCTTATATCATCGGAAGTGTTATTTATAACGGTAAGATAAGCAATTGCATCACGGATTTCCTTACGGTCGTAGAACTTGTGGCCGCCGAAAATCGAGTAAGGAATGCCCATACGCACGAAGGCGTTTTCAACTGCGTTGGACTGTGCGTTTGCCCTGTACAGCACGGCAAAATCGTTAAAGTGCTGGCCGCCTGCAACACCGTCAAGCACGGTGTCGGCAATATACCTTGCCTCGGACTGCTCGTCGTAGGACGTGTTGAGTATAATTTTTCCGCCCTCGCCGTTATCCGTCCAGAGGTTTTTGCCCTTGCGCTGTGAGTTGTGGGCAATAACCGCATTGGCGGCATCGAGAATGGTCTGGGTTGAGCGGTAATTCTGCTCAAGGCGGATAACCTCGGCATTAAACTGCTGTTCAAAAGAGAGAATATTCTCGATAGTTGCGCCTCGGAATTTGTAGATGCTCTGGTCATCGTCACCGACAACGCAGAGATTTCTGTGCTTTGCGGCAAGCAGGCTAACAAGCTCGTACTGTGCGTGGTTGGTATCCTGATACTCGTCCACCATTATGTATTTGAACCTGTTCTGATAGTATTCAAGCACTTCTTTGTCCTGCTTTAGCAGATAGACGGTATTTACGATAATATCGTCAAAGTCCATTGCATCGGCTTTTTTGAGGTTTGCCTGATACATTTCATAAAGGTCGGCAATTTTTTTGAGCCTGAAATCGCTGCCTGCACTTTGCCTGAACTCCTCGGGAGTTATGAGGCTGTCCTTTGCACGGCTGATTTCCGCAAGAGCCGCCTTATGGTTAATCACCCTGTCCTCAATGCCCAGTGCACGCTGACACTCCTTCATTGCACGGCGTGAATCATCCGTATCATAAATCGTGAAGTGATTTGAAAAGCCTAGCCTTTCGCCGTAGCGGCGTAAAATTCGGGCACAGGCCGCGTGGAAGGTGCTTGCCCAGATTTCACTGCCGTCGGGGCCGAGCATTTTTTCGAGCCTTTCCTTAAGCTCGTTTGCGGCTTTGTTTGTGAAAGTGATTGCGAGGATTTCCCACGGACGGGGTGCATCAACCTGCATCAAATCCTCAATATACATATATGTAAAATCGTCACCGTCGAGATACGCCTCAATTGCATCGATATCCCTTTGGTCAACGGGTCGGCAGGTGTAATCGGAATAATAAGCCTTGCCGAACTGCATAATGTTTGCAATGCGGTTGACGAGAACGGTCGTTTTGCCGCTGCCTGCACCCGCAAGCACGAGCAAGGGACCCTGCGTGCGGAAGATTGCCTTGCGCTGCATACCGTTCATCCTGCCGAACTGCTTTTCTATCGCCTGCTGTCTTAACTGAATAAATTTATCGCTGAACATAATATACCACCATTTTAATTATGTTTTATATTTTACTATATATAGGATTAAAAGGCAAGACGGAAATCATTAAATATATGTAAATAAATGCAAAATGCAAAGTGCAAAACGCAAAATTAAGGGAGGGCTGCGCCCTCACCCATTGTAATAGCAAAAACAAAAAGTGATGTCATTCTGAGCGTAAGCGAAGAATCTTAAAGGTTTAAAAGCTCCTTCACTTCTTTCAGAAGAACACGATTTAAAGTTTCATATTATAATCGGAGCGAAGCGACCCTCAATTTTGCACTTTGCGTTTTGCACTTTGCACTAATTGCGGTATATCTGTCTGTTGACAGATATACCGTAAATTTAAAATTTCCTCTTGACAATCCCGTTCTAATGCGTTAGAATAGCGTTGTACTAATGCATTAGAACAAGCAAAAAGGAAGTGAAAAATATGTCTGCACCCAAGGTATTTGAAAGCGAATACCGCTTCTGCCTCATTCTGTGGGAAAACGAGCCCGTTTCCTCCCGCCGTTTAAGCGAGCTTTGCAAGGAGCAGCTCGGCTGGTCGAAAACGACGACCTACACGGTAATCAAGCGCCTTTCCGACAGAGGCGTGCTCAAAAACGAAAACACGGTTGTAACCTCGCTCGTTTCAAAGCAGGAGGTACAGCAGGCGGAAATTGAGGAGCTTATGGAGAAGAAGTTTGAAAACTCCGTGCCCGCCTTCATTGCCGCCTTTGCAAAAAGCAAGGCACTAAGTGACGATGAAATCGAGCAGATTCGCAGAATTATCGAAAAGTAAGGAGGGGTGAGAATGGACGAAATCATTTACTTAATTCAGAAGTTTTTAACCTTTATTACCGTGCCGTTTCTCGAAATTGTAAACATCAGTATTACGGCAGGCTGGATTGTGCTTGCGGTGCTTGTGCTCCGCTTACTGTTCAGAAAAGCTCCGAAATGGCTCAACTGCGTGCTCTGGGGCATAGTTGCGCTGAGGCTCGTATTTCCGTTTTCAATCGAAAGCGTGTTCAGCCTTATTCCCAGCGCACAGACCTTTGAGCCCAACCTTCCCTACCTGAACGAATTCAAAATCAATTCGGGAATAGAGGTGCTTGACAACGCGGTAAACACACAGTACGCCGACTTTGCACCCATAGCGGAAAGAACGGTTGACGTGACGATTATTCTCGCCTGCGTGTGGCTGTCGGGGCTTGCAATTATGCTGCTTTACGCCCTTGCGAGCTGGGCAAGGCTTAAAATGAGCCTTAAAACCGCAACGAAAAAGGAAGGAAACATATACCAAAGCGAGTTTGTGCAGTCGCCGTTTGTGCTCGGAATCATAAAGCCCAAAATTTATATTCCGTACAAGACAAACGAAAACGACCTGCCGCTTGTAATTG
This sequence comes from Clostridia bacterium, assembly GCA_017521365.1. GTDB lineage: Bacteria > Bacillota > Clostridia > Oscillospirales > Acutalibacteraceae > UBA8612. Next base: position 32,768 of record JAFXCT010000008.1, read on the forward strand.
CGCACGAGAAAGCACACATCAAACGCCTTGACCACCTTATAAAGCCGCTCGGCTTCCTGCTGCTTAGCATTTACTGGTTCAATCCTCTGCTGTGGGCTGCCTACGTTCTGCTTTGCAGGGATATTGAAGCCGCCTGCGATGAAAAGGTAGTAAAGGAGCTTGACGAGCAGCAGCGCAGGGATTATTCGGCGGCTTTGCTAAACGCGAGCATCAGCCGCAAATCCATTGCCGCGTGTCCCCTCGCCTTCGGTGAAACGGGCGTAAAAGAAAGGATAAAAGGAGTAATGAATTACAAAAAGCCTGCGTTCTGGGTTATTATTGCGGCTGTCGTTATCTGTATCGTTACGGCGGTCTGCTTCCTGACAAACCCGACCGATACAAGAAGAATCGACTACTCGCCGAATATTTCAAATGAGCTTGACACACTTATAAGAACAGAAATCATCAACTATAACAAGGGCAATTACCTTGACGGTGAGGTTTCCTGTGCAGCATTTAAAGTGCTTGCAACCGAAACCGTGAGCAAGCCCGACGAAAACGGAATAGCAATTACGGTTTACCTTGTATCAAGCTACAACGAATACAGCGTTGAGGACGGAAAGCTCATTGAAATGGGCGGTAACGGCACTCCGCTTGCGCTCTCATTCGTTGTAAACGGCGAGGACAGCTATGCGCTTTACGATTACTGGGAGCCGGGTATGGGAAGCTCATACATCAAGGATTTGCAGGCAAAATTCCCGACCGCTTTAGTTAACAAGGTTATCGACGGCGACTATTCCCAAGAACTTATAGATAACTGCAAAGCACAGGCAATTGCCTACTTCGGACTTAACCCTGAGGACGTTACCGTTACCTACTCCGAACCTTACTCAACGGTTGCACTCGAAGCAAAATTTGACTATGAGCTGACCGTTGAAAGAAGCAAGACAAGCGGCGTTACGTGGATGACGGATGAAACCTTCTATAAAAAGAACGGTTTTCACGCTTACCTCTACTGCCTTGACAAGGCTTACGTAACGCTCGGCAGTAAGAGCATTTACATCGGCGATGCGCTCAATTCCGAAAAGCTGTATGTTGACACGCTGCTGAAAAAAGCGGAAGAAGACGTCAAAAACAGCAAGGCAAAAACGGATATGCTCAAGGACGGCGGAACGAAGTTTTATTGGTACGACGGCTACACGATAATCAAGCGCAACACGGTTGACGGCAACAAGGATTTGATTATCACTTACGCCGATATAAGCACAACGGAATACTCTGCGGCGGTTAAGTTTATAAGCGGAAGTATCCCGACGGAAAAGGAAACGACTACAGACTATATCGTCGGCGTTACAGCACCCGTGGGTTATGATGATGAACCACATTTTGATGCTGTAATCATAGAAAACAACGGCAGCAGTCTGCTTGTCAAAGCCTACGGCGACAACGCAGGAATTACGGAAGGCTCGCAGGCCTACGTCAGCCTTAAAAGCGTACTGTCGCACATTGAACTGCCCGAAATGAAAAAGGGTGACAAGGTACGCTTTATCTACGACGGCACAGTTCAGGAAACCTATCCCCTCCAGATTCCCACAGTATGGGCAGTTTATGAGTTAGAAGAATAGAAACTTCACAAAAAAATCCACCCGAAAGAAAGCGAATTTTTTCCGGGTGGTATTTATTTGCTATTAAAAACTTACAGAGAAATCTCCATAGCGCAGTTGTAGAGGTCCTTATCAATGGTCTTCTTCATATTGAGAGCCTCATTGATATCGTGGTCGGTAATCTGCTCGCCGTGCATTACGACAACACGGTTGCTCTTACCCTCGTGAAGGAGGTGAACGGCCTTGTTACCCATCTGGCTTGCGATAACACGGTCACGTACCGTGGGAGTACCGCCGCGCTGAATATGGCCGAGGACAGTTGCACGGGTTTCAATACCCGTCTTTTCCTCGATTTCCTTTGCCATCTGCTCAACAGTTACACCGTCACGGAAACGGACACCCTCTGCAACCATAACGATGAAGTGGTTTTTGCCCGTTGCCTTTGTGCGGTTAAGCTTGCTGATAACGTCCTTTTCGATATCGTAGGGAATTTCGGGAATAACGATAGCGGTAGCGCCGACAGCAATACCTGCGTTGAGGGTCAGGTAGCCTGCACGGGCACCCATAACCTCTACTACGGAGCAGCGGCTGTGGCTTTCGATAGTGTCACGAAGGCGGTCAACAAGCTGCTGAACGGTGTTAAGGCAGGTGTCAAAGCCGATTGTGTAGTCTGTGCAGACAATATCGTTGTCGATAGTACCGGGAACGGCAACACAGGGAAGACCGAAGTTGGAAAGGTCTCTTGCGCCACGGAACGAGCCGTCGCCGCCGATAACGACAAGACCCTCGATACCGTTCTTCTTTGCAATTTCAACTGCCTTGCGGACTGCTTCTTCGCCCTTGAATTCGGGGCAGCGTGCAGTATAAATCTTCGTACCGCCGCGGTGGATAATATCGCAGACGTTACGCATATTCATTTCAATAAAATCCTCTTCAAGAAGGCCCTTGTAGCCGTAACGGATACCGACAACCTCCATATTGTTGTAAAGAGCTGTACGGACAACTGCGCGTACCGCAGCGTTCATACCCGGTGCGTCGCCGCCGCTTGTGAGAACACCAATCTTTTTCATAATAAAAATCTCTCCTATGGTTAATGCTTAAAAATCATTCCCTAATATAATACACAAATAAAAAAATATGTCAAGTTTTATAGAAAAATATACTATTCTGACTACTGCAAAACAACATTTTCCGCACCTAAAAGCCGTTTTAATTCATTTACAAGCGGCTCGTTGACGCCAACTCCGACAGCCTGCTTTGAATATTCCTTAATATCATTATAGTAAATATACGCCGGTGTGTTTCCCTCGTCAAAAATGCCCAGCAAATTCAGCGCACGCTTTTCCTGTTCACCGCCCCTTGTTTCAACACGCAGGAACAGTCCGTGCTTTTTCTTTTTTTCGGTTGTTTGTTCGGGCACGTCCTTGGGGCAGGGTGAAAGCTTTTCGCACACGAGGCTCGGCTCTTTATCCTCACGAAGGCTCAGCCTTCCCTCAAGGAGCACAACGTTACCCGTCTTTAAAATCTCCATTGTCGAGGCAACGGTTTTCGGGAAGAGAAGCGCTTCAATATTGCCGCTCATATCTTCAAGGGTAACGAAAGCCATCTCGGCGTTGCTTCTCGTTATTTTTTTCTTAACCGAGGTTATTATTCCCAATACTTTTACGTTTTCATTGTCGGAATAGCCTTCGCCTTCCGTCAAATCAAAAATTTTTGCACAGCCGAGCTTTTCGGCAAGCGGAGAAAAGCCTGCCATCGGGTGACCGCTGACGTAAAAGCCGACAACCTCTTTTTCACGCATCAGCTTTTCGTCCTGCGGCAGCTCACTCACCTGCGGAATTTCGGGCTCTGTGCTCTTTTCCTCGCCGATGAGGCTGAACAGATTAATCTGACCGCTCATACTGTAGGCCTTGTCCGCCTCAAGCTGTGACATAACGGTGGGAAGCATCTGCAGCATCTGACGGCGGTTTAAGCCCAGCCCGTCAAGAGCGCCCGAATAAACGAGGCTTTCTGCGGCACGGCGGTTGAAATTGTTGCCGTAAACACGCTTGCAGAAGGAGTAAAACGACGTGAATCTGCCGTTTTTCTCTCTTTCCTCCACAATAGCCCTGATAAGATTTCTGCCGAGGTTTTTCACGGCGAGCAGGCCGAAAAGAATTCTGCCGTTTTCAGCCACAAAGCCGCCGTAGCTTGAATTTACGTCAGGCGGCGTAACCCGTATCCCCAAGCGCTCACACTCGTTGATATAGCCGCAGACCTTGGCTGTCTGGTCGAGCACGCTTGTGAGAAGCGCCGCCATAAACTGCTGCGGATAGTGGCATTTGAGATATGCCGTGCGGTAAGCCACCAGGGAATAGGCGGCGGCGTGGGATTTATTAAAGGCGTAGGAAGCAAACGATGACATATCCTCAAAAATCGAATTTGCCGCGGCAGGCTCAACTCCCCTGCTGACAGCACCCTCGATAAAGGTTTTGCGCTCCATTTCCATAACGTCGTGCTTTTTCTTGGACATTGCACGGCGCACGACGTCTGCCCTGCCGTAGGAATAGCCTGCAAGCTCACGGAAAACCTGCATTACCTGCTCCTGGTATATAAGACAGCCGTGCGTAACCTCCATAATACTGCGCAGCTTGTCCGCTTTATAGCTTGTCTTTTCGGGATTTCTTCTGTTTTCTATATATGTGTCAATCGAGTCCATAGGGCCGGGACGGTAAAGCGAAACAACGGCTATCAGGTCTTCAAGCACGGTCGGCTTAATTCTGGTAAGCACGCTTCGCATACCTGCGGATTCAAACTGGAAAACGCCCAGAGTCTGACCCGAAGCAAACATTTTATAGGTTGCCTTGTCGTCAAGCGGAATTTTTTCAATATCAAAATCGGGCTCAATTTTCTTAACCGCTTTTTCGGCATCGGAAATAACGGTGAGTGTTTTAAGCCCGAGGAAATCCATTTTAAGAAGACCCAGTTCTTCAAGGGAAACCATAGTGTACTGGGTAACAGCCAAATCGTCACTCAGCGCAAGCGGCACGTATTCCTTGACGGGGTCACGGGTGATAACAACGCCTGCGGCGTGCTTTGAGGCGTGTCGGGGCATACCCTCAATCTGCATAGCGTTGTCAATAAGCTCTTTCACAGTTTCGTCGGAATCATAACGCTTGCGTAAATCGGACGAGCGTGCAAGAGCCTTGTCAAGAGTGATATTCAGCTCAAACGGAATGAGCTTTGCAACGGAGTCCACCGTTGCGTACGGCAGACCCATAACCCTGCCTACGTCACGCACGGCGGCCTTTGCGGCAAGCGTACCGAAGGTGACAATCTGCGAAACGTGGTCGGAGCCGTATTTTGAAATAACATAGTCGATAACCTCCTGCCGTCTTTCATAGCAGAAGTCAATGTCAAAGTCGGGCATACTCACCCTTTCGGGGTTGAGAAAGCGCTCAAAAAGAAGGTTATACTTCATCGGGTCAATGCCCGTTATGCCTATACAGTAGGCGGCTATACTGCCTGCGCCCGAGCCTCTGCCCGGGCCGACGGGAATGCCGTTATTCTTTGCGTACTGAACGAAATCGTTGACTATAAGGTAATAGTCCGTATAGCCCATTTTGTTGACAACGCCGAGCTCGTATTCCAGCCGCTCCCTGTATTCCTCGGGAGCGTTTTCGCCGTAACGCTTTTTAAGGCCCTCACGGCAGAGTGAAGCAAAATATTCAAAATGGTCCTCACCGTTGGGGGTATCGAAATTGGGCAGCTTCGTGTTGCCGAATTCTATTTCAACGTTACATCTTTCGGCAATTTTTGCGGTATTGTCCACAGCCTCGGGGAAATCGGCAAAAAGCTCCCGCATTTCGCTTTCGCTCTTGAGGTAAAACTCGTCTGCCTCAAATTCAATTCCGGTGTTTTCGCCGAGGATATGGTTAGTCTGTATGCAAATCAGAATCTGCTGGATTTTGGAATGCTGTTTTTCTATATAGTGGGTATCGTTCGTAGCAACAAGGCCTATCCCCTGCTCACGTGCAAGGCGGACAAGCTGAGGCAGGACACGAAGCTCCTCCTCAATGCCGTGGTTCTGAATTTCGATAAAGTAGTTGTTTTCGCCGAAGGTTTCCTTATACCACTGAGCGGTTTTGACAGCCCGCTCATAGTCGTTTTTGAGAAGTGCCTGCGGAATTTCACCCGCAAGGCAGGCAGAAAGGGCAATTATACCCTCGTGATATTTTTCGAGCAGCTCCTTATCCACACGGGGCTTTGTGTAAAAGCCCTGAGTCCACGCATCCGACACTATTTTGATAAGGTTACGGTAGCCCGTGTCGTTTTCGGCAAGCAGGACAAGGTGGTAACGCTCGCTGTCGATACCGTGCACCTTGTCAAAGCGTGTTCTTGCCGCAACGTAAACCTCACAGCCGATAATCGGCTTTATACCTTGCTTTTTGGCTTCCTTATAGAAATCTATTGCACCGAAAAGCGAGCCGTGGTCGGTAATGGCAAGGCTTGTCTGCCCCAGCTCCTTTGTAGCGGCAATAAGAGGCTTGATACGGCAGGCACCGTCAAGCAAGCTGTACTCGGTATGCAGATGTAAATGTGTAAAGCCCGACATATCAAAACCTCACTTTCTGTAAAAATTAATCCTCGCTGTTTGCGATACTGACTATTCTGTTAAGCCTGTGGTAAACACCCGAGCGTGAAAGGCTGACCGACAGCATATTGCCAAGCTCCTTCAGACTGCTTTCGGGATTTTCCTCTCTTAAGGTTGCAAGCTCACGTAGCTCCTCCGGCAGACCGTCAAACTTACCGCTTGCGTGAAGCTTTCTGATAGCCTCTATCTGCCCCATTGCCGCATCTACAGAGCGGTCAATGTTTGCTGTTTCAAAATTGATTTTGCGGTTGATTTTGTTGCGCATATCCTTTTCAATTTTGACCTGCATTATTTCAAGTGCGGATGACTGTGCGCCGAGCATCATAAGAATATCCTCAATCATTTCGCTGCTCTTGAAATATATAACGTAGCTGCCCTTGCGCTTGGTCATTTTTGCATTTATTTCAAGCTCCTGCATCAGTTTAAGCATATCGTCACTCAGGTGCAGGAAGGGCAGAATAAAATCGAGCTGATAGCTTTTCTGCGGCTGTGTCACCGTTGCACACGCAAGAAAAGCGCCCTTGAGAAAGGCTGAAAGGCAGCATTCCTCGGCAAGGTTTGAACGGTTGATGCGTACACCGACCATTCTTTCCGACACACCGAAGTGCTCCAAAATTTTGAGCCTGTCCTCTTTTTTGGTAACGCTAACGGAAAACTTACCGCTTTCCGAGCCCTTTACGGCAGGTGCCCTGCCCGTAATTTTTTCAACAGCCGAAGCGTACATTTTTGCCGTGCCCTCGTGCTCCGTAACGAGCATCATAGAGGTAGAACCAAAAGACCTGCCGCACAGCAACAGCCCGTAGGTCATCGCATGGTAGCAGCAGGTCTGCATATCGGCTGTTGAACAGATTTCATCTTTTACCGCAGATGTAAATGACATAAATTTTTCTCCGTCAACCATCGTGGAATCTTAAATAGATTTACCCGATATATTTTACTTCTCTTTCAAGCTCAACGCCTGTTTCATTGAGCACCTTTTCGGCAACCAATCTGCCAAGCTCCATAATTTCAGCCGTCGTTGCACCGCCCTTGTTCACAACAAAGCCCGAGTGCTTTTCGCTCACCTGTGCACCGCCGACCGAAAAGCCCTTAAGACCGCACTGCTCAATCAGCGCACTGGCATAATAGCCCTTCGGATGCCTGAAAAAGCTGCCTGCGCTTGGCAAATCAAGCGGCTGCTTTTCAATACGCTTTCCCATAATCTCCTGCATTTTTGCGTTGATTTCCTCTTTAACGCCCTTCTGCAGGGAAAATACGGCGCCGGTAATAACGAAATACTTGCCCGTATATATGCTTGTTCTGTAGCTGAAGCCGAGCATATCACCGGTCAGCTTTCCGGGATTGCCTGCGTAGTCAATATGCGTACAGCAGGTAATAACATCCTTCATATCTCCGCCGTAGGCACCTGCGTTCATATAAACCGCACCGCCTACCGAGCCGGGAATACCGTAGGCAAATTCAAGCCCTGTGAGCGAATGCTCCATAGCGAATTTGCAGAGCGTGGCAAGCTTAGTACCTGCCGAGCAGTATATTGTTGTTTCGTCAAGAAGGCGGATTTCCTCGAAATTGTTGGCAAGGCGGATTGAAACGCCCCTTATTCCGTCATCCGAAACAAGGAGATTAGAGCCGTTGCCGAAAACGAAGGGCTTCACCTCTTCATCCGAGCACATACGCAGCAGACTGCGAAGCTGCAACTCAGAGGACGGCAGAAAGACAACGTCTGCCTTTCCGCCCGTTCTGAAGCTCGTGTATTCGGACATAGGCGCATCAAGGCGGTAGCTGATACCTGCCTTTTCCGCACCTTCAATTATATTCTGGATATTGTTCATTGAAAAAATGTTCCTTTATTCGTCGAGCATTGCGGCACCGATGATACCTGCATCGTTACCGAGTGTTGCACAGCAGATTTCGGTCTGCTTTTCTGAATAGAGACTGTATCTGCCGCGGTTGATGTGCTTGCGAAGCGGAATGAGAAGATTATCCTTCTCGTGGCTGATACCGCCGCCGATACATATAACGTCGGGCTGTAAGGCATTGATAACGTTTACAAGGCCGACAGCAATATAGCGGATGTAATTGTCAACGACCTGCTTACCTGCAGCGTCGCCCTTACGCATTGCATCAAAGGCTGTTCTGCCGCTGACCTTTGCTATATTATCGTCAACAAGATCCCACATTATGCTGTCAACGTTCTTTTTCATAGCGTCCTTGGTCTGTGCAATGAGAGCCGTTGCGGAGGCGTATCTCTCCCAGCAGCCTCTTCTTCCGCAGTTACACTGCTCGCCGTCCATACAGATAACCATATGACCCATTTCGCCTGCGGCGTAGTTACAGCCGACTACAAGCTTGCCGTCGATAACGATACCACTGCCGACACCTGTACCGAGTGTGATTGCAACAAAGCTGTCCGTACCCTTGCCTGCACCTGCAAGTGCTTCGCCGAGAGCGGCACAGTTAGCGTCGTTGTCAATATAAATTTTATCCATACCGAGATTTTCGGAAAGCAGTTCCTTTGCGGGAACGTGGTCGAAATCGAGGTTGTTTGCAAAGTCGATAACACCCTCAGCCTTGTTTACGGAGCCGGGTGTACCGATGCCGATTGACTTAACCTCATCAAGGGTAATTTCCGCATCGGAAACAGCCATTCTGATAGCCGTAGCAATATCGTCAAATATTGCCTTTGCGGGACGGGGAGCATTTGTCTTCATTTTGCCTCGGCCGATGATGTTGAAGTTCTTGTCAACAACGCCAACAGCAATGTTTGTGCCGCCGAGATCTACGCCTATTCTGTACATAATTTGTTACCTCCGATATATCTTTCTTTTCATTTGTTTTACTGTGTTTTTTGTGTGCACGGATAATACTCTGAGTGCAAAGATTGTGTAGCAATTTTTTCGTCAGAGAAGTTTCAAAAGCACAGATAATACTTTGTGTATTGCCGAGCATTTTGGAACGATATGGCGGAAAAAGAGCACACAAGATTTGTGCGATGAGTGTTAGTCGGGCACACCTTTTATTCTTCCATACCTAAGCCGTTTAAAAGCTCACGGGCTGCGTTGTAGCCGAGCTTTTTCTGGCGGTTGTTCATAGCCGCCGCCTCGATAATAACCGAAAGGTTTCTGCCCGGATGAACGGGAACGACGTGGCTGGGAATATCAATACCGAGAATTTCGGTATACTGTTCGTCCAAGCCCAAACGTTCGTAAGCCTTTTCGCTGTCCCACGGCTCAAGCTCAACCACCATATCAATCTTTTCGGTGAGCTTTACGGAGCCCATACCGAAAATGCGCTGGGCGTTGATTATACCGACACCGCGCACCTCGATAAAATGGCGGATATTGTCTGGTGCGGAGCCGACGAGAGTACGTGAGGAAACCTTGCGGATTTCAACCGCATCGTCCGCAATAAGTCGGTGGCCTCGCTTGATAAGCTCAAGTGCCGTTTCGCTCTTACCTACGCCGCTGTCGCCGAGGATGAGCACACCCTCGCCGTAAACCTCGACAAGAACGCCGTGGCGTGTGATACGGGGCGCAAGCTGAACACCGAGGAAGGAAATAATTGCCGACATACACGCCGAGGTTGAATCCTTCGTTGAAAGCACGGGTACACCGTATTTTTCGGCAAGCGGTAAAAACTCCCCGGGCAGCTCAAGCGAGCGTGTAATTATGCACACGACGGGCTTATGCGAAAGATAGAAATCGAGCCTTTGCGCCCTCACCTCGTCAGGAAGGCCGCGAAGATATTCGATTTCTGTAAGACCGAGGAACTGAACTCTGCCGGAGTCAAAATAATCGTCATAGCCCGTGAGTATAAAGCCGGGACGTATAACCTCCTGCATCGTTACGTCAATATCGCCGGGGTCGCAGGGAGAATAAAGCACGCTGAAGCCGTGTTCATCTATAATCCTCTTCAGCGAAACGGAATATTTGGAAGCCATTTTAACATACCACCAACAAACTTTTTGGTATATTATAAATAACTTCTCTAAAAACTGCAAGTATTTTACAAAAAATAAGTAAAATTTATTGTGCGGATTTATATTTTTCTTTCGTCGCAAGGCCTCCCCGTATGTGGCGCTGGGCCTTGTTCACCTCAAGCACCGCCCTCACCTCTTCAAAAAGCAAGGGGTTAAGCTTTGCAAGCCGTCTGGAAACATCGGTGTGTACCGTGGATTTGCTTATGCCGAACTGCTTTGCCGCAGTGCGCACGGTTGCGCCGTTTTCAACTATGTAGCGGCCAAGCTCAACCGCACGTTCTTCAACAATACATCTCAAAAAAATAACCTCCCGAATTCATATCGGTAAATTGATATGACGGGAGGTGAAAATTTATTACTTGCTTGTCCGTCAGCACAGCCGTGCTGAACTAAACTTAATTTTCAAAGAAATCCGCTTCGAGCATTGCACAAAGACAATGGTAAACGGGAAGCGTAAGCTCCTGTATCTTAAAGGTTTCGGTTTCAGGCAATTTTATACAGACCGTACATTTTTCGCTCATTGCGCTTTGTCTTTCGCCCGTTATGCCGATGCTTGCAATTCCGGCGGCAGAGGCGGCACGGACGGCATTGACAACGCTTTTGGAATTTCCCGAGGTGCTCAGAGCTATAAGCACGTCGTTTTCACGGGCATAGCCGTAAACCTGCTGAGCGTAGGCACAGTCAAACTCAAGGTCGTTTGCAAATGCGGAAAGCAGCGCAGAATGGGCGTTGAGCGAAATTGCAGGTAACGCACCCTGAAGACGTAAAAGTATTTCATCGTCACCGTTTGCGGCAGAGCGTTCAATTCTCCTTTTCAGCAGAAAGCCCTTCATCAGCTCGCCTACGATGTGGTCGGCATCGGCAGCGCTTCCGCCGTTGCCGCAGACGAGCACCTTGCCGTCCTTGTCATAGCAGGCTTTTATCAGTTTATACGCACTGTATATATCGTCCTTGCAGGCTTCGAGCACGGGATAACGCTGTAAGAGCTCGTCAAATATCTGTAATGAAGTCATAGTATATCACCTTTACATATTTATTCATTCATAAATGTGACACCCAATGCGGCAAAATCGCCTATTGAGTCGCCCAATTCGGCAGGCAGAATACGGCAGACACCGCAGGAGAGAGAAAGCGCCTCTTTTTCAAGCGTTTCCTGCATTTTTTCCTTGAGCAAAGCGGATGAACGCTCGTAAATACTGCCGATAACAATTGCCTCGGGATTTAATATATCAATTATAACGGCAAGGCCTTTGCCGAGATGCTCACCGCATATGCCGTAAATTTCCTTTGCGGTTTCATCGCCTGCGGCAGCCGCTTCGGCAACTGATTTTGCGGTAATTGAATCAAGCTCCGATTTATCCTTACAGAAGGACATCTCAACGCCCTCATCAAGCTTCTTTTCGGCTATGCTTTTAGCCAGCCTTGCTATACCGCCGCCGCTGCAGTAGCCCTCGAACGAGCCTTTTTTGCCGTAGCCCTCGGGACCGTCGGGTGCAATGCGGATATGCCCGACCTCACCAGCCATATCGTTCGTGCCGCTGTACAGCCTGCCGTCAAGTATAAGTCCGGCGCCCATACCCGTGCCGAAGGTGAGAAAAACCATATTGCTCGTGCCCCTGCCTGCACCGAATTTCCATTCCGCAACCGCACAGGCATTCGCATCGTTCTGCAGAATTGTTTTAACGCCGAGCCTTTTTTCCGTCATTTCAACAAGGGGTACGTTATCCCAATCGGGCAGATTGGGCGGACACATAATAACGCCCTTTCTGCTCTCAAGCGGTCCTCCGCAGCTTATGCCGCAGCCGATAACCTGCTCTGCCCTGACAGAATTTCTTTCAAGTATGTTTTCAGCACAGGATAAAAGCTCTTCGACGATTTCTCTCCAGCCTCTTTCCTGCCTTGTTTCAAAGCGGATTTTGTCAACTATAAATTCTTTTGTCGGCTTTTCGGGAATTTCCCCTCTGCCGAGTATGACGGCACATTTCGTACCGCCTATATCAAATCCGAGCGAATATTTTTCCATCGGCTGTCACCTCGTAAGAAATATATCATATAAAAATGTTTCAGGTCAACATTTTTCGCACATAATCATATAAAAAAGGAGGACGGATTATGGCTACGCTGCTTATCAGGACGTTTATACTTTTTCTGCTTGCGGTCATTTCCGTGAGGCTGATGGGCAAAAGGCAGATAGGCGAAATGCAGCCCACGGAGCTCGTGGTGACGATACTGCTGTCGGAGCTTGCGGCGGCACCGATGCAGGACCTTGATATGCCGCTTATCAATTCCGCAATGAGCGTATTTTTGCTCGTTGCGCTGTCAATTATCTGCTCCGTGCTGTCAATGCGTTTCGGCAGATTCCGTGAAGCGTTTGACGGACACCCTGCCGTAGTAATAAACGACGGAGTGCTTGACCAGAAAAAAATGCGTGCATTAAGGCTGACCGTGCAGGATTTGATGTCTTCTCTGAGGCAGAAGGATGTTTTTGACATTGAACAGGTGCAGTATGCGATAGTTGAAACCAACGGCACGGTAAGCGTTATGCTAAAGCCCGAATACACACCGCTGACGAGCTCACTCGCAGGAAAAAAAGCCCCCGACGACGGACTGCCCCACCTTGTGATTTGCGACGGAAAAATAATTGAAAAGGCTTTGCCCGGAGTAGGGCTTGACGTAAAGCTGCTGAAAAAGCATCTAAAAAAAATCGGACGTGACGAAAGCGAAATAATGGCGCTGACATACAGCAAAAACGGCTTCGGAAAGGCTATAGACAAAAAATGAACAGAGGAATTATTGCACTTGTAATCATTGCGGCAATCGGGCTGCTGTCCGTCCTTGCCGGCAACGAGGTTATTGACAGGGCAGCGGCACTTAAGGAAGCCGCACTTTATGCCTGCGAGGATGAAAAATTCATCGGGCCGCTCAAGGATAGCTGGGAGCAAAACAAGGACTTTTTCTCGCTGTTTGTCAGCCACGTTCACCTTGAGCCGATTGACCAGCGGATAAATTCAATAGATTACGTCAGCCGTGACGAGATTGAAGAAAGCTGTGCCGAAATCATTGCCTTTGCAGATGAAATCGGTGAGCTCGTAAAGCCGTCGCTGTACAATGTTTTTTAGCGTTTTTTCGTGTGTGTTCACAAATTATTTACAAGTAAAAACCATACAAGAGCAAGTATCACCCTTTTGCCAATCCACAACCTGTAGTATTAAAAAATGTTCCAAACACATTATGTTCCGAATTTCCAACTGAAAATTATTGCAAAGAATTTTGATTTGTGGTATTATTCAGACAAAGGAGGTGATAATGTGGTTTTCGTATGGATCGGCGCACTCATAGCGTTCATCGTAATTGAAGCACTGACGGTACAGCTGCTGACAATCTGGTTTGCTCTCGGCTCTCTTGCGGCGCTTATTGCAACACTTTGTTCGGCAAGCGTACCCGTTCAGATTGCAGTCTTTGCCGCCGTTTCGCTTGTTGCCCTTATTGCAACGAGGCCGTTTGTCAAGAAATTCACGGGCCGCAAATACGCCCCTACCAATGCAGATAGGTTTATAGGCGAAGCAGGCATCGTAACCCAGACTATAGACAACCTGCGTGAAACAGGCTGTGTCAAGGTCAAGGGCAGCGTATGGACAGCTCGTTCTGCCGATAACGGCATTATCGAAGAGGGAGAAACCGTTACCGTAAAACAAATTGAGGGCGTTAAAGTCATCGTCGAAAAACAGACGCAGACGGCACAGGTTTAAACGATTTTTGAGGAATTTTTCAATTTTTTATCAGGAGGAAATTTTATAATGGATGCATTACCGTACATCATTTTAGGCTTATTTATTCTTGCAATTGTCATAGTCGCATTTAATATCAAAATCGTTCCCCAGTCCAAGGCCTATGTCCTTGAAAGGCTCGGCGCATATCAGACAACCTGGCAGACGGGTATCCACTTCAAAATACCGCTTTTTGAAAGAGTTGCAAAGATGGTTTCGCTCAAGGAGCAGGTTGTGGATTTCCCGCCGCAGCCCGTTATTACCAAGGATAACGTTACAATGCAGATAGACACGGTCGTTTTCTACCAGATTACAGACCCGAAGCTTTACTGCTACGGTGTTGAGCGTCCCCTTTCAGCTATTGAAAACCTTACCGCAACTACACTGCGTAACATCATTGGTGAGCTTGAGCTTGACCACACGCTTACCTCCCGTGACACAATCAACGCAAAAATCAGAGGTATTCTTGACGAAGCAACAGATGCATGGGGTATCAAGGTAAACCGTGTTGAGCTGAAAAACATTCTTCCGCCCAAGGAAATTCAGGACGCCATGGAAAAGCAGATGAAGGCAGAGCGTGAGCGCCGTGAAGCTATCCTTCG
>JAFXCT010000069.1 GCA_017521365.1 Clostridia bacterium
ACCATTGCTTTCGCAATGGATAAAAAAAGACAGTCTGAAGACTGTCTTTTTTGGTGGAGATGGCGGTAATCGAAACCGCGTCCGAAAACCCATTACCACAACTTTCTACGAGTGTATCCGCTCTTTTAAGATTCCCCTCGGGCAACGCCGCAACGGCAGGCTTTACCCTACGGTAGCCTTTGATTCATGGTGTCATACAAGGCTAATCTGACACGCACGTTCACCGCTAATCGACGCCGTTATCCGGGCCGCGGTGCTCCCGGTAACGACGGCTGCTAAAAGTTAAGCAGCTTTAAGAGTTAATTCGTTGTCGTTTATTTTTAATAAACTGCGGCTTTTATAGCGGTTCCGCACCGCTACTCGCTTATCGTGACTCTGAATCCCCGTCGAAATCCTTTCATCCCCGAATATTTTAATTAGGAATTCGGAATTATGAATTAGGAATTTTTGCAAATCCAAACTCCGAATCCCTTAATTATTTAACTGATTTCAATAACGATATTCTGACCGTTTTCGTCTGTAATATTCAATATTTCGCCCGTAGCGCCGTCGTTTATCAGCTCAAAAATGCTGTCAATTTTGTCGCCGTCTATTGCGGGTGAGTTCACATCGACTATGCTTGAGATTTTCGTGCCGAGCTTTGTGAATCTTTTTACCATAGCCATAGGGAAGACAACATTGACAGGCTTTTTGTTGGGTGAGGTTATATTGATTTTAAGATTGAGCTTGTTTGTGTCAATTTTTGGCTCATCCGTTTTTTCGGGCTGCTTTTGCTCAACTGAATTGTCGAGCATTTCGTCAATGCTTATCCCGAGCAGTTGGGAAATTTTGGGCAGCAGCATAATATCGGGGCAGGAGATATCGTTCTCCCATTTGGATACCGCCTGTGCCGTAACGTCGAGCAGCTGTGAAAATTCTTCCTGAGTGTAGCCCTTTTCTTTCCTAAGTCTTGCAATTTTTGCACCGAGGGTTTCTGTAACCTTTTCCTCTTGGGCAACCTGCTCTTCTTTTGGCTCTTCATTTTGTTTTCTGTTGAATAATGACATTGCGTGTTCTCCTTTCGGCAAATGAATTTGTGCCTTAATTCTATCGGAGAATAGTGCTTTTTTGAAGCGAGCAAAGGTTGAAATGCCTAAACCGTAGGTTGATATTGCCGAAAAACAGGCACAACTTTTGGTTGAATTACGAATTGCGAATTGAAAGGTTCCTCTCAATATCACGCTGTGCATCTTTTTTTGCTGCAACCTCGCGTTTGTCGTAAAGCTTTTTACCTTTACATAAACCGATTTTAAGTTTTGCTCTGCCCTTTACAAAATACAGCGAAAGGGGAACTATTGCGTAGCCCTGCTGCTTCGTCAGACCGAAAAGGCGGTTGATTTCACGCTTGTGCATAAGCAGCCTGCGCACACGAAGCGGGTCACGATTAAAGATGTTGCCGTGCTCGTAAGGGCTGATGTGCATACCGTTTACGAAAATTTCGCCCTCCTTGATAGAGCACCATGAGTCCTTGAGATTGACCCTGCCCTGGCGGATGGACTTGACCTCCGTGCCGAAAAGCTCAATGCCTGCCTCTGCCTCTTCAATTACGAAGTAGTCGTGATAGGCTTTCTTATTCTGTGCAACTGTTTTGCCGTTCTGATTTTCCAAAAGCCTCTCACCTCACTTTATGGCTTTCGCAAAGTTTATTTTAACATATATTACGGCTTTGTCAAGGAGAAAGCGTTGACAATTTTCGGGCGGTAATTTGCAATTAACTGTCTTGTTTATTTTATATCTGTTTTACGGATTTAATCAAACAAAAACAATGTCATTCTGAACGCAGGTGAATTGCCCTTACACGGTATGGTTGGATAGGAACCATAAAATATGAGTAGACCGTAGGGGACGTCGACGTCCCGAAAGGTTTTCAGAAATATCAATGTATATATGATATTGTAGGGGAGGGAAGATTCCCCCACGGTGTGGGGGAAATGTCCGGAGAACAAAGGGGGACGGCTTTGTCAAAGCCACGCTCTCCTGACGTTGATATATCAATTGCGTAACGGGAGGGGACAGAGCCCCTCCCCTACAGTTTGCCGTAAAATTGATATAACATTTTACAAAGGGTCGTCGAGGTTACGGCTTTGCCATTACCCTTTTGTTGCTTCGTGATATTTCCCCTATCAGGGGAATAACGCCGACTCCTACAAAATGTCCTTTGTCAGGTTTGTTTTGATTTGACGGACGACCAAAGGTCGCACCTACAAACTCTAATTTGCAGGTGCAACTCAATAATTCTCGCAATTATTCCGCACTTTCCAGCAGCCGTTTCGTTGTTCTTTTTTTAACGAACAGATAGCACGCAAACTGGATAAGTGAGCAGATTGTCCACGAGATGATGTAGGCGATATACAGCGTTTCAAGTGTGGGGTACATACGGAAGGCGGTATACACCCACGCAACCCTGAAAACGCACGAGCCGAAAATTGAAACTATCATCGGAGCTGTCGAGCAGTTCATACCTCTGAGCAGGCCGACGAAAACCTCCATTACGCCGCACATAAAATAGGGCAGGCAAACGTATTTCATTCTTATAAGTCCGTAGGGGATTATGGCGGGGTCGTTTGAATAGATTTTCAGCAAGGGCTCGGCAAGCAGATACGAGCCGCAGCCCATAACGATGCCGATTGCCGTTACCGTCAGTAGGCAGACCGAGCAGACCCTGCCTATTCTTTCGGGCTTTCCGGCACCGACGTTCTGGCTGGTGAAGGTTATTGAAGCCTGGTAGATTGAGTTCATTGCCGTGTAGGTAAAGCCCTCAATATTAGCGGCTGCGGCGTTTGCCGCCATAACCGTTGAGCCGAAGGAATTGATTGACGACTGGATAAGCACGTTGGAAACCGAAAACATTGAGCTTTGTATTCCTGCCGGCAGGCCGACACGCAGCATTTCGGCAACGTCCTTTTTGTGCAGCTTTATTTCCTTGAAATTCAGGTGACAGGCGTTTTCAAGCCTCGTCAGGCAGATTACCACGAGCACGGCGGAAACGTACTGCGAAATAATTGTTGCCAAGGCAACACCTGCAACGTCCATATGAAATACGCACACGAACAGCAGGTTGAGAAGCACGTTTATAAGACCCGATATGGTTAAGAAATACAGCGGTCTCATCGTGTCGCCCATTGCTCGCAGAATTGCGCTGCCGAAGTTGTAAACCATAAGCGCGGGCATACCGAGAAAATATATTTTCATATAAAGTGCCGCAAGGTCAATTACGTCGTCGGGTGAGTCCATAAGCACGAGCAGGCTTCTTGAAAACGCAACGCCTATTATCAGCGATACAAAGCCCGCAACAAGGCTGAGCGCAATTGCCGTGTGCACCGCATCGTGCGCACGGCGGAAATCTCTTGCGCCGAGGTTGCGTGCTACAACTACGCTTGCACCTATACTCAGGCCTATAAAAAGATTAATCATAAGGTTTGTAAGCGAGCCCGTTGAGCCTACTGCGGCAAGCGAGGCACTGCCCGCAAACCTGCCGACAACGGCAACGTCTGCGGCGTTGTAGAGAAGCTGAAGCATACCCGACAGCATAAGCGGCAGGGAAAACAGCAGCACCTTGCCCGTAAGGGGGCCGTTGCACATATCAATTTCGTGTTTTATCCGTTTCATTTTTTTACTTCCTGCGATAAATTCTGATATAAAAGTCCGTAACGGTTGTGAGCGTTTGAAGCGAAGCCAGTTTTTGTTTGTCGCTTTCCGAGGTGTGGTAGTAATACGGTGTCATACGGAAAAGTGAGTCCGTGTCCTCGGGCGAGGTGAGCGTTATATCCGCCTTTATGTTGAAGGCTTCTTCCAATTCAAAGCCCTCAAGGGTCGGATTTTCTTCTTCGTTTTCGTACGGTGTGGCATAAAGTGTCTGTTTCATCTGCCACAGGTGTGTTTTGCCGGGACAAACGCTGACAAGTATACCACCTTTACATACGGCTCTTGCAAATTCCTTTTCGCAAAACGGAGCAAACAGGTGAATTGCACAGTCTGCAAAGCCGTCAGCTACGGGCACAGCGGACATATTCGCCACAAAAAAGCGAGCACCGCTTTTTCTCTTTGCGGCA
>JAFXCT010000070.1 GCA_017521365.1 Clostridia bacterium
CGCAATTACCGCTGTGCCCTGCCCCGACAAGCAGTTTGCATTTATCAGCTCGGGCACGTGGTCGCTTTTCGGCACAGAGCTTGACGAGCCTATCGTAAACGAGCAGACACTCGATATAAATATCACAAACGAAGGCGGCTACGGCAATTCGACGGGCTTCCTCAAAAACATTATCGGCCTGTGGCTGATTCAGGAAAGCAGAAGGCAGTTCGCCCGTGACGGCAAGCAGTACAGCTACGCTGACCTTGAGCGTGAAGCCCTTGCGGCAAAGCCTTTTGCCTGCTTTATCGACCCCGATGCGCCCGAGTTTGTTCCCCACGGCAATATTCCCGAAAGAATCAGAGAATTCTGCCGCAGAACAAACCAGTACGTGCCCGAAACAGTCGGCGAGATTATGCGCTGTATTTACGAGAGCCTTGCAATGAAGTATAAGCTCACCTTTGAAAAGCTTTGCGAATGCACAAAGCGAGATTACGAGGTTATCAACGTAATCGGCGGCGGCACAAAGGACACACTTCTCTGCCAGCTCACGGCTAATTCCTGCAACCGCCCCGTTACGGCAGGCCCGATTGAGGCTACGGTGCTCGGCAATATTGCGGTACAGCTTCTTGCAAGCGGCGATATCAAGTCTATCAAAGAGGCTCGTGAAATTATCGCGCGCAGCGAAAAGGTTACAAGCTACACACCTGTTGATACAGAAAAATGGGAAGAGGCTTACGCCGATTTCCTTAAAATTGTAATATAAATTTATACATACGAAAGGAACGATTTAAAATGGCTAAAAACAGATTTATCGGCGACTATCCCGTAATCGGTATCCGTCCCATTATCGACGGCAGAAGAGGACCTCTCAAGGTAAGAGAAAGCCTTGAAGACCAGACTATGGGTATGGCAAAGGCTGCGAAGAAGCTCTTTGAGGAAAACCTTAAGTACTCCAACGGTGAGCCCGTTAAGGTTGTTATCGCCGACACTACTATCGGCAGAGTTGCAGAGGCTGCAGCCTGTGCAGAAAAGTTCAAGAAGGAAGGCGTTATGATTACCCTTTCCGTTACTCCCTGCTGGTGCTACGGCTCCGAAACAATGGATATGGACCCCACAACAATCAAGGGCGTATGGGGCTTTAACGCTACGGAGCGTCCCGGCGCTGTTTACCTTGCATCCGTTCTTGCCGCACACGCACAGAAGGGTCTGCCCGCATTCGGTATCTACGGCCACGACGTTCAGGAGGCTGATGAGTCCGAGAACATTCCCGCAGACGTTGAAGAAAAGCTTCTCCGCTTTGCACGCAGCGCAGTTGCAGTTGCAACAATGAAGGGTAAGAGCTATCTCCAGATCGGTTCAATCTGTATGGGTATTGCAGGCTCCTCCATCAACCCCGACTTCCTTGAGGAATATCTCGGCCTTCGCGTTGAGTCCGTTGACGAGGTTGAAATCATCAGAAGAATGACAGAGGGCATCTACAACGAGGAAGAATTCCAGAAGGCCCTCAAGTGGACAAAGGAAAACTGCAAGGAAGGCTTCGACAAGAACCCCGAGTTCGTACGCAAGAGCGACGAGCAGAAGGAAAAGGACTGGGAATTCGTTGTCAAGATGATGGTTATCATCAAGGACCTTATGAACGGCAACGACTCTCTGCCCGAGGGCTGCGAGGAAGAAATGGTTGGCCACAACGCTATCGCAGCAGGCTTCCAGGGTCAGAGACAGTGGACAGACTTCTACCCCAACGCTGACTTTGCAGAGGCACTTCTCAACACCTCCTACGACTGGGAGGGTGTCAGAGAGCCCTATATCCTTGCAACGGAAAACGACGTTCTCAACGGCATTTCAATGCTGTTTATGAAGCTGCTTACAAACAGAGCACAGATGTTTGCCGACGTTCGTACCTACTGGTCAACAGAAGCTGTAAAGAGAGTTACAGATTACGACCTTGAGGGTCACGCAAAGGATGCAGACGGCTTTATTCACCTTATCAACTCCGGCGCTTGCTGTCTTGACGCTTGCGGCGAGGTTAAGGACGAAAACGGCAACGCAGTAATCAAGCCCTGGTACGAAATGACTCAGGCTGATGCAGATGCCTGCAACAAGGCTACAGAGTGGTGCCCCGCCGATAACGGCTACTTCCGCGGCGCTGGCTACTCCTCACGCTTCCTTACAAAGAGCGAGATGCCCGCAACAATGATTCGTCTCAACCTTGTAAAGGGTCTCGGCCCCGTAGTACAGATTGCAGAGGGCTGGACAGTTGCACTTCCCGACGAGGTTTCCGACACAATCTGGAAGAGAACGGACTACACCTGGCCCTGCACGTGGTTTGCACCCCGTTGCAACGGCGAAGGCCCGTTCAAGTCCGCTTACGACCTTATGAACAACTGGGGCGCTAACCACGGCGCTATCTCCTACGGCCACATCGGCGCAGACGTCATCACACTCTGCTCAATGCTCCGTATCCCTGTTGCTCTCCACAACGTACCCGAAGAGAAAATCTTCCGTCCTGCTTGCTGGGGTGCATTCGGCACAAAGGACCTCGAGGGTGCAGACTTCAGAGCCTGCGAAACCTACGGCCCGCTTTACAAGTAAGATATAATTTTAAAACGCCGACATCGAAAGATGCCGGCGTTTTTTAGTGCAGAATGCAGAACGAAGGGTCGCTTCGCTCCGATTATAATTATTCATTATTCAATATTCATCATTCACTATTCATTAAAAGTTTTATTTTCCGAACGTTTCGGCAACAACTTTGACCTGCTCTGCGGTGAGAGTCCACGAGGGGATGAGCTCAACGATTTTGTTGCCGTAGCAAAGCAGATATCTGTTAATCGCCTGCCCGTCAACGCACAGCACGTACGCTTCATCCGCCAACCACACATCTGCCACTATTTCACGGTGTGAAATTCTGTCCAACGATACCCCTGTTCTATCGAGGGAATTGTCAAACACAAAAAATCGCTCAAACCAACTATTAACGCAAACCCTTCTGACAAAAGGTATCTTGATATCAAACACCGTATAGGCAAGGGTATATTTTTCATCCGAAGTAAGGCTGTTTGCGCTTTGCTCTGCTCTGAATTGAAAGGCACTTTCCGATTTGTGTTCTTCAATCAACGAAATTGTTACATCAATTTCACCCTGTATAAAATCCGATACTTCAAGCGGTGCAGCTGCACGGAATTCCTCATCCGTCATAAAATTCTCAATGTTATAATTGCTCTGCCAGGAAATTTTTTCTGTAATAATTTTTGAAAAAGCAAAAACGCACGCCACTATGACCGATATTGTTACCAGATAGTTAATAGCTTTAGGAGCATTAAATCTTTTCAAAAAAGTGATTGTTCTTTGCCTGAAGAATATAACAACTGTAACGAAAAGCATTACAAGCAGTAAAATAATAATATCTGACGAATTTTCCGATAAAAAAGATGAAGCAGAAAGAATAACCAGCATTATTATCAGAAGAAACATTGCCTTTATATTGCTGTGATTTTTTGTTGATAAAAATGTGCCGTTCAGCTTTGCAAGCCGTTTCGCTCTCACATACCACACTATGTACTCAATCGCTTCCGAAAAGCAGAACAGAATTGAAACAACCTCTATAACAATCAGCGTAACGCAACCGGTCAGCAATGATGTTACAGGGTCTTGGACAAATCTACCCAAATATGAATATAACCTTAACCCCTGCGAGAACGTCAGCAGCATATAAGGTAAAAGCCAGCTGCGCCACATAACCGAATGAACGCTTTTAACCTCTACCACCGCATCGGTTTCAATGGGTACTGCGTTTTCGTTTTCGGAATAATAGACGAGTATTTCTCCCCTTGAAGCAGCAAACTCCCAGCCCCCATATTCGCAGTACTCCTGAAAGCGCAACTGGCTTTCGGTGAGCTTCGGGTCATATTCCGAGGCGTTTTTAAAATACACTATGCTGAATTTCAGCTTCTGCGGCTCAATACGCTTGAACTTCCAGAACATAACTCCCATTTCAACAAGCAGCCAGCCGTTCGCCGCTTTTTTCTCAAGGAATTTGCAGATTCCCGATTTATCATACAGAGCAAAGCGTGCCAAGAATTTTCTGTATTCGCGCATATATCAACCCTCCTTTTATTTAAAACATATTGGAAATATAATTTACGCAATCCAACAAGGCAAAGTAACCCAAAAATCGAACAAAACTTATAATCTTCTTTTTCCAACCGTTGTTATAACGCTTTTCGAGTTTTTCGATAAAATGTAGAAATATAAAATAGACGCCAAACACAGAAAAATACAAAAGAGTCGCCCAGGCGTTATTCATAAACGATTTTACGCCGACAAATACAACAGCCGCAATAACTACCGCAATTGATACAGCGACTACAAGCACATCTACTGTATCGCTTCTGCTGAATTTTCCCGTTGCGGCAGCTGCAAGCGCTTTTTTTCGCCAGCGAAGATAAGACACAAACTCGGCAACATTACCTAAAGGAGCTATCAGCAAAACCGCTAAACCAATAGCTGTAACCTTTGATGAAATATCAGTTAATAACAAAATCAAAATAATAGCAACTGATATAACAAAAGCAACAATACACGTTGGCAAAAAACGCTTCATCATTGACTTATGTATTGAGGCGAGTTCAACCTCGGGGTCGGTTTCAAACGGCACGGGGTCTTCCTCTTCGTTATAAAAGATAACCATATTTTTGTACACGCAGGCAAACTGCCAGCCCTGCTCGGCGCAAAATTCGAGGTACTCTTTTTTGCTTTCGGAAAGCAGAAAGCTGTCCTCATTTGCAAACTGCGGCAAGTAGGTTATTGCATAGTGAAGCTTTTGCGGCTCAATGCGTTTGAACACCCACTTTGAAAACATTTCTCTTTTGCAAAGCCGCCAGCCCTCAAGGGCTTTCTGCTCAAAGTATTCCTGCATAGCCGTACGGTCATAATAAGCAAAAGCCTCGGTAAAGGTTTCGTAATTCATTGATTCTTTCACGTTTTGCCCCTCCTAATGCACACTACAGCGCAGGACATAGTCTGCCGAGAACGGGAGAAGCTTCCTCACAAGCGTTTTTCTCGCAAGCCTTCTCTTCACAAGCTTTCTCCTCACATAAAAACAGCCTTTTGTAGTCCTCTGTCTGCTGACGCAGGCGCTGATACTCCGTTTCGAGCACTTCCCTGCCCTTATCGGTGAGCACGTAGCTTCTGCGCCTGCCCTCGGCCTTGGTTTCGGCTATCATTCCCGCTGAAAGAAACTGCTCCAGCAGATTGTACAGCGTACCCGAGCCGACCTTTACCCTGCCGTCGGTCATTTGTGACACCTTATCCATAATGTCAATTCCGCAGCATTCCTCTTTCAGGCAGAGAAGAATATAAAACATCTGCTCGGTAAGGGTCTGAAATTTTAAGCGTGGCATATATTTTTCCTCCTTAATATCGAATATCGACATTCCTTTGGCTTCATTATAATATCGAATATCGACATTGTCAAGAGGAAAATAAAAAAACCGATGAAAATCCGTTAAGGATAATCATCGGTTGAATTCAAACCGTAGGGGAGGCGTTTCGCCTCCCGTAGTGGTTTATTATATCGGGAGGGGTGACCCCTCCCCTACACATAATTTAGTTTAGATAAGTCCCTGTGCCATCATTGCGTCGGCAACCTTCTGGAAGCCTGCGATGTTTGCGCCTGCAACGAGGTCGTAACCGAAGCCGTTAGCCTCTGCAGCGGCAGCAGAGCTGTCGTGGATGTTCTTCATAATCTGCTTAAGCTTTGCATCAACCTCTTCAGCAGTCCAGCTGTAGCGCATTGAGTTCTGGCTCATTTCAAGTGCTGATGTTGCAACACCGCCGGCGTTAACAGCCTTGGAGGGAGCAACTGCCTTGCAATTTTCCTTGAGGTATTCAAGAGCATCGTTCGTTGTGGGCATATTGGCAACCTCTACATAGTAGGGAACGCCGTTTGCAACGATTTTTTCTGCTTCAGCCATATTGATTTCGTTCTGTGTTGCGCAGGGCATTGCGATATCGACCTTAACGCCCCAGGGCTTCTCGCCTGCGTGGAACTCTACGCCGAACTTGTCTGCATAGTCCTGAACCTTATCACGGCCGGAAGCACGCATTTCGAGCATATATTCAATTTTTTCGTCTGTGATTACACCGTCGGGGTCGTAAACGTAGCCGTCGGGGCCGGAAATTGTAACAACCTTACCGCCGAGCTCTGCAATCTTCTTTGCGGCACCCCAGGCAACGTTGCCGAAGCCGGAGAGAGCAACTGTCTTGCCCTTGATGTCTTCGCCGAAGTGTTTGAGCATTTCAACTGCGTAGTATGTTGCGCCGTAGCCCGTAGCCTCGGGACGGATGAGTGAGCCGCCGAAGGAGAGACCCTTGCCGGTGAGAACGCCGTTTTCAAATGCGCCCTTGATACGTCTGTACTGGCCGTAGAGGTAAGCAACCTCTCTGCCGCCGACACCGATATCACCCGCAGGAACGTCAACGTCGGGGCCGATGTGTCTGTAAAGCTCGGTCATAAAGGCCTGGCAGAAGCGCATAATTTCTGCATCGCTCTTGCCTCTGGGATCAAAATCGGAGCCGCCCTTTGCGCCGCCGATGGGAAGACCCGTAAGGCTGTTCTTGAAGGTCTGTTCAAAGCCGAGGAACTTCATAATACCGATATATACAGAGGGGTGGAAACGAAGACCGCCTTTGTACGGACCGATAGCGCCGTTGAACTGTACTCTGTAGCCTGTGTTAACGTGAACGTTGCCGTTGTCGTCTGTCCAGGTGACACGGAACATAATTGTTCTTTCGGGCTCGACAAGTCTTTCAAGAAGAGCTGCCTTTTCGTACTCGGGGTGTTTATCAATAACGGGCTTAAGTGAGGAAAGAACCTCTGTAACGGTCTGCACAAACTCAGGCTCGTTAGCATTCTTTTTAGCAACCTGTTCGATTACTCTGTCAACATAATTCATAAAACAAAACTCCAAAAATAAATTTTCTCTTTCGCGCTTTAGCGATGTAAAACATTATAAACCCGCTTGCATTGAATTGCAAGATTCTTTTCATAAAATTTCATTTTTTGTCATTTTAACGGTCATTTTCACCATATAAATGCCGGAAATGTGCACTTTGTGCAAGAACTCTGACAAAGCACCGAGTGATTTTGCAATTTTTCCTGCAAATATTGAGCGTAATTCATCACAGAAAACCCGTCATTTAATCCGTATTATGCCATAGCCGCCAATCTTGACACATAATATTTATAATGATATAATAATTTATTATATTACTATAGAAAAAAAGGAGTAAGGAGCAATGAATTTACAAGAGTTGTTTGAAGCAACCCTTGGCCAATGGGAGCTGCTTGTGCGCCTGCTTGTTGCCTGCGTATGCGGCTGTATTATCGGCGTTGAGCGCAGCTTCAGACAAAAGGAAGCAGGTATCAGGACACACATTATTCTCGCACTCGGTGCGGCGCTGATGATGGTTGTTTCAAAATACGGCTTTAACGACATCGGTATAATGGATATGAACAGCCTTCGTGCCGATGCTTCCAGGATTGCGTCAAACATCGTTACGGGTATATCCTTCCTCGGCGCAGGCGTTATCTTCGTGCGCGGCGGCTCAATCAAGGGCCTTACAACTGCCGCAGGTATCTGGGCAACGGCAGGTATCGGTATGGCAATCGGCGCAGGTATGTACACGATAGGTATTTGCTGCACGGTGCTGATGCTGCTTATTCAGCTTATTCTGCACAAGGTTATGCCCTTTTCGGAGAATATGGAAACCAACATTATTTCCATTAAAATCAACGAAGGCACACACACGCTTGACGATATTACAAGCCAGCTCACTCAGGCGGGTATGGTCGTAACGGGTATACGCTTTAAAAAGCAGGACAACGGAATTACCAAAGCCGAGCTTACGGTGCGTTTCCCCAAAAACAAGGAATCAATGAACGCCGTGCTCGATTTTATCAGCACCTGCGATGCTGTACAGGAATTCACCTTGGAAACCTAAAAGGAAAAAGCATCTGTTTTGAAAAACTCCTTACAGATGCTTTTATTTTTTTGTTTTATTCAGCCGAATAGACTTTTACGATTTCGCCGATATAGATTCGGTGGTAATCGCCGTTATAATTTTTTTCAATACTCTCATCAAGGAAGCCTTTGGGATTCATATCCTGAAAGGCTATTTTTTTGCAGATGAGGTTGATTTTTGCCTGGTCAATTGCGGATGTACCGTCAAAATCGGAAACCGTAAAGCCCGTTTCGGCAAATTTATCAACGTTTCTGCCGCTGTTTTTGCCGCAGAAGCCGAGCTCTTTTTTATATTCGCCGCCGAAAAAGCTCATTGAAAAAGTATCGGTCTTTTCAAGCAGCTCATAGGTATATCTCTGCGGACGGATGAAGATAAACACCACGTCCTTACCCCAGAGCTCACCCATACCGCCCCAACTGACGGTCATTGTGTTCGTAACGCCGTCTGCCGCTGCGGTTACGAGTGCCCAATCGTCGCTTATGAGCTTTACTGCACTTTGCTTTATATCACGGATATTTATTTCTCTGAATGACATATAGAATACCTCCGGATTATTTTATACTGCTTACAATATCATTATAGCACGCTACGCTGTCGGGGTGAACGGGGCTTTTCTTTTTAATCAGCTCGTTAATACTGTAAATTTGCGTATAGAGCATCGTTTCTTCGAGGCTTTTTTGTGCCAGCTCACGCACGGTCTCAACGTCGTCATAAACTCTGTCCGCCGAAATAAAGTCGGCAATGTAGATGATTTTTTCAAGCAGAGTCATACCTGCCCTTGCGGTTGTATGGTAACGCACGGCAGAAAGTATTTCTTCATCATCTATATTAAGTTTCAGCCTTATATATGCCGCACCGCTCATAGCGTGCCAGAGCTTCGGGTTGCAACGCTCAAGCTCAGTCAAAGCCATTCCGCTTTCCTCAAAAAGGGCAAAATGCTCTGCC
>JAFXCT010000071.1 GCA_017521365.1 Clostridia bacterium
ATAACCCAACCTCCTTAAATTATGGTGAAGTAAATCCCGAATAGGATTTGTGAAGTATTTGCGTTGCAAATGTGAAGTTTGGGTTTAGCCCCCAAGTGAAGTTAAGTTTGCCGTAATAACTTGGCAACGTCAAACTTCACTACGCAGTAACTTCACTGTCGCAAGACAACTTCACTTGCCCGAAAGGGCAAACTTAGTTTATCTTCGGCGGCATACATTCGAGTATTTCGAGTATATCGCCGTCATTTGCTTTGACTAAATAGCTGTCGGTCTTTGCAGGCTCAAACAGGCAGTCACCGGCTTTGATTTCAATTTCCTTCTCACCGCATACGAATTTGCCGCTGCCCCTTGCAACCGCAAGACAGCAGGCTCTTCCCGCTGTTTTACGCTCGTATTCGCCTTCAACCGTCATTCTGTTAAGTGCAAAGCAGGCTGTGTCATCATAAGTGATAAGGCTTTCTTTTTTAGCCTTTCCGCTTTCTTCAAGCACGTTTGCCTTCAGGTAATAGCGGCTCATCAGCTCGTCAATGCTCAGCGCCTCGTAAGTGAAGCACTCAAACATTTTCTCAAAGCCGAGACCCATATGGCAAAGGTGGTCGGGCATCAGCGTGCCGCGCATATCGCACTTTTCAACGCTTATTGTGTAGTCCGTTGGCTCCTGCACCTCAAGCAGCATACATCCCGAGCCTATTGCGTGGGGTGTACCGCCCGTAATGAGGAAAACGTCACCGGGCTTTACAACAATCTTGTGCATATATTCCTGCATTTCGGCTATGTCCTGCTTGTCAAAAAGCTCTTTCCACTTTTCAGCAGTCACGGGCTTTTTGAAGCCGAGCAGAATATAAGGCTCTTCGCCGTCAATAACACGACTGTTAAGAATGTACCACGACTCAGTCTTGCCGTAATCGGAGTTGAAAAGGCGTTTTGCCGCATCTTTAGTGGGGTGCACCTGAATGGGCAGACGCTCTGCGGAATCGAGGAATTTTGTCAGCACGCCGAAGTTTACGCCGAACTTTTCAATGTGCTCTTTACCTAAATATGTTTCGGGGTCGGAGTCTATCAAATCCTTGAGGTAAAGCTCGCTGCTGTCCTCGGTTTCTATTTTGCTCAGGCCCTCTTTTTCGGGCTTATCTGCTCTGTCGGGGTTGTCGGCAACAACAACGCTTGCCAGCCAGTCCTCAGGGAAGTTGGCGTCCTCGCCGTTGCCGCTTTTTCTCATTTCATCTATCAGCTTACCGCCGTAGTAAAGCCTCCACACACGGTTTTCTTTCATCTTAAGGGGAGTTATCATTTTATTATACCTCCGGGCAGTTTGAGTTTATATTTCTGCTCTTTTATCATTTTTACAAGCTGTTTTTCGTCCGTCGGTCTTTCCTCGAAATAAACACCGCCGGGTGTTGAGCGGAAGGGCTCGTGGTTGTCCGTGCCCGAAAGCATCAGCCTGCCTGAAAGTCTTGCCCATTCGTATGCAACCGAGTTTCTGGAGTTGTGGCTTGCGTTGCCGTTGTAAACCTCAATGCCGTCAAGCAGGTAGGGGTTGACAACCGTCATATTGTTGCGGAAGGGATGAGCGTGGAAAATCATAATATCGCCGTATTCGTCTATAATCTTGCGGAAGTGCTCAAGGCTCGTTTCGGTGATGTCGGGGTGGTCAAGGTAAAACTGCTTGTCTGCGCCGAAAACAAGATAGTCGTTGTCGTGGCCCTTGAAGCGAAGTTCAACGCCCTTGAGCACGGTGAAATCCTCGGTTTCACATTCCTTCGCTATTTCGTAGCCGAGCCACTGTCCGTTGACTCTGCCCTCCCAGTCAAGCTGTCCGTAGCGTTTGTCCTCGCCGAAGGGCTTGAAATGGTCGGTTATGATTATGCCGTCATAGCCGTTCTGGCGGTAGTATTCCACCATTCCCTTTGCAGGAATTTCACCGCAGGTGCTCGATTCAGCCGTGTGAACGTGGGTATCAAATAAAAACATAAAATCGCCTCTTGCGTAATAATTGTAGGGGCGGCCTTTGGTCGTCCGATAAAAGCGGTAGGGGCGGATATTATCCGCCCGCTGTTAAGTAATATTAAAGACCTGTTTTCTCTGCGATATACTTTCTTGCCATGCAAGCGTACTCGTACGGGTTGGCCTTTGCAGGGTCCTGCTCAGCCTCAACAACAACCCAGCCCTCGTAATCAGCTTCGGCGAGAATATCAAATACGGGTGTGAAGTCGAAGTCACCGTCACCGGGAACGGTGAAGGAGCCTGCACGCACGGCATCAAGGAAGCTGTAGCCCTTTGCCTTTGCCTCTTCAATAACGTCCTTGCGGATGCTCTTGAGGTGAACGTGCTTTACACGGTTGACGTACTTTTTAAGCACGCCGATTGCGTCCTCACCCGAGAATGAAAGGTGACCGGTATCGTAAAGAAGATAAACAAGGTCGGGGTCAGTAAGCTCCATAAGCTTGTCAATTTCTTCCTCTGTCTGTACACCCGTGCCCATATGGTGGTGAACGGTGAAGTACATACCTTTTTCCTTTGCAAGTCTGCCCATTTCGTTGAAGCCCTTTGCCACGAGAGCCCACTGCTCATCCGTGTAAACGGGCTTTTCGCCGAAAATGCTGACAGGCTTACCCTGAATGCTGTTGCCCTGTTCGGAAGCACCGATAACCTTTGCACCCAGTGCGTGCAGGAAATCTCTGTGCTTGATGAAGGCCTCGATTGTAGCCTCGTAGCCGTCGGAAAGCAGGAGAGAGGAGAACCACGCATTACAGATGCGCAGGCCTCTTACGTCAAGCTTGTGCTTGAGCGTTTCAACGTCCTTGGGGTATTTGTTGCCGATTTCGCTGCCCTTGAAGCCGCTGAGTGCCATTTCGCTGACACACTGCTCAAAGGTGTTTTCTGCACCGAGGTCGGGCAGGTCGTCGTTTGTCCAGGCTATGGGAGCAATTGCAAGTGAAACTTTATCTTTATTAAGCATTTGTCAAAACCCTTTCAATCAATATTCTCTTGCGAGCTTGATGTTGGCGGCCATATCCTCGTAAGCCGCCTGAACCTTTTCGCTTGTTGAAATCTCTGCAACGCCTACACGCCACCAGCTTTCATAACCGCCGCTCATACTGCCGTGAGCAACCTTTATGTCGATAAGCGTGGAAACGGTCTGCTTCTTGGAATCCTCAATAGCGTAAATAAGCTCGTCAACGTTTGTTGCCGTGTAAGTCTTACAGCCGTAGCCTGCAGCGCACTTTGCAAAGTCAATCGGTACTACGGGGCCGTCAAGCAGACCCGTGAGCGGATTTCTTGCCGTAAAGCGTGTGCCGAAGGTGTCTGTACCCTGGTTATTCTGCAGGTTTTCAATACAGCCCCAGCCGCTGTTGTCAAAGAGCATTACATTAATCTTAACGCCCTCCTGAATAGCGGTGTAAAGCTCGCTGTGAAGCATAAGGAAGCTGCCGTCGCCGACCATTGCGTAAACTTCCTTGTCGGGCGCCGCAAGCTTTGCGCCGAGTGCACCGCATATCTCGTAACCCATACAAGAGAAGCCGTATTCCATATGATAGGTCTTGGGCAGGGTGCTTCTCCAAAGGCGCTGCATATCGCCGGGAAGACTGCCCGAGGAGCCGAGTGCAATTGCGTCGGGTGCAATGCGCTTGTTGATTTCGCCGAGTGCCCTCATCTGTGAAAGGCTGCCGTCGGAAAGCTCCTGGTTGTAGCAGTTGTCCATTTCCTCGACATAAGCCTTTTTGGCTTCGGCAAATTCGTCGCCCCAGCCGCTTCTGTAATATTTCTGTGAAAGTGCCGCCGAAAGGTCAAGCAGGGCCATTTTAGCGTCTGCTATAACGGAAACGGCATCCATCTTAAACGCATCAAAGGAGCTTACGTTGATGCTGACGATTTTTGCGTCGGGATTTTTAAAGCCCCACTTTGAGCAGGTTGTGAAGTCGGTAAGCCTTGTGCCGACTGCAATAATAAGGTCAGCCTGCTGTGCAATTACGTTTGCCGCCGCACCGCCCGTAACGCCGATACCGCCGAGGTTGAGCGGACAGTCCCACGGAATCTGACCCTTGCCTGCCTGCGTTTCGCCAATCGGAATGTTGAAACGCTCTGCGAAGTACTGTGCTGCCTGCCATGCGCCTGAATAGGTCACACCGCCGCCGACTATCATAATGGGCTTCTTTGCCGCATCAATAAGCTCAGCAGCCGCATCAATTTCTCTGCGTGTTGCAGGTCTGCGGTCAAGATACCATACTCTTCTTTGGAAGAAATACTCGGGGTAATCGTAAGCCTCGCCCTCAACATCCTGAGGCATTGCAAGGCAGACTGCGCCCGTTTCCGCCCAATCGGTCAGCACACGCATTGCGTTGAGGCAGGCTGTCATAAGCTGCTCGGGTCTTTCTATTCTGTCCCAGTATTTGCAAACAGCCTTGAAAGCATCGTTTGCCGTTGTGGCATAGCTTGTGGGCTGTTCAATCTGCTGGAGTACGGGGTCGGGCTGACGGCAGGCGAAGGTGTCGCCGGGCAGTACAAGCAGGGGAATCCTGTTTGCCGTTGCCGTGCCGCAGGCGGTAACCATATTGAGTGCGCCGGGGCCGATTGAGCTTGTGCAGGCAATAATTTGTCTTCTGTCGCTCTGCTTTGCAAAAGCTATGGCGGCGTGAGCCATGCCCTGCTCGTTGTGGCCCTGGTAATATGTAAGGCTGTGTCCGCCCTGCTCAAGTGCCTGGCCGATGCCGACTACACAGCCGTGGCCGAATATACCGAAAATGCCCTTGACAAACTTGGTTTCCTCGCCGTCAAAGCTGACGTACTGGTTATCGAGGAATTTGACAAGAGCCTGTGCCATTGTCAGTTTCATTATGTATCAATCCTTTAATTAATAGATTTCGGAAACCTTAACGGGTCTGCCTTCTGCAACACTCTTCTTTGCGGCAAGTGCAACAACAATAGCGGCAAGTCCGTCGTCAACATTTGCAGGTACTTCCTTGTCGTTGATAACTGCGTCAACAAACTGAAGCATCTCGTCACGGAAGGACTGCATATATCTCTCAAGGAAGAAATAGAGCGGCTTTTCGCCCGTGCAGCCGTTTTCGTCCATAAGAACAACGTTTGAGGGTGTGTCGTTGGAAGCAACTGCGGCACCCTTGCTGCCGAATACTTCAACTCTCTGGTCGTAGCCGTAAGCGGCACGGCGGCAGTTATCAATAACGCCGATTGCGCCGTTTTCAAACTTGAGCGAGATAACGGCCGTATCAACGTCACCGGCTTCACCGATAGCAGGGTCAACAAGGCAGGTTGCGTTTGCGTAAACCTCTGTAATCGGGCTGCCTGCCATAAAGCGTGCCATATCAAAATCGTGTATTGTCATATCGACAAACATACCGCCCGAAACAGCAGCGTATTCGGGTGAGGGCGGAGCAGGGTCGCGGGAGGTGATTTTGATAACCTCAACGTCGCCGACCTTGCCATCGTTAATCATTGACTTGATTGTGGAGAAGTTGTGGTCAAAACGGCGGTTGAAGCCTACCTGAAGCTTTACGCCCGTTTCCTTTACCGTGTCAATAACTGCCTGAACCTTTTCGGGTGTCAGGTCAACGGGCTTCTCGCAGAAAACGTGCTTGCCGGCCTTTGCGGCAGCAATAGCGATATCTGCGTGCGTGTCCGTTGATGAACAGACGAGAACAGCGTCAATATCCTTGTCCTCAAGCATATCTACGTATGTGTCGTAAATCTTTTCAATGCCGAGTTCCTGACAAAGAGCGGGGAGATGCTCCTTGTAAACGTCCGTGATGCCGAGTACCTTTGCTGTGGGCACATTGTAGCAGATTGACTGAGCGTGAAGCTTGCCTATTCTGCCTGCGCCGATAATGCCGATGTTGAGTTTTTTCATATTTTTTAACCTCCGTTGCGGTAGATTTTAAATCGCTTTTAATTATATCATTCTCAAAAGAAAAAATCCACAATATATAGTAAATTTTTAAAAAAAATTAAAATATTTATTGCTTTTAAGTCTTGTAATAAATAAATATATGTAGTATAATATAAAAATTAAAATCGGGTTTTATGTCCCTTTCGGAGGTAGCGCACTTGTCGCAGTTACAGCTTGGTAAATTCGAGGTTTCGCTTGACGAAATCAAAAGACAAAGAGAATACGTTTCGCTTGCAAAAACGGTGCTCGAAAGCCGCTTCAGCGGTGAAACACCGCTTGCATTTGTGCACACCTTCGGCTGTCAGGGTAACGTGTCGGATTCCGAGCGTATGAAGGGCTGGCTTTCGCAGATGGGCTACGGCTTTACCGAGGTTATTGAAGAAGCCGACCTTGTGCTTTACAATACCTGTGCCGTGCGTGAGCACGCTCATGACAGAGTTTTCGGTAACGTCGGTGCGCTCAAGCCGATTAAAGAAAAAAAGCCCGGTATGATAATTGCTCTTTGCGGCTGTATGATGCAGCAGGAGCACGTCTGGCAGAAAATCCGAAAGAGCTACCCCTACGTAAACCTCGTTTTCGGCACTCACGCCCTGCACCGTCTGCCCGAGCTTATGTATAAGGTGCTCTGCGGCGGTAAGAGAGTTTTTGAGGTTGAGAATTGCGACGGCTATATTGCCGAGGGCATTCCCGTCAGGCGTGACGGCAGCTTCAAGGGCTGGCTTCCGATTATGTATGGCTGTAACAATTTCTGCAGTTACTGTATTGTGCCCTATGTAAGAGGCAGAGAGAGAAGCCGCAGCAGCGAAGCTGTCCTTGCAGAGGCAAGGGAGCTTATTGCCTCGGGCTGCAAGGATATAACCCTGCTCGGTCAGAACGTAAATTCCTATAACCGTGACGGCGGAGATTTGAACTTTGCCCGGCTTCTTGAGGCGATAAATAATATTGAGGGCGATTTCAGAATCCGCTTTATGACCTCGCACCCGAAGGACTGCACCTTTGAGCTGCTGGACACTATGGCACGGTGCGAAAAGGTGAGTAAGCACCTTCACCTGCCTTTCCAGAGCGGTAACAACCGTGTATTAAAGGAAATGAACAGGGGATATACGAGAGAAAAATATCTCTCCCTCGTTGAATACGCAAGAAAGGTAATGCCGGATATCAGCCTTACAAGCGATATTATCGTCGGCTTTCCCGGCGAAACCTATGAAGAATTCAGGGATACGGTTTCACTTATAGAAGAGGTTGAATTTACGTCACTCTTTACCTTTATTTATTCTCCCCGTGAGGGCACGAAGGCGGCTTCAATGCCGGACCCCGTAAGCCGCAAGGAAAAGGGCGAATGGTTCAGAGAGCTTACCTTGGCGCAGGAAAAAATAGCCTCAGAACGTTGCAAAAAAATGCTCGGACAAACCTACCGTGTGCTGTGTGAGGATTATACCGAGGGCAGGCTTTCGGGCAGAACAGACGGCAGCGTTATGATAGATTTCGACGGCGACGAAAGTCTTGTCGGCAGCTTTGTAAATGTAAAGGTTACAGCCTGCCGCAACTGGACTTTATCAGGCGAAATCGTTTAACAAGTTAAAATCCCCCAAACAGGGTTTTATAAATTAATTCCAAAATAGATTAGGAGAAAAAACAATGGACATCATCAAACTCACAAGAGAACTCGGAAAGGCAATCCAGCAGGATGAAAGATACCTCAAGTTTGTTGCCGCAAGAGAGGCAAACGAGGCAGACACAGAGCTTAACGACCTTGTCGGCAAAATGCAGCTCATCCATATGAGCTACCAGCACGAGGCATCTAAGGAAGATGCAAACGAGCAGAAGCTTCAGGCTTACGAAGAAGAGTTTATGGGCATCCGCGAAAAGATTATCGCTAACCCCAATATGGCAACCTACGAGGCTGCAAGAATGGCAATCGACGAAATGATGAACCATATCGTCGGTATTCTTACTGAGTGCATCAAGGGCGAGGACCCCGAAACCTGTGAGCCTCCCCAGGAGCACAGCTGTTCCGGCAACTGCTCATCCTGCGGCAGCGACTGCCACTAATTTTGTAAGCTCCTCTTGTCTTTAGTGATATGTGCCTTGATGCCGAATTTTCCGTTTCTCTTTGCCAAAATGCTCGGCAATACACTGAGTATTGCCTGTGCTTTTGTTCTTTGAGAAAACAAAAAATTCAATCATCAAATCACATATCCCAAGCCAAACGGACCTTACTCTTGACGTAAGGCAAATTTCACACCGACAAAGTCGGTATTTCACATTGCGTAAGCAATATTTCACATAACTCGCAAGAGTTATATTTCACTTGTTCTGCGGAGGCGTGCAAATGGCTGAATTATCACCGATGATGAAGCAATATTTTGAAATAAAAAAGAACTATGAGGACACTATCCTTATGTTCAGGCTGGGCGATTTTTACGAGATGTTCTTTGAGGACGCTAAAATCGCTTCGGTTGAGCTTGACCTTGTCCTCACGGGGCGTGACTGCGGTCTGGAGGAGCGTGCACCTATGTGCGGTGTACCCTTCCACAGCGTGGACACTTACCTTGCCCGCCTTATCGCAAAGGGCTATAAGGTTGCCATCTGCGAGCAGATGGAGGACCCTGCTGCAACCAAAGGAATAGTCAGGCGTGACGTTGTGCGCATCGTCACGCCCGGCACGGTTATCGAAAGCAATATGCTCGACGAAACCAAAAACAACTTCCTTTGCAGTATTTTCTGCCGTGATTCCGTCTGCGGTCTTTGCTTTGCCGACGTTTCAACGGGTGCAATCCACCTGACGGATATCGACGGAAAAACTATGCAGACCAAAATTATAAACGAGCTCGGCAGATTCAACCCGAGTGAAATAATCCTCAACCGTGAGGCGGTTGAGCTTAAATCCGTCACAGCATTTATTTCCGATAAATGCTCCGCACTCACGGAAACCTTTGATGAAGACTACATACTTCTCAACGAAGCAAACAACGCTGTCTGTTCGCAGTTTGCCTGTAATTCTCCCGAGGAGATTGCGCCTGGTATCAGCACGCAGGCAGTTATGGCAGCAGGCACCTGTATCAAGTATCTGCGTGAGGTTCAACGCTGTGACCTTGTCAATATGAAGGTGCTCGACTACTACAGCGAAAACGGCTTTATGAACCTTGATTTTTCCACGAGGCGCAGTCTTGAGCTCACCCGTACAATGCGTGCCAACGACAAAAAAGGCTCGCTTCTCTGGGTGCTCGATAAGACCTGTACCGCAATGGGTAAGCGTGAAATTACCGACTGGCTTGAGCGTCCGCTGACAAATCCCGCAAAAATTATCGGCAGGCACAATGCCGTTGAGGAGCTTATGCAGGACGGTATGCTCTGCGCCGATATTGCCGCAGCCCTTTCGGGTATAAGTGACCTTGAACGCCTTATCACACGCATTTCCTACGGCACTGCAAACGCAAGGGAGCTGCGTGCGCTGAGTGCGGCAATTCACAGGCTTCCCTCTGTCAAGGAGAAGCTCACTTCCTGCCGTTCTGCTCTTCTTTCCGAAATCAGAGCGGATATTGACGAGCTGAGCGACGTATCATCTCTGATTGATGCCGCTATCATCGAAGACCCGCCGTTTTCCGTGCGTGAGGGCGGTATGATAAGCGACGGCTTCAATGCGGAGCTTGACGAGCTTCGTGCTCTCGTAAAGGATGGTAAGGGCTATCTTGCCGGAATTCAGCAGCGTGAGCAGGACAGAACAGGTATCAAAAAACTTAAAATAGGCTACAACCGTGTATTCGGATATTATATAGAGGTTTCCAATTCCTTCAAGGAGCTCGTGCCGGAGGATTATATCCGCAAGCAGACCCTTGCCAACTGCGAAAGATTTATTACACAGGAGCTAAAGGAGCTGGAGGCCAGGGTGCTCGGAGCACAGGGGCGCATAGTCCAGCTCGAGTACGAAATTTTCTCTCAGGTGCGTTCAAAAGCGGCGGCACAGCTCAGCCGTATCCAGCGTACCGCCTCGGCAATCGCAAGGCTCGATGTGCTTCGTTCCTTTGCGGCGGTTGCCCTTGAAAATGGCTACGTAAGGCCGCAGATTACGGCCGATTCCAAGCTTGAAATAACAGACGGCAGACACCCTGTTGTAGAAAAAATGCTCTCGGGTGTGCCCTTCGTGCCCAATGATACCGTGCTTGATTGCGGCGACAACCGCTGTGCAATTATCACGGGCCCCAATATGGCAGGTAAATCAACCTATATGCGCCAGACCGCAATTATCGTTATTATGGCGCAGATAGGCTCGTTCGTTCCGGCAAGAAGCGCTACCGTCAGCGTTGTGGACAGCGTTTTCACCCGTGTCGGTGCTTCGGACGATTTGTCGGGCGGCCAGTCAACCTTTATGGTTGAAATGAGTGAGGTTGCGTGGATTCTCAAAAATGCAACCTCGAAAAGCCTTATCATCTTCGACGAAATAGGCAGAGGTACTTCCACATACGACGGTATGAGCATTGCAAGAGCGGTGCTCGAATATGCCGCCGATAAGAAAAAGCTCGGCGCAAAAACTCTTTTTGCAACCCACTATCACGAGCTTACCGAGCTTGAAAATTCCGTTGAAGGCGTAAAAAACTATAATATTTCGGTCAAAAAACGTGGCGACGATATTACCTTCCTGCGCCGTATAGTCAGAGGCTGTGCGGACGGCAGCTACGGTATCGACGTTGCAAAGCTTGCAGGTGTGCCCGACAGCGTTGTAAAGCGTGCCCGTCAAGTGCTCAA
Source organism: Clostridia bacterium (assembly GCA_017521365.1). Taxonomy (GTDB): domain Bacteria; phylum Bacillota; class Clostridia; order Oscillospirales; family Acutalibacteraceae; genus UBA8612. Next base: position 10,652 of record JAFXCT010000071.1, read on the forward strand.
AGGTCTTGAAGAGTCCGAGCCGCAGATAGCGGCACCCAACGTGTTTGCAAGCGTTGAGCAGGATGAGCCCGATTTTCAGCTCAGCTTTGCTTCAAGCAGGGGAGAGGAAATCGTTGATGAGCTTAAAGTTCTCGACGTCAATACCCTCACGCCTATTGAAGCGATGAGCATACTCTATAAATACGTTCAGAAAGCAAAAGAAATTTAAATCTGTGAGGTGAGGTTAATGCCTAAAATCAACGTGCTCCCGAGGGAGATATACGAGCTGATTGCAGCAGGTGAGGTTGTTGAAAGACCGTCATCCGCTGTTAAAGAGCTGCTTGAAAACTCCGTGGATGCAGGCGCAACCTCAATAACTCTCGAAATACAGTCGGGCGGTATAAAGTATATCCGTATCACCGACAACGGCTGCGGCATAGCCCGTGAGGACGTTAAAAACGCCTTCGTCGGCCACGCTACGAGTAAAATCACCGTAAGCGACGACCTTGACTGCGTTGCAACGCTCGGCTTCCGAGGCGAAGCGCTTGCCTCAATTGCCGCCGTAAGCCGTGTTGAAATGTTTACAAAAACCGCCGAAGAGGAAATCGGCACGCATTGCGTTGTTGAGGGCGGCAACTTTATCAGTATGGACGATGCAGGCTGTCCCGTAGGCACAACGATAGTTGTAAGGGACATTTTCTATAATGTTCCTGCACGAATGAAATTCCTCAAAAAAGACGTAACGGAGGCCAATTCCGTTGCAGGTGTTGCGGACAGGCTTGCCATATCCCATCCGCATATTTCCGTGCGCTTTATCCGTGACGGTAAGCAGACGCTTTTCTCCTCGGGCGACGGTAAGCTTTTAAGTGCCGTTGCCGCCGTTTACGGCAGCGAATTTGCAAATACCTTAATACCTGCAAGCGGCTCTAATTCAACGGTTAAGGTGGATGGCTTCATTTCAAAGCCCCTTGCCGCAAGACCCAACAGAAATATGCAGCTTTTCTACGTCAACGGCAGAATGGTGCGCACCAAAACCGCCTGTGCCGCCCTTGAGGAAGCGTATAAAGGCTCTATTATGGTCGGTAAATTTCCGAGCTGTGTGCTCAATCTTACTATGCCGTATAATTTCGTTGACGTAAACGTTCACCCTGCTAAAACGGAGGTGCGCTTTGCCAACGAAAAAGAGGTTTTCAACGCCGTTTATTATGCGGTTAAAAACGCTCTTGCCGAGGGTGATAAAAGACCCGTGCAGGATGCTTCAAAAATCATTGAGCAGCGTGTTGTCAAGCAGTATTTTGCCGCAGTCGAAAAGCCGAAGCAGTTAAGCTTCACTCAGGTTGAGGAAGAAAAACCGCACGTGAATGCAGTTTACGCCAAACCCGAGCCCGTAAAAACAGCTTTCGCCGTTGAAACGCCCAAATCAACCTATTCGGCGGATGCGGATGAGCCCGAGCTTTTGGGCAATTTTGTTGTACCGCCCGTAAAAAAGGCAGAGCCTGCGCCGCAGCCTGTTATTGCGGAAGAAAAGCCTGCCGAAAAGGTTATCGTAACCGAAGAGGAGCAGGTTGAGCCAAGGGTTATAGGCGAGCTATTCAAAACCTATATCCTTGTTGAAAACGGCTCGGAGCTTTTGCTTATAGATAAACACGCCGCACACGAGCGGCTGATATACGAGCAGCTCAAGGAAGAAAATAAAAACATTGCTTCACAGATACTTTTAGCTCCCGTAACCGTTACCCTCAGCAGAGAGGAGTATTCTGCGGTCACGTCAAATCTCGGTCTGCTCTCTCAGGCCGGCTTTGCCGTAGAGGATTTCGGCGACGGTACCGTGCTTATTCACGAGTACCCCTGTATTCTCGAAAATACGGATTTAGCCGCACAGCTGACCGAAATTGCAGGTTATCTTGCAAAAAATATCAAGGAAATTACAACCGAAAAGCTGGACTGGATATTCCACTCTGCCGCCTGCCGTGCCGCAGTCAAGGCAGGGGATTTTACGGGCGAATACGAGCTTAACGTATTTGCAAAGCGTGTGCTTGCAACGCCGTCGCTTCGTTACTGTCCCCACGGCAGACCGGTCATTGCAAAGCTCACCAAGCGTGATGTAGAGCGGCTTTTCGGCAGGGTATAAATATGAATGAAAAGATTAAACTCATAGTTGTTGCCGGTCCGACAGCCTCGGGCAAAACGGCGCTCGGTGTCGAAATTGCCAAGCGCTTTAACGGCGAGGTTGTTTCGGCAGACTCTATGCAGATATATACGGGTATGGACGTTGCCAGCGCAATGCCGACCGACGAGGAAATGCAGGGAATACGTCATCATATGCTTAAGTTTCTTTCGCAGGACGAGCGCTACAGCGTTGCCTCTTATTGCGAGGATGCTAAAAAGTGTATAGCCGATATCGTTTCCCGGGGTAAGCTGCCCGTAATTGTGGGCGGTACGGGTCTTTATATCAATTCGCTTGTTGACAACGTTGAATATACCGAGGGAGAAACCGACCTTTCAATCCGTCTTGCACTTGAAAAGGAGCTTGAGGAAAAGGGTGCTTCGGCTATGCTTGAAGAATTAGGCAGGGTTGACCCCGAAAGCGCTTTGCGTCTGCACGAAAACGACACAAAAAGAATTCTTCGTGCGCTTGAATTCTACCGTCAGTACGGTATTACCATAACCGAGCAGGCAAGGCTTTCAAAGCTCAACGGCTCACCCTATGAGCCGCTTATGATAGCCCTAAACGCAAGGGACAGAAAGGTGCTTTACAGCCGCATAAACCTCCGTGTTGATATAATGGCGCAAAACGGCCTTGTTGAAGAAGCTAAAGAGTGTTTTGAAAAGCAGAAAGGCACCGCCGCACAGGCTATAGGCCACAAGGAGCTTTACGCTTATTTTGAAGGCAAATCAACCCTTGGCGAAGCCCTTGAACACCTCAAGCAGCAGACAAGGCGCTACGCCAAGCGACAGCTCACGTGGTTTCGCAGAGATGAGCGCTTTAATTGGCTATATATCGACGATTATGAGGATAAGCCATCGCTTTGCAGGGCGGCGTTTTCGCTTTGCGAAGAATTTTTAAATAACGGAAAGGAAGAGGAATAAATGAACGAAAAGCAAATAGCGTTTCTAAAAAAAGCGGCCGTAACGGCATTGAGTCTGTTCTTTATTTTTTATGTTTCGTATCAGGTGTATCTTACTTCCTTTGAAAAGGTTGAAACCGAAACAGCACTTGAAAAAACGGTGAATAACAGCCTTTTCACAACCGGCTTTTTCGTCAGGGAGGAGGAGTATATCGTAAATTCCGCAAGCGGTACGGTTATTCCCGTGGCTCAGGACGGAAAAAAGGTTTCAAGCGGCGATACCGTTGCCGTAGCCTTCGGCAGCGATGCTTCGGTGGAGGCTTATATGAGAACGCAGCTTCTCAAGGCTGAGCTTGAACGCTATACCAAGCTCAATTCCATAACTCCGTCCTCGGGTATTGACGCTGATGCGCTTGATTTCTCCATAGGCTCCGCAATTTCGGACCTTGTGGATAAAATCGATGCTAACGATATAGGCAATCTCTCCTCCGACTATGCGGCGCTGAGGGATGCCGTTACAAAAAAACAGCTCATTCTCGGCGAAAATATCAACTTCCAGGATATTATTGACGGGATAAATAACGAGCTTGAATTGCTCGAAGGCAGAAAGCTCGATCACGAAACAATCAACGCAACCGGCTCAGGCTATTATATAGCTAACGTTGACGGGTACGAGAATGCCTTTGACTATAAAGAGGTCAAAAACATCCTGCCCGAGCAGGTGGACGCTCTCCTCAGCGGCGAAAGGGCACAGGTGGCCGACGATGTTATGGGTAAGCTCGTTACGGGCTTTAACTGGTATATCGTCTGCAAGCTTGAAATTGAGGATATTGCCGAGCTGGACGTAAATTCCTTCGTAACCGTTGATTTTCCGTATTCCTCAACCGAGGCTCTGAAGGCACAGGTTGTTGCCGTAAACGTTTCGGGTGCGGATACGGCTGCCGTTGTGCTTCGCTGCAACGTAATGGACGAGGAGCTTGCCAATATGAGAATTGAGGATATTGAAATTATCTTCAATTCCGTCACCGGCTTCAGAGTTCCTGCAAAAGCCGTGCGCGAGGTGGACGGAGTAAAGGGCGTATATATCCTGCGTTCAAACAGCGTTACGTTCAGGGAAATAAATATCGTCTGGGCAAACGATGAATATGTTATCTGCAAGGACGATGAAATTAAGCTTTACGACGAAATTATTACGAAAGGAAAGGATTTGTATGACGGAAAAGCAATTAATTGATGCCGGGCGTTTTGCCGATATTGAATATAACCTTGCCCGTATACGTGAGAATATAGCAAACGCCGCCCTGCAAAGCGGCAGAAGCGAAGGCGATATAAAGCTTATGGCTGTAACCAAAACGGTTGAGCCTGTTTATATCAACCACGCAATCGAGTGCGGAATAGACCTCATCGGCGAAAACAAGGTGCAGGAATACCTCGGCAAAAAGCCGTCACTCCTGCCGTGTGAAGCCCATCTTATCGGCCACCTGCAGACCAACAAGGTAAGACAGATTGTGGGCGAGGTCAGTATGATTCAGTCCGTTGACAGCGTGCGCCTTGCAAAGGAAATTGCCAAACGGTCGCTTGCTGCCGGTATTACGACGGATATTCTTGCCGAAATTAACGTCGGCGGTGAGGACTCCAAAAGCGGAATCGAATGGTCTGCCGCCGAAGAAATTCTGGCAGAAATTTCCGAAATTGAAGGACTCAGGCTCAGGGGATTGATGGCAATACCGCCGATTTGTGAAAATTCTTCCGAAGCAAGAGCATTTTTTTCAAAAATGAGGCGTTTGTTTGTTGACATTCAGTCAAAAAAATTAGATAATACAAGTATTAATATATTATCTATGGGTATGTCCTCGGATTATACCGATGCAATTCTTGAAGGTGCAACCCTTGTGCGTGTCGGAACCTCGCTTTTCGGCCGCCGTGTATATTAAAATAATCTGCAATTAAATTTCAGGAGGATATAACAATGAGCTTTATGGACAGAATCAGCAAGTTTGTCAACGTTAATGAAGGCGATTACTACGACGAGGTAGACGATACAGAGCTTGAAGAGGATTACGAGGACGAGGTTGAGGAGGAAGCTCCCGTAACAAAGCGTTCTTCCTTTGCAAGCAGCTTCCGCCAGACGGAAAAGCCCAAGAACAACAACGTTGTCGATTTCGGTGCACAGTCACAGCAGCGCACGAAGCCTCAGGTTGTTCTCGCAAAGCCTGCAACCTTTGACGATGCAACGGGTATTGCAGACCACATCAACCAGCGCCATATGGTTATTCTCAACCTTGAGGCAACCAGCAGAGATATCGCACGCAGACTTGTCGATTTCCTCGGCGGTGTAGTTTACGCTAACGACGGCAGCATCCGCCGCGTAGCAAACAGTACCTTCGTAATCGTTCCCCACGGCTACGACCTTGGCGGCGATTTACTCGACAGCCTTGAAAACGGCGGAGTTTATTTCGGTTAAGCTTTAAGGAATCCTTCGGGATTCCTGCTCTACATAATTTTTCAGTAAAGAACCAAGAATATTTGGAGGTTAATAAAAATGTTGACACCTGCACAAATCAGAGCACACGAATTCCAGTCTGCCGGCAGAGGCACCTACCGTTCAATCGACGTTGACGAGTTTATGGGCGAAATAGCAGAGGCTGTTGAGTCGCTTGACAGAGAAAAGAACGAATATATCAGACGCATAAACGCTCTTACAGAAAGAGTTGAGGCCTATCAGAAGGAAGAGGGCAACATCTCTGCCGCACTTCTTACCGCACAGAAAATGGCCGCCACAATGACAGCCGAGTCTACGGAAAAGGCAGAAACACTCGTTAACGAGGCAACGGAAAAGGCAAATGCCGCCGTAGCAGAAGCTGAAGAAAAGTCTGCCGCAATGGTAACCGAGGCAGAGGAAAAGTCAACCGCTATGCTTGCCGAGGCTGAGGCACAGGCTCAGCAGACCGTTGCAGCAGCAAACGCTCAGGCGGAAGAAAAGACTGCGGCTGCAGAAGCCGCTTCAAGAGATAAGATGCTCAAGGCAGACAGCTACTACAACGAAAAGCTTGCTGCTGCAAACGCAAAGTATGAGGCTCTCGTAAGCGAGGCAACAGCCAAGGCAGAGGCTACTGTAGCCGAAGCTGAGGGCAAGGCAGCCGATATCGACCGTGAGGCTCAGCTTAACGCACTTGAGCAGAACAAGATTCTTGAAATGCTTAAAAAAGAGGTCAACGACTTCCGTTCAACTCTCCTTGTTTCTTATTCAAAGCATATTGAGCTGATTAAGGAAATCCCTGCCATTGCCGCAGAGGAGATTGCCGCAATGGCAGCAGCAGACGATGCTGAAACAGCCGAGGAAATTGCTGCTGACGAGCCCGTTGAAGAGAAGGAAGAAACTGCGGAAGAAGCTGTTGCTGAAGAAACAGCAGCAGAAGATGAGTCTGAAGCAGTTGAAGAGCCTGCAGAGGATTTCGAGGAGTCCGAAGAAGCAGAAGAAGCAGCAGCAGAAGA
>JAFXCT010000072.1 GCA_017521365.1 Clostridia bacterium
AAGAAAAAGCAGACTAAAAAGTTTGCACGTTATTCTAAAATCTCCAAGCGCAATGCACAACCCGAAAAGCAGGAAAAGCCTGCAAAGCAGCACAAGCAGACCAAGCCGCAAAAACAGACCAAAAGCAAAACGGAGAAAAAGCAGACGAAGCCGCAGAAGCATAATAAAGCCGCTTCGGGTGCACCCGTGCGCATAGCTTTTCTCGGCGGTCTTAACGAGGTCGGCAAGAATATGACTCTCTACGAGTATAATGACAGTATGTTCCTCGTTGATTGCGGCCTTGCTTTCCCCGAGCCAGATTTGCTCGGTGTTGACCTTGTTCTGCCCGATTTTTCCTACGTTGAAAAGAATATCGACAAAATAAAGGGTATAGTTGTTACCCACGGTCACGAGGACCATATCGGCGGCCATGCCTATCTTCTCAAAACGGCAAATATTCCGATATATTCCACAAAGCTTACAATCGGCCTTATTCAGGGCAAGCTCAAGGAGCACAACCTGCTCAATTCCGCAAAGCTCAACGTTGTAAAGCCCGGCGATACGGTAAAGCTCGGCGAGTTTGAGGTTGAGCTTATCCACGTCAATCACTCTATTCCCGATGCAGTTGCTCTGGCAATACGCTGCGGTGCAGGTACAATTGTGCAGACGGGCGATTTTAAAATCGACACAACTCCCATTGACGGTGAGCCGATTGACCTCAACCGCCTTGCCCAAATCGGTACGGAGGGTGTACTGTGCCTTCTTTCGGATTCCACGAATGCGGAACGTCCCGGTTACACCGAAAGCGAAAAGAAGGTCGGCGAATCCTTTGACCACCTTTTCCGCAGGGCAGGCAACCGCAGGATTATAGTTGCAACCTTTGCCTCAAACATTCACCGTGTCCAGCAGATTATCAACACCGCTGCGGCACTCGGCAGAAAGGTTGTTCTTTCGGGCAGAAGCCTTGAAAACGTCGTTGCAATAGCGCAGGAGCTCGGCTATATCAACGTGCCCGAGGGCATTATTGTAAGCATTGATACGGTCAACCGCTATCCCGCCGAAAAAATGGTTATCATCACAACCGGCAGTCAGGGCGAGCCTATGTCGGCCCTCACCCGTATGGCGTTTTCCGACCACCGAAAGGTTGAAGTAGGCCCGACGGATTATATTATAATTTCCGCAACTCCCATTCCCGGCAATGAAAAGACCGTCGGTAAGGTCGTTAACGAGCTTATGAAGCTCGGTGCCGAGGTAATTTACGAAAAAATGTACGAGGTTCACGTTTCCGGTCACGCCTGCCAGGAGGAGCTGAAAATGATTATGAACCTTGTCAAGCCGAAGTATTTTATTCCCGTTCACGGTGAGCAGAAGCACCTGCAGAAGCACAGGATTCTTGCCGAATCCATAGGTATTGACCACCGCAATATTGTAATTGCGGATAACGGTATGCTCGTGGAAATGAGTGAAAAGGAAATCAAAATCGCAGGTGCCGTTCCTGCCGGTAAAATTTTTGTTGACGGTTCAGGTGTCGGCGATGTCGGCAATATCGTTCTTCGTGACAGAAAGCACCTTTCGCAGGACGGTATTATAATTATAGCCGCCGGCGTTGAGCCTGACACGGGCTATATTGTTTCCGGGCCCGATATAATTACGAGAGGCTTCGTTTACGTAAAGGAAGCCGAGGAGCTTATCGAAGAAGCAAAGCAGATAGCTTTAGATACTCTTGAAGACAGGCTTTCCCGTTCTCCGTCTGACCTTACTGCGGCTAAGAATAAGACGAGGGATGCCGTATCATCTTTCGTTTACGAGCGTACTCGCCGCAGTCCTATGATAGTTCCCATTATTATGGAGGTGTAATCTTTTTGATTCGCTTGTTCAGAAATAACGTCTGGCTTTTCGGAATTCTTGCCGCAGCGGTGTTCACCTGCGCAGTAATGTTCAGGTACAACAAAACCGTTGCTCTGGTTGAACTTGCGATTTTTGCAGCGCTTGTCGGTCTGGCTCTTGTCAGCAGTATCATTTCACTCAAGCACAAGGATGAAATGATATCCTCAATCAACCGTACTCTCGATTTTTCCGAAAAGGATAACCTCAGGAGCTTTCCTATGCCCGTGCTTGTTTGTACGGCGTCGGGGAGAATTCTGTGGTTCAATGCGCTTTTCAGCTCCCGTGTGCTTGGGGAGTATACGCTGATGAGTGATGACGTTACGCAGTTTCTGAACGGACACAGCGCTGACGAAATTGCAACCCACGACAGGCTTTTTGCTGACATTTACGATAATTCCTATTCCGTTTACCCTTTCCCGATTACGGTCAGGGGAGAGGCTGCCTTTGCGCTTCTTTTCTCCGATGAAACCGAAATGCGTAAGGTGTATTACGAATACCGTCTTTCACGCCCGAGTGTAATGCTTTTCAGTATTGACAACCTTGATGAAATTGAGCAGTCGTATTCCGACGGCGATTTCAATTCTATGCGAAGCCGTGCGGAGAAGCTTATAGATACGTGGCTTGGCGAATACGGCTGTCTTATACGTAAGCTTGGTGAAGGCAGGTTTGTTGCGGTCTGCGAAGAACGTGACCTTGAAAAAATGATTGAAAAGAAGTTTTCTGTGCTCGACTCAATACGTGAATACGAGTATGATGAAAAACCGGTAGGTATAACGCTCTCAATAGGTATCGGCAAGGGGAAAACTCTGCGTGACGGTGAAGCCAACGCACGGCAGGCGCTTGATATGGCTGTCGGCAGAGGCGGAGACCAGGCGGCAATTCTTAAAAACGACGGTTACGAGTTTTTCGGCGGCGTGTCCAAGGGTGTTGAAAAGCGCAGCAAGGCACGTACGAGAATTGTTGCTTCCGCAATTCAGAAGCTTATGGAAAACAGCTCGAATATACTTATTATGGGCCACCGCTTTTCCGACCTTGACAGCATAGGCTCTGCCGTCGGTATGCTCTGTGCGGCACGTGCGGTAAACAAGCAGGCAAAAATCGTTGTCAACCGCCGCCAGTCGCTGGCGCAGATGCTTATAGATACCGTTGAAAAAAACTCGGGCGACGTCTTCTGTCCGCCTGAAGAAGCGCTTAAGCTTATAGATAAAAAGACACTTCTAATAATTGTCGATACTCACCGCTGTGAGGTTGTCGAAAGTGTAGATGTGTATAAGCAGGCGCAGACGGTTGTAATAATTGACCACCACAGAAAAAACGTTGATTTTATCAGCAATTCAATTGTTTTTCAGCATGACCCCAACGCTTCCTCTACCTGCGAAATGGTTGCGGAAATGCTCCAGTATATGCCCGTAAAGCCGAGGATAAACGCAGGCGATGCGGATGCAATGCTTGCAGGAATAATGCTCGATACACGCAATTTTGCCCTTAAAACCGGCGTGCGTACCTTTGAGGCTTCGGCATTCCTCAAAAGCAAGGGTGCAGACACCGTAAAGGTGCGAAAGCTCTTTATGAATAAGCTGGAGAGCCTGAAGCTGCGTAACGAGATAATAGCTTCTGCACAGAATTACCGTTCGTGTGCCATCGCCTTTGCCGATATTAATTCTGACGAGATACGGACGATTACCTCGCAGGCGGCAGATGAGCTTCTGAACATAGACGGTATATGCGCCTCCTTTGCAATGTTTGAAAGCGAGGGAACGGTAAATATTTCAGCCCGTTCCTTGGGCGAGGTCAACGTTCAGGTTGTTATGGAAACCCTCGGCGGCGGAGGCCACCTGACTATGGCTGCCGCACAGCTTAAGGACTGTGACCGTGAAACTGCTACTACCAAGCTCTATGCGGCAATTGACGAATATTTCAATAACAGATAACAGCTTTCAGCGTGTTTACCTAAACGGCAGACACGCTGAAATTATTTATAAATTAACCTGTCTATAATGTTTGACTATTGCAGATAAAAATGATACAATATATTTTATTAATTACGTAAATCACGCCTTGATATATGAAGTTAAAAGAAACGGAGTGAATGAATATGATTAACAGCGCTAATCTTTGTATGGGCTGTATGAGAGATAACGGCGGCGCATTGCAGTGCCCGCACTGCGGATATAACGCCGAAACGCCGCAGGTACTGCCTTATCTGCCGGTAAGAACGGTTGTGTCCGGACGATACATTGTCGGAAGACTTCTCGAATATAACGGTGACGGTGCAACTTATCTTGCGTGGGATATGAGCGAACAAAAGGCGGTAAAGCTGCGTGAATTTCTGCCCGACACGCTTTGCAGCCGCAGAGCAGGGGAGAAGGCGGTTACGGTTACAGCAGGCTGCGAGGCCGCATTTACCGACTGCCTGGCAGATTTCCTTGAGCTTTGGCACAGGCTTACACGTATGAGCGGTCTTTCCGCACTTGACAACGTTCTTGAGGTATTTGAGGAGAATTCAACGGCCTACGCCGTTACGGATTATATCGAAACAATCAGCCTTCGCGACTATCTGCTTCGCAATAAGGTCGGTTATATTTCCTGGGAAAGAGCAAGAAGTCTGTTTATGCCCGTGCTTTCAACCCTCGGTATGCTTCATACGGCGGGCATAATTCATATGGGTATTTCTCCCGTTACGCTGCTTATCGGCAGAGATGCCAAAATGCGTATCAGCGGCTTTTCAATCGGCAAGGCACGTACCGCAAGGGGTGACCTTACGGCACAGCTTTTCCCCGGCTATGCCGCTGTTGAGCAGTATGGCTTTGAGGGCAAGCAGGGCCCGTGGACGGATATTTATGCCTTTGCCGCAACTCTTTACCGTGCCCTTATCGGTACTGACCCTATAGAGGCAACCGAACGCCTTACAAACGACAGGCTTATGGTGCCCGGTAAATTTGCCGAGCAGCTTCCTGCATATGTTATCAACGGGCTTATCAACGCACTTCAGATTCTTCCCGAGGACAGAACGAGCTCCGTTGAACAGCTCAGGGCAGAGCTTTCGGCATCTCCGTCCGTTGCCGCCTCCGATTTTACAGGAAACGTCGTTCACGAGGCCGTGAGTGAGCCGTCCGGTAAGGCAGCGGCAGAAAAAAAGGCAGTTTCCAAGAAACAGCCGCCGAAAAACAGCGGCAAAAAGCTCGATGAAAACAAGCTCCTCGTTCTGAAAACAGCTCTTATTAGCGCAATAGTCGGTCTGGTAATATTCCTGATTGTTGTGCTTGCTTTCGGCGATAAAATAGGCTTTACGTCTTCGGAGAATGAAACGGAGGTCAGCACAAGAAGCGAGCTTGTGCAGGTGCCGAACTTTGTGGACCGTAACTATGCTGAGGTTACCGCCACACCTTACTGGACGAATAATTTTGTTTTTGAGCGTGCCGAGGCTTACAGCGACACCGTTTCAAAGGGATATATTATCAAGCAGAGCGTACCTGCCCAGTCAGAGGTTAACGCCGGCACGAAAATTATTCTTACCGTTTCGCTCGGTATTGAGCAGTTTGAGCTGCCCTACGTTATCGGTATGGACTATGAGGACGCAAAGGAAAGACTTGCAGCGTCCAAATTTAAGGTCACTAAAGAGCTTATTGAAAACGACGGCACTCATACCGCAGGCGTAGTTCAGAGCGTAGCCAACCTTACGGTAGGCAAGAGCTATCCCAAGGGCACCGAGGTAACCCTGGTCGTCTGGGATGAAGCTCCCACCGAAGCACCGCTGATTCCGCCTGTTGACGGGCCCTCGTCATCCGAGGATATAACGGGCACCGAAGAGCCTTCAACCTCCGAGGAGCCTCCCGTTGAAAATACGGAAGAAAACACGGAAAGTGCTCTGACTCCGGCAGAATAATATAATTTTAAAAATAAACACGCAGTTTACCGTAAAAAGTAAGCTGCGTGTTTTGTTGTTATTTGTTGGCGGTTATTTTTGCAATGCTGTCCGTGTGGCCGATTACAACCATATGGTCATCTGCTTTGAAAACGTAGTCGGCACCGGGCATTGGTCTTAGCAAACCTTCACGCTTGACCGCAATTATATTCAGGTGATAATCCCTGCGAACGTTTACTGCGGATATTGAGCGGCCGACCCAATCCGCAGGTACGGGGATTTCATAAATCGAAAAGTCGGGTGTCAGTTCAATGTAGTCGTAAACATTGTCGGCGTTGAAGCGTATTGCAAGCTTTTCCGCAATCGCTCTTTCGGGGTAAATAACCTCGTCGGCACCGACACTTTTCAGGAAGCGTGCCTGAATGTCCCTGTTGGCCTTTGAAACGACGTACTTTGCGCCGAAATCCTTAAGCAGAGCCGTAATTTCAAGTGAGGACTGGAAGTTTTCGCCTATAGAAACAAAGCAGATGTCAAAATTGTTTACGCCGAGCGCACGTACCGTACCTTCATTCGTGCAGTCGCCGACGAAAGAATCGGTAAATATCGGCGCAAGCTCTTCAATTTTAACCTCGTCGCTGTCAACAATCATAACGTCGTTTCCAAGCTCAAGCATTTTTTGTGCGAGGTGCTTGCCGAAGCGGCCCATACCTATAACGAGTATGCTTTTCATATATCCACCTTATCCTATCTGTATTTTTTCTGTTGGCCGTGTGAGCATCGCCGTCTGCTGTCTTTCGGCAAAGGCTATCATTAGCGTCAGTCCGCCAAGCCTTCCGCCGTACATCAGCAGCATAAGTATCAGGTGCGATACCGCACCGAGTGTGGGCGTTATACCCGTAGTAAGGCCAACCGTTGCCGCCGCAGAAACGACCTCAAAAACTACGTCTCCGAGCGGAAAACCCTCAACCGCACCGATTATAATTACCGCAAGAGTGATTGCAAGCATATAAATCGTTATTATTGCACCGGCTTTTTTTACAGTATCTTCTTCAAGCCTGCGCTTGAAAACGGTTGGGGATTTTTCGCCCCGTGCTACGGCAATAAGCTCAATTATCATTACGGCAACCGTTGTCGTTTTTACACCGCCGGCTGTTGAGCCGGGGCTGCCGCCAATAAACATCAGCACTACCATAGCCATAAGTCCGGCAGAGGATAATTCGTTGAGCGGTACCGTGTTGAAGCCGGCCGTTCTTGCAGTTACGGACTGAAAGAAGGCGGCAAGAATTTTTTTGCCGGGGCTGAGCTGTGCCATACTGCTGTTCCATTCACAAACGAGCATCAGCAGCCATCCGCCAAGTACGAGCACGGCACTTGTTACAAGCACGATTTTGCTCTGAAGTGAGTATTTTTTGAAATCTGATTTAAAATTCAGCACGTCCTGCCACACGAGGTAGCCTATGCCGCCTGTTATGATAAGAATGCATATCGTCAGATTAACTACTGCATCATCGGCAAATGGGGTCAGCGAGGAAAAACTACCGTACCGTCCCATAAGGTCAAAGCCGGCGTTACAGAAGGCGGAAACCGAATGGAAAACGGAATACCTTAGTCCGTTGAAAAAGCCTAATTCGGGGCAGAAGCGTGTTGCAAGAAGCAGTGCGCCCGTGCCTTCAAAAATCAGCGTGCCCGTTACAATCTGCTTGAGCAGTCTGATTATTCCGCTTTTTCTTACCGTGCCAGAAGACTCCATCAACAGCTTTCTTTCGTGAAGGCTGATTTTTTTCTTAAGGAACACGGAGAACATCGTAATTATCGTCATTACTCCGAGTCCGCCGACCTGAATCATTGAAATAATAACCGTTTGCCCGAAAAGCGACCAATGCGAAAAGGTGTCGTAAACAATCAGACCCGTAACGCAGGTTGCGCTCGTTGCGGTAAAGGCGCAGTCAAGCAGGGGAGTCCATTCTCTGCTTTTAGACGATATAGGTAAAGTCAGCAGCAGCGTGCCGAGAATTATCACGCCGAGAAAGAACAGAGCGATAATTCTCGTGTAGCTGAGTTTATTATTTTTAAAAGAGGGGATTTTCAAATCAAATCACCTTACATAAGTTCGTTGATAAGCTCCTTGACCTTTGCAACAACCTCGTCAACGGGAACCTTGAGGCTGATTTTCTTGTCACGGCTGACAAGCTCGCAAACGCCTTCCTTGAGGTTTCTCGGGCTTGCAATTACACGCAGCGGTACACCGATAAGGTCAGCGTCGGAGAACATAACGCCTGCGCTGACGCTTCTGTCGTCGTAAATAACCTCAACGCCTGCTGCCTGCATATCTGCGTAGAGCTTGTCTGCACAAGCCTTGGCTTCTGCGTTGTCGGCTCTCATACAGCAAAGATGTACCTGCCAGGGAGCAATAGCCATCGGCCATATCGGGCCGTATTCGTCGTGGTATGCTTCGCAAACGCTTGCGGCAAGTCTGCCCACACCGATTCCGTAGCAGCCCATAATCGGGTACTGTGCCTTGCCCTGATTGTCAAGGTACTGCATACCCATAGCTTTGGTGTACTTCGTACCGAGCTGGAAGATGTTACCGACCTCGATGCCTCTGGAAATCGTAATGCTGTGCTTTCCGCAGACGGGGCAGATGCCGCCGTCCTTGATAGCCGCAACGTCGCAGTATTCAACCTCGCCGAGGTCACGCTCAATGTTGAAGCCCGTGTAGTGGTAATCAGCTTCGTTGGCACCGCATACAAGGTTAGTTGCACCCTTGAGTGAGCCGTCAATGTAAACGGAAACTCTTTTGTCCATATTGCACGGGCCGATAAAGCCTGCAACAATGCCGCAGCCGTCAACGATTTCGGCCGGGTGAATGTCACAGCCTACCGTGTTGCGAAGCTTGGTTTCGTTTACCTCAAGGTCACCGCGCACAAAAGCAACGATATAAGTGTCGTCTGCATTTCTCTGATATACAACTGCCTTGCAGGACTTTTCAGCCGAAGCGTTGAGGAAGGTGCATACTTCTTCAATCGTGTGCATATCGGGCGTGTGTACCTTTGTAAGCTCTTCGAGTACAGCGTCTGCTTCGTTTTCAACAATGCAGGGTGCGGCCTCAATGTTTGCTCTGAAATCGCACTCGGAGCAAACCGCAATGCTGTCCTCGCCAACGGGGGTGAGAAGCATATATTCGTGGCTGATGCTGCCGCCCATCATACCCGAGTCGGATTTGACGGTTACAACCTCGGGAATACCGCAGCGAGCGAAAATGCGGTTGTAAGCGTCGTAGCATCTCTGGTAGTATGCTTCAAGGTCTTCCTGTGATGTGTGGAAGGAATAAGCGTCCTTCATTGTGAATTCACGTACTCGGATAAGACCTGCTCTGGGTCTGCCCTCGTCACGGAACTTTGTCTGAATCTGGTAAATCATAAAGGGATATTTCTGGTAGCTGTTTGCGTATTCACGGACAAGGTGAACAGCAGCCTCCTCGTGTGTCATACCGAGCACAAGGGGAGCCTTGTTTCTGTCTGTAAAGCGTACCATTTCGCTGCCGATAGAGGTGTATCTGCCGGATTCCTCCCAAATGGAAGCAGGCATAACAACGGGGAACTGAACCTCCTGACCGTCAATAGCATCCATCTCTTCTCTTATTATCTGCTCAATCTTCTTGGTAATTCTGCGAAGAGTGGGGTAGGAAGAATAAATGCCGTTTGCCACGTTCTTGATGTATCCGCCTCTGACTGTAAGTGCGTGGCTGTCAATAACACAGTCCGACGGTCTTTCTTTGAATCGCTCGCCAACAAGCTTGTCAAGTTTCATTTCTGTTTTACCTCCGATAAATATACGCAATATATTTTAATACTATATATGGAAAATGTCAACATAAAAAAACAGTGCATAATTTGATAACTGTATTGACATTTCATTACAAACTGTATATACTGTTTATGAACAGATTGGAATTTGTTTTCACAGGAGGTGTGAAATGAATATTCTTATTAATAACCGAAGCGGTGTTCCGATATATGAACAGATATACACGCAGATTAAAAATCATATAATCAGCGGCGCCGTAAGTGCGGATGAAATGCTGCCGTCAATCCGTAACCTTGCCAAGGATTTGCGTATCAGCGTTATTACGACAAAGCGTGCTTACGATGAGCTTGAGCGTGAGGGCTTTGTCTATACCGTTGCAGGTAAGGGCTGCTTTGTTGCAACGAAGAATACCGACCTTCTCCGTGAGGAAAACCTGCGTAAGATTGAGGAATATATGCAGGAAATATCCGTGCTTGCCGATTCCTGCAACCTGAGTGAAAACGATATTATAGAAATGTATAAATTTATTTCGGGGGAGGATTATGTATGAACGCTGTCGAGTTAAAAGGACTTTGTAAAAAGTACAAATCGAAAAAAAGCGGCACAAGAGAATTTGAGCTTAAAGACGTCAGCCTTACTCTGCCTTACGGTTGTATTATGGGACTTATAGGCGAAAACGGTGCAGGTAAAAGCACGACAATAAGCCTTATGCTTGATATTATTGAGAAAGATAAGGGTGAAATCTCCTTGCTCGGCTGCAATACGGCAGAGGAGAGGGTTAAGGCAAAGGACGATATCGGAGTTGTGCTTGATGAACCCTGTTTCCCCGTTTACTTTACTGCTGTGCAGATTAACAAAATAATGAAAAGTACATATTCTAAGTGGAACGAGGAGCAGTTTTTCTCTTATCTTGAACGTTTTGATATTGACCAAAAGAAGATTGTCAAAAAGCTTTCAAAGGGTATGAAGATGAAGCTTAGTATTGCCGTTGCTCTTTCTCATTCGGCAAAGCTGCTGATTATGGACGAGCCTACAAGCGGTCTTGACCCCGTTGTCAGAAATGAGATTGTTGAAATTCTTCTCGAATTTACGCGGGAGCCGACAAATTCCGTGCTCATATCCTCCCACATTGTCAGCGACCTTGAAAAGCTTTGTGATTACGTTGCTTTTATCCACAAGGGCAGGGTAGTGCTTTGCGATGAAAAGGACAGGCTTCTTGAACGGTATGCAACGGTTCACTGTACGGCTGAGGAGTTTGGCAGAATTGAGCCCTCATCGGTAAAAGGCAGCATAGAAACACATTACGGTGTCGATGCCGTTATAGAACGCACGGCTATTCCCGATGGCATGGATTTCGAGCCTGTAAGTATGGAAGAGCTTTTTGTTCTGTTTGTCAAGAATCGGCATTTGTCATAAAAAGGGGGAATGACAATGAAAAAAGCATTGGTTAATCAATGGCACATTGTTAACAGAAATTTTTCGTTGCTGTTTTGGTTTTCCGTTCTGCACGTTTTACAGCTTGCGTTCGGATTTGCCGTTATCAGCGATGGATTTGTTATCGCTGCTTTGTTTTCCTGCCTGCTGTCGGACGGATATGCGGCAAAATGGAAATATTACAGCAGAGTTTTGCCCATATCGGTTTTTGAAAGGGTAACTGCAAGCTTCATTTTTGCCGTTGCCGAAATGCTTATCGCATTTGCTTCAATTCTGGTGGCAAGCGCAAAGGCTCTCGGTATTGTAAATGCTTTATTGCCTCTTGACGATTTTGACGTTCTGCCCGACGGTGTGTTTACGGCTGTTGTAGCGGTGTTGTATTTCGTTGCTGCAAGCATTATAACGTCATTTTGCTTTGTTGTATCTCATCTGTTCAAGCGTGTGTTTGCGATTCTCGGAAGTACAATAATAATTATGGCAATGTTCCTTATTTTAATTTTCCTGATTGTATTAAACTTTGAAGCTTTTTTGCCTGCATTTTTAAGCGCAATGAACGATGCACCGTGGCTGCTTACTTTTATTGCCGTATTCGGTTTTCTGTTGCTTCCGGCTTCTTGGCTTGCCGTTCTCGGTATTGAAACCGTTAACAATTCCCGCAGAAAGAAGCGTTTTTTTATCTGTGCAGTAATTGTTCTTCTCGTTTCGGTTTTATCACTTGGTGCTGAAATCGGCTATTCTTATTCCAAAGGCTATATCGTTCTTCCCGAAAATAACGAGGAGTACCTTGACGGTAATGAAACAACTACCCAACCCACAGCAAGCTCTGCCGAAGTTGAAGCCGAAAAGAGAATAATGGATAAGCTGTCGGATTTCCTTGCGGACGGTATGGCGGTTGACCTTACCTTTGAAGAGCTGGACAAGAGAATGGAAAGCATAGGATATATAAGGGAAGGTAACAAATATGTCGGGGAATCCTCAAAAACAGAAATCGGTGTTACGGGCGATGATACGGTAACCGAATTTACCGTTTATAATAAAAGCTCCTGTAACACTACCGTAATGACCTTGGAGGAATATGATTCTTTCTCGCAGAAATACCGTTTAGGAATGAGCGAAACGGATTTTTTACAGATTCTTGAGCAGGAAAATATTTATATCGGTGACGTTACCGAGTATTATGATTTTGCTGACGGCTATGAAGACAGAGTAATAGTACGCAAATACAACATCTATATTCACGTAAGCCGTCCGAAACTTGTCGGCTATTCATCAAATGCGGGAATGACGGTTGACTATCATACACTTACGGTACATATTGCCGACGGTAAAGCCGTTTTTGTGAAAATGTATTGATGAATTACAGTTTGTCAAGCTAATTCGTAATTCGCAATTCGATGCGGAATTGTGGGTTGCTACGCTCCGGATTTTAAATAAACCTTTATGTTATGTCATTCTGAACGAAAGTGAAGAATCTTTTAGACTTTAAGATTCTTCGGCTACGCCTCAGAATGACACGCTTTTAAGTGTTAAATTATAATTGGGTGTGGGTGAAACCCACCGTTAATTACGAATTACGCATAGTTTGTCCTCGACAAACTCTAATTTGTTTTTGTTGAAATCAATGAACGGATATGCTACAATTTTAGAAAATACTTTAAACGAGGTTTTTCTATGAAATTCGACCTTAGAGAAAAGGCAAAGGAAAATATAATCGTTGTTGCTCACCGCGGTGCTTCGGGCGGAAATATTCCCTGCAACACAATGGCGGCTTATGAAATCGCGCTTATGCAGGGTGCAGATATGCTCGAAATTGACGTTGACTGCACCCGTGACGGCAAGCTTGTTCTATTTCACCCGGGTATGGAAAAGCCGCATTTGGGCAAATTAAGGCTTATTCCGACTATGAAATACGAGACTGTGCAGAAGCTGCGCTACCGCAACGTCGATGAAACTCCGACTCAGTTCGGCGTTACAAGCCTTGACGACTTTCTTGAAGCCTTCAAAAACCGCTGTTATATCAACGTGGATAAATTCTGGGGCAACCCCGAAAAGATTTACAAGGCTATCAAGCACCACAATATGGTTGACCAGGTGCTTGTCAAAAGCAAAATGAGCGATAAGGTCATAAGGGTGCTCGAAGACCTTGCACCGGAGCTTCAGTTTATGCCGATAGTCAAAGAAAAGCACCCTGCACACGAGGAGCTTTTAAAGCGTAACGTCAACTACGTAGGCGTTGAGGTGCTTTTTGAAAAGGATTCATCACCGCTTGCAGGCGAAGAATTTATTGAGAAAATGCATAAAGACAACATTCTCGTTTGGATTAATTCGATTATTTACGATTACAAGGAACAGCTTTCGGGCGGCCACAGCGATGACAGCGCTTTGACAGTTTCCCGTGATTACGGCTGGGGCTGGCTTGCCGATAGGGGCTTTGACGTTGTTCAGACCGATTGGCCGATGATGCTCATTGATTATTTAAAAAACACGGACAGATATTACAGATGAAAATTATTGCACACATAAAAACGGATTTCCCCACAAAGTTCGGTCTGCCAAGGCAGAGCGGTCTTGTTGAGGAAATCAAGGGTAAAATTATATTTGAAGCGGAATACCGTGTGCCCGAGGCGTTCAGAGGGTTAGAGGATTTTTCGCATATCTGGCTGCTGTGGCAGTTTTCCGAAGCGGTCAGGGAAAACTGGTCACCTACGGTCAGACCGCCTCTGCTTGGCGGCAATACCCGTATGGGCGTTTTTGCAACCCGTTCTCCTTTCCGCCCGAATCCTATCGGACTATCCTGCGTTAAGCTGGAAAGAGTTGAGCTTAATTCATCCGACGGTCCGGTATTGTATGTAAGCGGAAGCGATTTGATGGACGGCACGCCGATTTACGACATCAAACCTTATCTGCCTTATGCCGACAGTATACCCGATGCCGTCGGCGGATTTACGGATAATCTTGATGAGCGAAAGCTTGAAGTCGACTTTGAAGAAACGCTTCTTGATAAAATACCCGAAGATAAACGTGAAACGCTCATAAAGGTTTTAAGCGGTGACCCGAGGCCTTCTTATCAGAATAACCCCGAAAGGGTTTACGGCTTCGTTTTCGCCGGTTTTGAAGTAAAATTTACCGTTTCCGACAGGAAACTGACCGTAACCGAGGTTATACCCGAAAAATGAATAATATTCCCTAAACACGGCTGTTTTTCAGCCGTGTTATTTGTTTTGTGTGCTTATTTTTATTGCGCTTTTGCCGAACTCAATGCCAAAAGCCCCGTTTTCACAAAGTACGGTTTTTATCCTCCAAAGTTTGCTATTATACGTTACGAGATGAGCAATCCTCACAAAAACAACGGGCTTATTTACCCGAAAAGAAAGGAAAAACTGATTTATGGATAAGAATTTAAAGGCTCTTGTGGCAGATAACTCCGAAGCCTTCGGTAAGCCCTGCGCAAAATCAATGCAGGCAAACGGCATTGACGCTCAATGTGTTGAAAAGGACGGCAGAAAGCTGATTGATGCCGTAATCAGGCAAAACCCCGACATTGTGGTTATGGAGGTGTTTATGCCCAACCTTGATGCTATTGGCGTTATCAGAAGCCTCCGTGCGGCAGGTCTTGCACATCAGCCGAAGTTTATCGTTGTATCGGGCTTTGACAATCCAACTCTTGAAAGCGAGGTTATGTCGGCAGGCACGGATTATTACTTTCTGCGTCCGTTCGATTTCGGTGAAATGGCAAAGCGTATCAGTAACTTAAGTATAGGTACGGCAAAGACTGAAGAAAACATTGCCGCAAGCCTTGAAATGCAGGTAACACAGACTCTTCACAGAATAGGCGTTCCGGCACATATCAAGGGCTACCAGTATCTTCGTGAAGCAATACTTATGGCAATCAACGACGAGGAAAGCATCAACGCTGTAACAAAGCTTCTTTATCCCGGCGTTGCTAAAAAGTACGCTACAACATCCTCAAGAGTTGAAAGAGCAATACGCCACGCTATTGAGGTTGCCTGGGACAGGGGAGACGTGGACGTTCTCAATTCCTATTTCGGCTATACAATACAGTCCTCACGGGGCAAGCCTACAAACTCCGAATTTGTTGCAATGATAGCCGATAAGTTCAGACTTCAGCTTAAGGCAGGCTGATTTACTTAAGAAAGCTGAAGTAAATATCCTTGATTTCTTTTAAGTTTTTCTGCCTTATGAGTACGGTTTCGCCGTTTGCGGTTTGGAAGCTTTTGTCAGCGTGAACAATGTGGTTCATATTGATAAGATAGCTCTGGTGACAGCGCAGAAAACGGCTGTCGCAAAGCTCGTCCTCAATATCGCAAAGGCGCTTGTACACCGTATGCGTATCTCCCGTGGCACAGTGCAGCAGACACTTTGAATTACAGCTTTCCACGAAAACTATGTTGTTGTAGTCTATGTTGATTATTTCTCCACGGTGTCTCAGGTGATAAACCTCGGAGTTGAAATCCTTCAGCAGCTCTTTCGTTATAAGTTCAATCTTTTCAAAGGTGACGGGCTTGAGCATATATCCCGATGCCTTGACCTCATAGCTCTCAACGGCAAAGCCCGAGGTAGCGGTCATAAAAATTATTTTTCCCGTGTATCCGCTTGAACGCAGCCGCCGTGCAACATCTATCCCCAGCATTTTGTCCATATAAATATCCAGAAAAACTGCGTCGAATATTTTGCCGTCATGTGCTTCGTACAACAGCTCAATGCCGTTGGAAAAGCAGGTTATACCGCCGCCCGAATTGCTCATTCTTAAACATTGCCTGAGCATTTGTGCGGCGGTGTTTCTGTCTATCGTGTCGTCGTCGCAAACAGCTATTTCCAAAAAAACACCCCTATAGTAAAATTATTTCACAAAAACAATATATCATTTGTACACAAACAATTCAAATAAAGTGATAATAATTCACAAAATATTTACAAATATTCAGTCAGGTTATAATTTTGATAATAGAATAATTTATCTTGATTTAGCATACAGGTTTTGGTATAATCAATCTGGCAATAATTATTAAAACGGAGGATTGAAAAATGAGCAATACTGTTGATAATAATGCTTTGTTTAAAATTTCATACGGACTTTTTTGTTTGACGGCGGCAGATTCCGTTAAGAATAACGGCTGTATCGTAAATACCGTTATTCAGGTTACTCAAAACCCTTTGAAAATCGCCGTGTGCGTAAATAAGGCTAACTATACGCACGACCTTATTATGAACAGCGGTGTATTTAATGTCAGCGTTCTTACGGAAAGCACACCGTTCTCACTCTTTGAACGCTTCGGATTTTCTTCGGGCAGATTTACCGATAAGTTTGACGGCTTTGAGTCTTGGGCTGTTTCGGAAAATAACCTGCCTTATCTGACGGAATATGCAAACGCCTTCTACAGCGCAAAGGTTAGCCAAAAGGTTGATTGTGGCACACACACAATGTTTATTGCCGAGGTCACCGAGGCGAAAGTTTTAAATGACGAAAAGAGCGTAACTTATGAGTATTATTTTGCTCATATCAAGCCAAAGCCCGAAAAGCCCAAGACCAAGGGCTGGGTCTGCAAAATCTGCGGCTACGTGCACGAGGGTGCGGATTTGCCCGATGATTTTGTCTGTCCGTGGTGTAAGCATCCCGCTTCTGATTTTGAGCCTATAGAATAAAAATTGAGTGATAGATAATGAAATATGATGTTATTATAATCGGTGCAGGCCCCGGCGGTATATTTTCCGCTTACGAGCTTTCAAAGCTTGCTCCCGATATGAAGGTTGCCGTTTTTGAGGCGGGTTATGCGCTCAATAAGCGCCACTGTCCTATTGACGGCAAAAAAATAAAGACCTGCATAGGCTGCAAAAGCTGCTCTATTATGAGCGGCTTCGGCGGTGCAGGCGCTTTTTCGGACGGAAAGTATAATATAACCAACGATTTCGGCGGCACGCTTTACGAGTATATCGGTAAAAAGCACGCACTTGAGCTGATGCACTATGTTGACGAAATTAACCTTGCCTACGGCGGTGAGGGCACAAAGCTTTATACAACGGCAGGCTCTTCGTTTAAAAAGCAGTGCATTCAGTATGACCTTCATCTTCTCGAGGCTTCCGTGCGTCATCTCGGTACGGATATAAACTATGTCGTGCTTGAAAATCTTTACAGCTATCTTAAAGATAAGGTCGATTTCTACTTTGACACTCCCGTTGAAACAATTAATATTGTTGACGGCGGCTATGAGATTGTGTGTAAAGAGGGGACTTACTCCTGCGAAAAGTGCATTATTTCTGTCGGTAGAATTGGCAGTAAGTGGATGGAAAAGGTCTGCGGCGAGCTGGACATTCCCACTCACAGCAACCGTGTTGATATCGGCGTGCGTGTGGAATTGCCTGCCGAGGTTTTCTCTCACATTACGGACGAGCTTTATGAAAGTAAAATCGTTTACCGTACCGAAAAATACGGCGATAAGGTGCGCACCTTCTGTATGAATCCGAAGGGTGCCGTTGTTAACGAAAACACGAACGGTATCATCACCGTAAACGGCCACAGCTACGAAGACCCTGCCAAGCAGACGGAAAACACAAACTTTGCATTGCTTGTGGCAAAGCATTTTTCCGAGCCGTTTAAGGACTCCAACGGCTACGGCGAGAGCATTGCAAGGCTGAGCAATATGCTCGGCGGCGGTGTTATAGTTCAGCGCTTCGGCGACCTTATCAGGGGTAAACGCTCGAACAAGGACCGTATTGACGAATCCTTCATCACACCCACTCTCAACGCAACTCCCGGTGATTTGAGCCTCGTGCTTCCCAAGCGTATTCTTGACGGTATAATAGAAATGATTTATGCGCTTGATAAGGTTGCGCCGGGTACGGCGAACGATGATACTCTGCTTTACGGCGTTGAGGTCAAGTTCTACAATATGGAGGTTGAGGTCAACGAAAAGCTGCAAAGCAAGTACGACGGACTCTATATCATCGGCGACGGCAGCGGCATAACCCATTCTCTTTCCCACGCCTCCGCCAGCGGTGTGTATGTGGCAAGAAATATTGCGGAAGCTTAAATAAAGCGAAATATCATAAATATAAAACAGGAGACACCTTGCACAGCGGCAGGATGTCTCCTTTGTTTTATTTGTTTAATAAATCTATCAGCTCGTCGGGGTGTCTTGTTGTAATATTATCCGGTGACAGGGAAATGATTTTTTTCATCATTCTCTTTGTGTCAACCGTCCATATTGAAACAAGCAAGCCGTTTTTGCGGAAGGTATTTACAAGCCTTTTTGTGGCTTTATTCTTGTTGAAGTTTATGCCTAACGCACCGTTGTCCTTAACCTTACGAAGAAGCGACTGGAGATATTTATCTGTCTGCTTCCATTTGGAGGCTACATTTACGTTGAGGTAATAATTTACCTCGGGTGAGCGTGTTTTAACTGCTTCAACAAAACCCTCGTGAACACCCGTGTAAAATATTCTGTCAAGTACGTTGTGCTTCTTTGCAAGCGGAGCGACTTTTTCAATTGCTTCGACGGATTTTACGTCAACGTTTGCTTTGAGCCCGTTGCATTTTGCAAGGACGGCAAAAGCCTCGTCAAGCGTTACCTCTCCGCCTTTCGGTGCATCGTGTGAAAGCACGGGTGTACCGTTGTTGTCAAAGTTCAGGTCGAATTCAATTATGTCTGTGCCCGATTCGCAGCCTTTTAATATTGAGTCAATTGAATTGGGCTTCGTGCCCATACAGCCCGTATGGGCGGTTACTGTAAATGTTTTCATAATTATCACTGTTCTCTGAATTTTATTTCGCCTGTTTCGGCGTTCATTTCGTCAACTATTGCGAGCGATTCCAACTTGTACCCGAGGTTTCTTATAACCTGACCGCCTATCTGGAAGCCCTTTTCGATTGCTATGCCAAGTCCTTCAACCGTTGCACCCGATGCTTCGGTTATTGAAATAAGACCCTGTAAGGCACAGCCGTTTGCAAGGAAATCGTCAATAATTAAAACACGGTCGTCTGCGTTGAGGAATTTTTTTGAAACGATAACCTGATTTTTGTTCTTGTGGGTAAAGGATTCAACCTCGGCTATGTACATATCGCCCTCAATATTTACACTCTTGGATTTTTTGGCAAAAACGAGCGGAACATTGAAACACCTTGCAACAGAGCAGGCAATTGCTATACCCGAAGCCTCAATGGTAAGCACCTTTGTTATATTCTTATCGGCAAAGCGGCGGTGGAATTCTTCGCCCATTCTGTCCATAAGCTCAATATCCATCTGGTGGTTTAAAAAGCTGTCAACCTTGAGCACGTTTCCGGGCTTTACAATGCCGTCCTTTAAAATTCGCTCTTCAAGAAAGTTCATTTTGTTTGCCTCCGCTGTTAATCAAAAATAACGTAAATTTCGTGCTTTATTGTTTCGATAATATCAAGAATTGTTCTTATAAGCTTTTCAATAAAGCCTTCCTTATCGTACGGTGCGTCAACACCTTCGCCGCCGTAACAGCCGATGTTTGTGATTGTTATTTCGTTGCCGAAGAAGTCAGTCGTGCACTCGTCGTCCTCAATTCTCAATCCTGCGCCGATAAGAGGGGATTTGTCGGAAAGGAAATACTGCTCAAGCCCTTCAAAGCCTTCTCCTGCAAAGCCGGGTACCGTGTTGAACGAGCCTAAATCAATAAGCGGTGACATTACGCCGTAGTAGCAGTTGTTGGTTACCGTGTTGCCTCGTGTTGGGTCAAGGTCGTAAGCAATTGTGAAACCGTCTGCAGGGATTATAATGTTGTTTGCAAAAAGTGATTCATAAAGGTTTACTATCTGGAATTCACCGCAGTTGATAATCGTGTTGTTGTAGAAGCTGAAGCCGTATTCACCTGCACCGCCTGCAGTGGTGCTTCTGCCGCCGTTATCGTTAACGGAAAGGCAGTATCTTACCGTGTTGCCGTGCTGACCGCTGTGGTTGGGGCAGTTGCACATAAAGCGCATATTGTCGTGGGAATATATGTACTGGTAGGTGCAGTTGTGTGAGAAGGAGTCAAAGTCAACGGCCATACCGTCGCCGAAGTTCTTCTGTCCGGCAATTTCACAGTACTGTATTGTGCTGTTAACGCTTCCCCAAAACCACATTGCAGCGGTGAAATATTCGATTTCGCCGTTTTCGTCAACGCCCTCGCCCTGACAGCAGTTGATTGACCTGCAATGCGTTACGAGTGCGCCGTCGCACATACCGATTACAACAGCCTCGGCATCCATTTCGTGGAAATAACAGCCTTCAATAAGAAGTCCCGTGTTAAAAATGGGGTCGATATCCTCTTCCTCACACCAGGGTGTCTGCGATTCATTCCACGAGCCCCATATAATAAAGCCGTTTGCGCAGTCGTAAACCTCGCAGTTTGTAATAGTCAGGTCGTTAACTGCGTATCTTGATTTTGCGGGAAGACCCTTTACCATAATTGCCGCTCTTGCACCTGCTGCACCGTTCTGGAAATCGTCTCTGCTGTGAACCTTGCCGTTGGGCATACCGTAGAAAAATACATTGTCAATTGTAATGCCGACAGAGGTTTTGTTGTAGGTATCAATCCATATTCCGCCGCCGTTGGGTGCGGTAATGTTAAGGTCGCATACCGTGACATAGGAGCAGTCGAAAAGCCTTAATACTTCTGTATGCTCGTTTGTTTTAAGAACGGCTGTTTCGCCTTTGCCGTATGAAGAAATGATGACGGGGTTGTCCTTCGTACCCTCACAGGTGAGTGTAGCGGCACATTCATACTCGCCGCCGTTTCTGAAAAGAAAGTGAGTACCGGGGCCCACGCTAAGGTCCTTTAGACCGTTCAGGCTTTTGACGGCGTGGTCAATATCTGTGCCGCTGTTTGCGTCGTCGCCGTCAATTGCGTCTATATAATAGTAATTTTTGCTGTCACTTGCGCTTGCAAAAAGCCCCGTTGTGCTTGCCAAAACGGCAAACACAAGCAGCAAACTTAACGCTTTTGTGATTTTCTTCATAACGATAACCTCACTTGTCCGCTGATTTTTATTGTTATTATATCTTTTTATGTGCGATTAGTCAATAAATATTATAAGTTGACAGTATTGTGCAAAAGTCGTACAATTATTTCATAATCTTTACGTAAGAAGAGGTGCTGTGATGGGCGAAAGAATCAAAAAAGCCATAGGTGTTCAGGGCGATTTCAGAACAGCCATACTGCCGATGATTAACTACAGCTACGCCAATATGTATATGGGCGGTGCAGGCTACATAATCAGTATGTATTTTACTGTTTTCCTGACCGACGTTGTAAACCTTTCACTTAATCAGGCGGGTATAGTTGTTATGCTTGCAACCGTGTGGGATGCCGTTACCGATCCGGTTATGGGAATTATTACCGACCGCACGAGAAGTGCTTCCGGCAAGCACAGGCGATATCTGCTCTGGGGTATACCGATTATGGTTATATCCTACACCCTTTTGTGGAATTCATACGGTCTTAGCGGCTCAAAGGCTATGGCATATTTCGTTATAGTTTATATGCTTTATAAAACAGCTTATACTGTTATCGGTGTTCCGCATACGGCTATGCTGCCCGAGCTTGCACCGGAATACAACCTTCGCACGCAGTATAATTCAGTCGGCTATCTTTTCAATTCTGCCGGTATGGTGCCTGCCTTCGGTATAGTTGTTGTTATTCTTGCCGCCTTCGGCTCAAACGATAATATAACCTCTGCTTCAAAAGCACCTTTCCTCGTTATCGGTATTGTTCTTTCAATCTTTTTCGGTATTGCGGTATTCCTTACTTATTCCAAAACCCGTGAGCCGAGTTCACTTGACAATAAACTGGATAAGCTCGACGTTAAATACATAATCCGTGAATATGTTCTGGTTTTTAAAAACAGGTCGTTCAGGCAGTATTTCTTTATGAGTCTTGCTTATCAGTTTGCAACGGGCTTCTATGCAAATTCAAAGGTTTATTATATTAAATACCTTGCAAATCAGTACAGTAAATATGCCCTTTTCAACGCCGTTGCAGGTGTTGCAGAGGCTGCAGCCTTTCCGCTTAATTATGCTTTGACAATGAAGCACGGTAAAAAGAAATGCGGTAATATCGTCACACCGCTTATGGTTGCGGGTCTTGCAATAGGTCTTATAATGCAGTCGGGCGGTTCATTTTTCTGGTCTGCACTTATGATGCTGAGTATGCTGCTTTATCCCTTCGGTATGTCGGGTCTCGGCTTTGTTTCAACCAATATTTTCCCCGACCTTACCGACGTTGACGAGCTTATTACCGGCCGCCGCAGAGAGGGCGTTATCGCAACCTTCAGTACGCTTATTAAAAAGAGCATCAGCGGTGTTATGGCTGCTCTTGTAGGCTTCACTCTTCAGGGCTTCGGACTCATAACGGGTGACACCGTATCCGAGTATGAAAAGGCTACGGGTCAGCTTTTTGCGCAGAGCGCAAGTGCCGTAACGGGTGTCAGAATCTGTGTTGCCGTTATTCCGATTGCAGCGGCTCTGATTTCGCTTATTCTTCTCAAGCGTTTCCGTATGACTAAGGATGACCACACTATGATTCGTGCCGCAATTGCTACCAAGCACAAATACGGCAGTGTTACACTTTCGTCAGAAGAAAAGCGTATCTGCGAGCTTATTTCTGGTCAGAAATTCGAAAACACCTGGCTCGGTCAGAATAACAGCGGTGAAGCACATACGCTCGAAACAAACGAAAACGGCGAATACCTGATTTTACTTGAACTCAAAGCAGAAAAGGAGAAAATAAACAATGCCTGATATTACAAAAAAAGCACCCGATAAAAGAGAAAAGAATGCCAAAAATGCCGTCCTTGATTTTCTGTTTTACTTCGTTCAATGGACGTGGGGTCTGCCCGTAAATATCGTGGGAGGAATAGCGTTTCTGATTTGCACAAAAATCAAAAAGCGCCGCTGGCAGCGCTTCGGCTATTCGTATATCGTCTATCTGCCGTGGAAATCCGGCGGACTTTCACTCGGACTGTTTATTTTTATGAAAGACCAGCACAAGAACAGAAAGTGGACCTATAATACCCGTATTCACGAGTACGGCCATACCTGGCAGTGTCTGCTTCTCGGCCCGCTTTACTATATCGTAATTGCCGTTCCGTCAATGATATGGTGCAACTGCTTTGAAGGCTACAGAAAGAAGAATAATATTTCTTATTACAAGCTGTATTGTGAAGCCTGGGCAAATGCCTGGGGACAGAAATTCAGTAAAATGGAAATGGAAAAAGAAGGCTGAAACTAAAATAAAAGAACGCTCTGCTTAACCACCTTAAGCAGAGCGCTTTTGTTATAATAATGTAATTGTGTTGACCATTACAACAGACGTGTTCTGAACATCCTTGCCAAAAACCTTGTAGTTGTTAAGTCTTATATCAACCGTATAGCTCCACGTACCGCTGACAATTTTTCCGTTGGGGTCAACAGTTACCTTCAGCCTTGCGTTTGAGTAGTGAATAGATGTATCCTCATCGGAAATCTCCATTGGCAGACCGTATTCCTTGAGCTGGTCAACCACAACGCCTATATCACCGACAACAGCCATTGCGTGGCCGACAGTACCCTCGTTCATATCTTCTCTGGGACCTGCAACCTGGTTTTTCATTGTCATTTCAATAACCGTGTTTTTGCCGCTTTTATAAGCTTTGGCGTTCTTAATATCTGTCTCGGAAAGCTTTGTAAAGCCTCCTGTAATTCCGTCAACCTCGGTTGAATTTCGGGCAAGAATCTTTGCCATTATCGGTGTTATAAACTCAAATACATTCTCGTACTGTCCGTTGTTTACGTCAATACTTGTAAGCGTGATGTTTCTTTCGGATTTTGCACCCTTATGTGTTTTTGTTGCGGCGCTTTTGTAAAAATCGGCTATTTGTGCAAAAGTCCATTCGGAAATATCGTCAACCGCTTCTTTCGTTAAGTTTTCAGCGGTTTCGATTTCGTCTGTACTTACTTCGGCGTTGGTTTCATCGGATTTGTTTTCTATAATATTTTCTTCTGTAATATCCTGTGTAACTATCTGTTCAACACTTTCTGTTGTGTTATCAGCAGGGGAGTTGATTTCTTCCTTTTCGCCGCAGGCTGTTAATGAAAGTATAAAAATTGAACTGATGATAAGTGCTGTAATTCTTTTGCCGCTCATAACCCTTTCACCTCAAAAGTTTTCTTTTGAATAAGTTTATCAAATGAAAAATTAAAAGTAAAGTTCGTGCGGGAATATACATATTTGTTTACAGATATTTTACAACGAAAGAAAAAGAGTGGCTTTCCCCACTCTTTAGTACCTAACTGTTTACCTGAAATCAAATAATTCCTTTGGGGTTATTTCAAGAACTTCACAAAGCTTAAAAATAACATCAAACGATACGCCGACCTTGCCGAGCTCAATTGCGCTGATATGACTTCTGTCAATATCGGCAAGCTCGGCCAATTGGAGCTGTGTTAATTTTTTCCTTTTGCGGTAAAACACAACGTTTAATCCGAATTTTTCGTAAAGCTCTCTGTATTCCTGTTTCATTTAATCACCCTAAAAAAATTCTTTAATTATATTTTAGGGCGATTAACGCAAACAATAAACCTTGTCACAATCGCATAATGCTATTGACACAAGTCAAAAGATGATGTATAATGCCAATTAAACAAGAAAGCAGAAACAAATATTGTATGGAGGTTAACAAAATGGAAACTAATCAGACAACCCAGACAGCAGCAACAAACAAAAAAATGATGGTTTGTAAAACTTGCGGTGCTCAAATGGCAAAAAGCGCAAAAAAATGTCAGTCTTGCGGTGCCAAAAATCCGAAAAAGAGAATTAAAAAGCTCGTAATTTTGCTTATAATAATGGGAATGATAGTAGGTTATCCTGCTTTCTTTATAATTCGAGATAATACATCGGCAACCATAACTGCTAAAAACGGTGAAGAACTCAGATATAATGAGTTAGGTGATATATACAGAGATTATTTGCTTAATGATGATTATAATGAGTTCCTTGAAGAATACTTTCCTGCAGAAGTTATTGTTAAAGGAAAAATAACTGAAATTGATAACGAGACAATCGGCTTATCAAGCAATGGTTTTACAGCTCATGTTGAAGCAGGAGCTCATAAAGTGATAAAGATTGAAATTAATAATGAATATATTTATATGATACCTTATGATGTTTATTCTGATGCTGATGAATATAGTTTTGGTGAATTGAAAGTTGGCGATAAGGTCGAAGCTATAGGTACAATTACCAAGTCAATTACCTTAAAATCCGGTAATTACATAAATGAAAGTCTTCCGAGTAAATTGGAAATAATCGGAACAGAAGATGGAATTGTTAAAAAATAACAGTAAAAAGAGACACGTTTTTAGAGAACACATTTTGTTTCTTTACGGTATATAAAAAGTGCAACGGAACATACAAAAGACTCAAAAAAAGAGTGGCTTGAAAAGCCACTCTTTCGTGATTTATAGGGAGATGATTAACCAAAATATCTCTCAAGAAGACCCTGGAATGCCTTGCCGTGTCTTGCTTCGTCTCTTGCCATTTCGTCGAATGCTTCACTCCGTTCGCATTCGCGGGAGGTGCGGTGTTTCAAGGTGTTTACGCTTGTTGTTGCAGACACAAGTGTTCCAAAAGGAAATGTGAAAAACTAAATTTTGTGTCCCTCCTACACAAAGGAGGACAACAAAAATGGCAAAATCACAAGATTTAGGTATCTCTCAACTTCCGAACGGTAATTGGTGTTATCGTTTCACTCGAACAGTTGACGGAAAAAGAGTGAACCGCAAAGGCTCAAAGGACGAGGCGGGAAACCCGCTCAAAACCAAGAGAGCGGCGGTGCAAGCAAAGGCGATTGCAGAAATGCGTTTTGTGGCGAGCTTATTTGAAAAGCCTGAACGCCGAATGACATTCGGAGAGGTTTATACCGAATATTGCGAGCGGGGACGGTGCGGAAAGGCGTATTCAACAATCAGAAAACAAGACAGTTTATGGAAAAATCATCTAAAAGAAAAATTCGGCACGCGCTTCGTTGATGATATTTCCGTTGCAGAGGTCAACGATTATCTTGCATATCTTTATTACACCGAGGGACGAGCTTATAAATATGTGGAGAGCTTCTTGAAAATGTTTTATCTTGTTTTCGGTCAAGCATATTCCCGCGATTATTTAGGCGTGGACGAATACAACAAACTTTGCGTTAATAAAGAAGTGCGTATTTCAATGCCGAAAATGAAGATTGATGAAGATACCGACATTGTAGCATTCAGCCGCGAGGAAACAGACCGCCTTGACGCATATTTTAAAGACTCGAACGCCGAAACCGCTTATCTATTGGGAAAGTGTTGTGGCTTGCGTATCAATGAATGCTACGGCTTGAAATGGTCGAACATAGACATTGAAAACGGTGCAATAACCATTGACCGACAAATGCAGTATCAGGACGGATTGATAAAACTTGTACCGCTCAAAACGCGTAACGCGCGCAGAGTTGTATATATGAGCCAAAAGCTGAAAGATTATTTCATCAGGTTAGAAGCAGAAACAAAGGCGCACGCGGTGGATTTGAAAGCACAGAGGGCGCAGAACTGCACATATATTTATGATGTGGACGGCAACAAGATTTCATCGCTCGAACTTGTAAACAGTTTACCGAACGGAAAAATACAAACAGTAAACTCAATGAAGTATCACAGCCGAACAATTAAGACCGCCTTGAAAATAGACTTTAAGTTTCATTATTTGAGGCATACATACGGAACACGGCTTGCGGAGCTTAACACACCGACACATATTCTTTGTAATCAAATGGGACACGCGAGCGGCAAGGTCACGGAGCGTTATTATCTTGCAGTTTCACAAACAGGCATTGATATTCTTGTGAAAAATCTGAATGGCGTGTAATGATAAAATAACGGTGAATTACGGTTAAATACGGCACGCGTCGGTGCGGTGTATATATGACAATAGAGCGGGAGGCGCAAAGGCTTCCCGCTCTATTTGTATGTAGTTAAAATATAAATGTTCCCGCTTTTATTTCTTGTGTCGGTGTTGTGTAATCACATTGGAGGTCATAGCGCAAATAATTACGCATATTATCCAAAAGCAAGAGGATTTCTTTATATGCTTCTCTGTCTTTATCCTCCGTCATATTCTCCCATACCTACAATAAACAATCAAGCATTTCTTTTTCTGTCATAAGCTCTCCTTAAAAGTTAAATTTATCTAATTGCGTGGGAGAAACTTGTTTCTCCCCGCCGCAATTATTTATGATATATGTATTATCTATATTTATTTCTCTATCCTCTGCCGCTTCATTCTTTACGGCTTGCGGTGCAATATAATCGTCTGCCGTAAAGTCATAGCCGTCAACCGTATTGTTTACCGTTGTATGCGTGACGCGTTGCGGAGTTTCATAGAAATCAAAAGTATTGCTCTCTCCGCGCTGTATAAGATAACCTTTATCTATGAGCTTAACAAATTGGTCACGGTATGTGGACGGCGGCATTCCAACCGCTTGCCGTATGGCGGCGGGGGAAAGCGCAAGCATAAAGCCGTCAGCGTTGGACGCGAGATATAAATACAGCATTAGAGCGTGCGCCCCGAGGTCACGCGCCGCGGCTTGCCAATTATTATTTTTGATACCGAGGAAATCAGCCGAGGCGCGTTCACGGTTGATTTTTATATTCCTCTAATTTGGATATGTTACATTAGGCATATTTTTCTCCTTTTTCTCTTGGATATTATCTTAATAAATTATTTAAACGGTCGTTTAAATCATCGATTGCCGCAATTATTTCCGAAGCGTCAACCTTTATATTTAAACGCTGAATTACTCTGTCAGCGATTGCGTCTATTTCTTTATCGGACAGGAGCTTATTTTTCATCATATCCTTTTGGAATTGATACTAGAACATAATATCTCCTGTTTTTGTTGTTGCTTCAAGCCAACGCTCAAACATAGATTTTTCCATTGTTTATCCCTCCTTTTTATAATGCTTTTTCTATAAGCTCATATCTTTTGCTTACATATATATTATACAAAAATTTTTTTGTATAATCAAAGAAACACGCCTGACGGCGAGCGTGAAATATCATATATGCGGGGCGGGGTATATTTCGGGAAAAACAATACTTTTTATTTTACTTTTGGGTATGTGTGGCACGCTCGGCGTTCAAGAGTGATTTTGTTTTGACCGTTACCGTTTTCGTCTGTTTCTCTTGGTTTTTTGTTTATTTTGATAAAATATGCTGAAAAGCAAGCGAAAACGAATAAAAACAGATGAAAACAATGCAAATCAGACTAAATCTAATCGTTTTTCCTTAATTTTGTTTGTTTTAAAAAGATTTGAAAATATTTTGACAATTTTAGTGTAAATAATTGAC
>JAFXCT010000073.1 GCA_017521365.1 Clostridia bacterium
CAAAATGGCACCTGCTTCTTACTGGACGGGTGACGGTGTTCATCCCGGTGAATGCGGTCACGAGCTTATAAAGCGTCTCTGGCTGGAAGCATTTGAAAAAATCAAGTAAAACATAATAAACAAAACTTAAGGCTTGCCGAAATCAATCGACAAGCCTTTGCTTTTTATTTCTTTATTTTATCCCAATAAGCCTTTGCTGCCTGCTCGTTTTTGTTTTCACCGTACTCGTAATATGTTCTGTTTTTGAGTGCGTCGGGCAGATATTGCTGCTTGACCCAGCGGTTTTCATAATCGTGAGGATATTTGTAGAACTGTCCCTTGTGGTCGTTGTCCTCGCCGTCAAAGTGTTTGTTCTGTAATGTTCTTGGTATCGGGCCGTTTTTGCCGTTTCTGATGTCTGATAATGCCGAATCAATGGCTGCGTAGGCCGTGTTTGATTTCGGTGCGGTTGCAACAAGTATAACGGCGTTGGCAAGCGGAATTCTTGCCTCGGGCATACCTACCTGTAAAGCGGTGTCAACAGCCGCCTTTACTATCGGTATAAGCTGGGGATAGGCGAGGCCTACATCCTCGTTGGCACAAACGAGCAAACGCCTGCATGCGGAGGGCAGGTCGCCTGCTTCAAGCAGCCTTGCAAGGTAGTGTATAGCCGCATCGGGGTCAGAGCCACGCATCGATTTCTGGTAAGCGGAAACAATGTCGTAGTGCTCGTCACCCTCTTTGTCGTATTTGAAAGCGCTTCGTTGTGTAAGCTGTTCGGCAATTTCAAGCGTAACTATGCGTTTGTTGTCAACGGTCTTGCTTGCCATTGCGCAAAGCTCGGCGGAATTCATAGCCTTTCTCACGTCACCGCCGCAGCCACAGGCAATGTGGCGCACAACACCGTCCTCAAGCTCAAATTCCATACCGCCTTCCTTTGCAAGGAAATCAAACGCACGCATTACGGCAGGCTCAATTTCCTTTGGCTCAACGCTCTTGAATTCAAAAACCGTTGAACGGCTGAGCACGGCGTTGTAAACGTAAAAATACGGGTTTTCCGTTGTTGAGGCGATAAGCGTAATTGAGCCGTCCTCAATGTATTCAAGCAAGGTCTGCTGCTGTTTTTTGTTGAAATACTGAATTTCGTCAAGGTACAGCAGCACGCCGTTTATTGCGGAAAGCGTCTGCGACTGTGCAATTATCTCTTTTATATCAGCGGTGGAGGCAGTAGTACCGTTGAGCTTACAGAAATATTTGTTCGTGCGTTTTGCAAGAATTTCGGCAAGCGTTGTTTTGCCCACACCCGACGGGCCGTAGAAAATAAGGTTCGGCACTTCGCCCGAATCTATAATACGCCTGAGTGCCTTGCCCTCAGCGAGTAAATGCCTTTGACCGACCATATCGTCAATTGTCTGCGGCCTGAGCCTGTCCGCAAGCGGATTTCGCATAAAGTCACTTCCTTTGCTGTGAAAATTATGGTTTGTCACAAACAAACTGTAATTTATTGACCCCATTTTACCTTATATCAATCTCTTTTTCAAGTGTCTGTTAATCATAAAGTAATAATACACAAAATAATTCTTCAACATAATTAATAATTCTAAAAAATATAAGTTGTAATTATTTCCTTTATGCTGTATAATCTAATCTGTTGCACTATGGCAAGGTGCAGAATAATATGTAAGTATTAAACCGTTTCAGAGGTGAATATATGGTTTGCAGCAATATTCTTGAGGCTATGGGTGATACACCCATTATCCGCCTTTCCAATATGGTTGATGAGGATTCCGCCGAGATACTCGTAAAGTTTGAGGGTCTCAACGTCGGCGGCTCAATCAAAACAAGAACGGCATACAATATGATTCTTGCGGCTGAAAAGCAGGGACGTATCAACAAGGATACCGTTATTGTCGAGCCCACAAGCGGCAACCAGGGTATCGGTCTTGCTCTCGTCGGTGCGGTCAAGGGCTACAAGACGAAGATTATTATGCCCGACTCCGTAAGCGAGGAGCGCAGAAAGCTTGTAAATCAGTACGGTGCAGAGGTTATTCTCGTTCACGATGCCGGTAATATCGGTGCCTGTATCGAGGAATGTCTTAACCTCGCCCTCAAAATGCAGGCAGAGGACGAAAACGTTTTCGTTCCCCAGCAGTTTGAAAACCCCGCAAACGTTGAAGTTCAGCGCAATTATACGGGTGTTGAAATTTTAAAGCAGGTCAATGCTCCCATTCACGGCTTCTGCTCGGGTATCGGCACGGGCGGCACTATTACCGGTATCGGTGAAACGCTTAAGGAAGCAAACCCCGATATCGAAATATGGGCGGTTGAACCGGAGCACGCCGCAATTCTTTCGGGCGGCTCAATTGGCACTCACGTTCAGATGGGTATCGGCGACGGTCTTATTCCCGCTATCCTTAACACCGAAATTTATAACGATATCTGTATTGTCAAGGATGAGGAAGCCTTGCAGACCTCAAAGGATTTAGCTTCCAAGGAAGGTATTCTCTGCGGTATTTCAAGCGGTACGAACGTTGCCGCCGCAATCCGCCTTGCAAAGAAGCTCGGCAAGGGCAAAACGGTTGTAACCGTTCTTCCCGACACGGCAGAGAGATATTTCTCAACACCGCTTTTCAACTGAATATAATAAACCATAAAGGCTTGACCGTATAAACGGTTGAGCTTTTTTTGGTGAAGTTTGAAACCTATTGTTTGAAGTGAAGTTGTAATAAACCACAGTGAAGTTTTTGCTATGTGCAAAAGTGAAGTTAAGTTTGTATAAATACTTGCGAAGCAAACTTCACTGTCGTAAGACAACTTCACTTGCCAAAGGCAAACTTAGTTGACGGCATATGATTATTTGTGAATAATCATATGCCGTCACGCATAGATATTTACTGATACTTTTGAAGGTGAGGTAAAAATGATGGATTTTAACGTTGAAAAGCAAAGCCTGTCCTCTTGCCGTGTTATCCGTGAGGCAAAGGCCGAACAGAGTGTGGATTGCGATATAACTCTGCCCGATTACTGTCCGGATATTAAAAGCGTGCTGTGCTGTGAGGTTGAGCCGGGCATAACCGCAGTTGATATAACGGGCAACCGTATAACGGCTGTCGGCAACGCAACTGTTAAGCTGATTTATGTTGGCGATGATGACGCAATTTCCTGCTTTGAGCAGTCCTGCCCGATTAACAAATATGTTGAAATGAGCTCTCTGCCCGAAGAAAGCACTATGCTTGTTTCGGCAAAGACGAGCTATGTAAACTGCCGTGCCGTCAGCCCGAGGCGGATGGATGTACACGGCTGTATAACCGTTCTTTTTTCTGCTGTGTGCCGTGAAACCGCTCAGGTTGTAAGCTCCGCTTCGGCTCAGGGCATTCAGCTCAGGCAACAGCCCGTGCAGACCTGCAATTCTCTGGGTTGTACGTCAAAGCTATTTCAGATGAGCGAGGTTATTCCTCTGCCGGAGGGTACGCAAAACGCCAAAAGCATACTGCACGCCGATGCACTTCCCGTTATTACGCAGACCAAAAACGTCAGCAACAAAACGCTTATTAAGGGCGATTTACAGCTTGCTTTTACTCTTTGCTCGCAGGATGGCGAGGTCACAAAAGCCGAACATACTATGCCTATAAGCCAGATTGCAGAGCTTCAGGGGCTTGATGAAAACAGCCTTTGCGACGTGCGTCTTTCCGTCTCGTCGCTTGACGTTCAGCTTAAGCCCGACGAAAGCGGCGAAATGCGCCGTATTGACGTTGCCGCAGGTATATGTGCCGTTGTACGGGGCTATTCCAAAACTGCGGCGGTGCTCTTGTCGGACGCTTTTTCTACGGTAAACGAGCTTGAGCTTCAGAAAGACAGCGTGTGCGAAGAGGGGCTTGCCGCCGTGCTTGATGAAACCTTCGTCAATTCTGCCGAGCTTGATTTTACGGGTGCGGCTGTCGGAAGGGTGCTCGACTCGTGGTGTACGGATTTGACCTGTGTACATTCTTTTGCGGATTCTCAGCTCGATTTAAGCGGTGCGGTTACGGTTTGCGTATTGTATAAGGATGCCGACGATAAGCCCTGCTTTGCACGCAGAAGGGTTGATTACCGCCACAATATTGCCGTCAATTCCGATACGGAAGATGTTAATTATGAGCCGAATATCTGTGTAAGCGGTGTTGCCGTAAGCGGTAAGGGCACTCAGCTCAACGCACGAATTCAGCTTAACGCTTCGGGCTGTGTCTTCTCACGCAAAAATCATCTTGCGGTAACGGATATAACCGAGTCGGGCAAAAAGAGCAAGGATAATCTTTCTGCAATTACGGTGTATTTTGCCGATAAGGGCGAAAAGCTCTGGGATATTGCAAAGCGCTTCGGCACCTCTGTCGATGCCGTCAGCCGACGCAACTCATTGAGCGGCGAAGCCCTGCACGATGATACTATGCTCATCATACCCCGAAGCTGATAAAAGGAGGAACAAAAAATGGAAAACAAGAACATTTATAACGATATTGCCGCAAGAACAAACGGCGATATTTATATCGGAGTTGTCGGCCCTGTCAGAACGGGTAAATCCACTTTTATCAAACGGTTTATGGATGAGCTTGTTCTGCCGAATATAACCGATTCCGCAAAGCGTGAACGTGCTACGGATGAGCTTCCGCAGTCAGCCGCAGGCAGAACAATTATGACTACCGAGCCTAAATTTATTCCCGAGGAAGCGGTCGGCGTAACGCTTTCGGGCGGTGTGAAAATAAAGCTTCGTATGATAGACTGTGTCGGCTACATAGTGCCCGGTGCGCTCGGGTACATTGAAAACGAACAGCCCAGAATGGTTAAAACCCCTTGGTTTGATAAGGAAATTCCGTTCAATATGGCGGCTGAAATCGGCACGAAAAAGGTAATAGACGAACATTCTACCATAGGGCTTGTCATTACCACGGACGGCAGTATCGGCGACATTTCAAGGGAAGAATACTACGAGGCCGAAAAAAGGGTAGTAGATGAACTGAAAGCGCTCGGTAAGCCCTTTGTAGTGCTTCTCAACTGCGTTGACCCGGCTTGCGCTAAATCCCAACAGCTTTCAAAAGAGCTTATGAATACCTACGGTGTGCCCGTAATTGCAATTAACTGTAAAACGGTCAGCGAGGAGGAAATTAAAGAAATCCTGCGTCAGGTGCTTTTTGAGTTCCCGATAAAGCAGGTCGGTGTAAATCTGCCGGGCTGGATGCTGAGCCTTAATTCCGGCCATCCCGTTCGCACGGGTATTGATTCTGCCGTTGCCTCCGCAGCCTCAAGGCTCAAGCGTGTGCGTGACGTGCCTGCGTTTGCAAAGGAGCTCAGCGACTGTCCTTACCTTTCCGCAGTAAAGGTGGGGGATATGGACCTTGCCACAGGCGGTGCAACCGTCAGCGCACAGACAGACCCGTCACTTTTCTTTGAAACCTTAAGTGAGGTTACGGGCACGAAAATCAGCGATGAGCAGGCACTAATGGATGAAATGATTTCCTTAAATAAAACAAAAAGAGCCTACGAGAGGCTCAAAAATGCGCTTGATGAGGTTGAAGCGACGGGCTACGGCATAGTAATGCCTTCAATCGAGGAGCTTACACTTGAGGAGCCCGAAATTATGAAGCAGGGCGGTAAATACGGCGTTCGTCTGCGTGCTTCCGCACCGTCCGTTCATATGATGCGTGCCAACATCACAACCGAGGTTGCGCCGATTGTTGGCTCGGAATCGCAGAGCGAGGAGCTTGTAAGCTACCTGCTTAAAGAGTTTGAGGAAGACCCGATTAAAATCTGGCAGTCCAATATTTTCGGCAAATCCTTGAGCGAGCTTGTAAACGAGGGGCTTCACAATAAGCTTTGCCGTATGCCGGGCGAAGCAAGAATGAAACTGCAGGAAACGCTCGAAAAGGTGATAAACGAGGGCTGCAGCGGCCTTATCTGTATTATTCTGTAGTTATTACGTTGCTTTATATTTTTCGGTCTGAGCGACAGCGAGTGCGTCACAGCGCTCGTTTTCGCTGTGGCCGTTGTGTCCCTTTATCCATTGGAATTCAACCTCGTGCTTTTCAAGCTCGGTCAGCAGGTCGTTCCAGAGGTCGGCATTGAGTGCCGGCTTTTTGTCTTTTTTTATCCAGTTGTTTTTCTTCCAGCTTTCAGCCCAGCCCTTGGTTATTGAGTTGAAAACATACTGGGAGTCGGTTATTATTTTAACCTTGCAGGGGTATTTGAGTGCCCTTAAGCCTTCAAGCACGGCGGTTATTTCCATACGGTTATTTGTTGTTTCCTTCGCACCGCCCGAAA
This sequence comes from Clostridia bacterium, assembly GCA_017521365.1. GTDB lineage: Bacteria > Bacillota > Clostridia > Oscillospirales > Acutalibacteraceae > UBA8612. The sequence goes on from JAFXCT010000073.1 coordinate 6,271, forward strand.
GCTCCTTTTCCGCTGTGCCGAAGCGCAGTATCGTGCCCCAGCCGCCCGGACCCGGGTTGCCGGAACAAGAGCCGTCTGCAAAAAGCTCTACAAATTTAAGTTCGTTTTTCATAAATAAAATCATCCCGAAAAGTATTCTGTCTGATATTCTATCATTTTAATTTGCATATTACAACAAAAACGATTAATTTTAACCTTTTCAGCCAAAGATATTTTTAAACTGCTTTGCGTACATAAAAAGCGTAATATAAAAGGAGACGAAAATGAAATCTTTCTGTGTTCTGAATTGTGCCGTTACGGCCGCTGTTGCCGAAAATATAGGTGCCGCAGTTGCCGTGGTGCTCGGCGGTAAGCTCGGTGTGCTTTACTGCGGTACAGATTCTTCTTTTGAAACGGCGCAGAATATAGCAAAGGGCATAAAAAAGCAGGGCGGCTGTGCCGTGCTTGCAGGAGCGGCGTTTGAGGCACAGACAGCCTTTGCCTGCAAGCATTATTCGCTTGACGGAGCGATTTTTGTAAGCGGCGACAAAAAATGCAGTATAAGCGTGTGCGGTGCTGACGCAACGGGGCTGACGGGTGCTCAGGAGGAGGCTGTGTCCGAGCTTGCCGCAAAGGATAAGCTCGGCGGCCACAGGGGAGGCGTAACCCTTGTTACCGACCTTGACTCGGCGTATTATAAGCATCTGCTTGAAGCGGCGCAAAGCCTTGAGGGCATTGCCGTAAGCATAAAATCCGAAAATTTACTTGTGAAATCCCAGCTTTCACGCACGGTGCTTGCTTTGGGCGGCGAAAATAAGGGCAGAACGGTGTTTTGCCTCAGCCCGTCAGGTCTTTGTGTCAGCGCACTTGATGAGTACGGAAAAATACACACAAGGGATGAGCTGCTGTCGGTAATATATGCGCTTAAAATAACCCGTGAAAAAGCTCCCGTCGAGCTTGCTTTTTCACTTTCGGAGAGCCTTGATGCGCTTGCTGCGGAAAACGGCGTGGAAATAAAGCGGAGCTTTGTCGGCGGCAGCGAACTTTTTGCAAGGGACAGCGTCTGCCTTTCAGTTGAGATAATGAAATATATGTCGCAAATCGGGTGCGGCCTCGGTGAGCTTTGCAGGCTTCTGCCTCAGACTGCCGTGAGCCGAAAAAGCTTTTACAGCTCACGGGATATACTGGCGGTTGCGGACAGCGTAGAGTGTGAGCACCTCGTAACCGACGGCAGCAATGTTTTTGCAAGGGTCAGAGGCTCGAACGTGCTCGTTACGCCAAACGGTACACGAGGAAGATACTGTCTGGAGGTGCAGGCGGCGGACAGCGAAACAGCCCATGAAATAGCTCTTAACTTGACAGATATTTTTAATTAAAGTATAATTAATACAAAATCAGGATTTTTTTCCGCCTTGGGCGTTAGGCGGATAATTATATAAAATACAGAAAAGAAAGAATTGATTATGCAAGAAAAAAACACACAGACAAAACAGCAGGAGAAGAAAAAGCAGACTAAAAAGTTTGCACGTTATTCAAAAATCTCCAAGCGCAATGCGCAACCCGAAAAGCAGGAAAAACCCGTAAAACAGGAAAAGCCTGCAAAACAGCCGAAACAGACTCCGCCCCGTAAGCAGACCAAGAAAAAGACGGAGAAAAACCAAAGCAAGCAAAATAAACAGAATAAGCAGAATAAGCCCGTTTCCAACACTCCCGTGCATATTGCCTTCCTCGGCGGACTTAACGAGGTCGGCAAGAATATGACTCTTTATGAGTACAACGGCAGTATGTTCCTTGTTGATTGCGGCCTTGCCTTCCCCGAGCCGGATTTGCTCGGTGTTGACCTTGTTCTGCCCGATTTTTCCTATGTTGAAAAGAATATTGACAGAATAAAGGGCATTGTAGTCACTCACGGTCACGAGGACCATATAGGCGGTCTGGCTTATCTGCTTAAGACTGCAAATATCCCGATTTATTCCACAAAGCTTACAATCGGTCTTATTCAGGGCAAGCTCAAGGAGCACAACCTTCTGGAGTCTGCAAAACTCAATGTCGTAAAGCCGGGCGATACTATCAAGCTCGGTGAGTTTGACGTTGAACTCATCCACGTCAACCACTCAATACCCGATGCTGTGGCACTTGCCATCCGTTGCGATGCGGGCACGATTGTCCAGACAGGTGACTTCAAAATTGATACAACACCAATTGACGGTGAGCCTATTGACCTTAACCGCCTTGCACAAATCGGCACAGAGGGTGTACTTTGTCTTCTTTCCGATTCAACCAATGCTGAAAGACCGGGTTATACCGAAAGCGAAAGGAAGGTAGGCGAATCCTTTGACCACCTTTTCCGCAGGGCAGGCAACCGCAGAATTATTGTTGCTACCTTTGCCTCAAACATCCACCGTGTCCAGCAGATTATCAATACCGCTGCGGCGCTCGGCAGAAAGGTTGTCCTTTCAGGCAGAAGCCTTGAAAACGTTGTTGCGATAGCACAAGAGCTCGGCTATATCAACGTTCCCGAAGGTATTATTGTAAGCATTGATACCGTTAACCGCTATCCTGCCGAAAAAATGGTTATCATCACAACGGGCAGTCAGGGTGAGCCTATGTCAGCCCTTACCCGTATGGCCTTTTCAGACCACCGCAAGGTCGAA
>JAFXCT010000009.1 GCA_017521365.1 Clostridia bacterium
CTCCCTCCGCGAATTTGCAGGGGCAAATTTCTCATTCTATAGCAGACATTATACAACAAGAGATTGTCGCTTGTCAATAAGTTTTTTAAATTTGTTTGAAGCCGATTTTTTTCATACATTTGTCAAGCGTTCTCTGGGCGAGTCTGCTTGCTCTTTCGGCACCCTTTGCCATACATTCGTTGATGTAGGCGGTGTCTGTGATTATGCGCTTGTACTCTGCCTGAACGGGTGCAAGCTCTGCAATAACAGCTTCTGCAACGGCAACCTTGAAATCGCCGTAGCCCTTGCCGTCAAACTCTTTTTCGATTTCCTCGTAAGCTTTGCCCGTGCAGCAGGAGTATATCGTCATAAGGTTGTTGATGCCGTCCTTACCGTCTGCGTAGCGTACGCACGCCTCGGAATCGGTAACTGCGCTCTTGAACTTCTTCATTATCATATTCGGCTCGTCAAGTACGGAAACGGAAGCCTTGGGGTTGGGGTCGGACTTTGACATCTTGCTTGTCGGGTCCTGAAGAGAGGTTATTTTTGCGCCCTTCTTGCCGATGAACGGCTCGGGCATTGTGAAAACGTTGCCGTAGATGCCGTTGAAGCGCTCGGCAATGTTACGCGTCAGTTCAAGGTGCTGCTTCTGGTCAGCGCCGATGGGAACGAAATCCGACTGATAGAGCAGAATGTCAGCCGCCATAAGCGTGGGGTAAGAGAAAAGACCGACGTTTATGTTGTCAGCGTGCTTCTGGCTCTTGTCCTTGAACTGTGTCATTCGGGAAGCCTCGCCGAACTGCGTGTAGCAGTTGAGAAGCCAGCCCAGCTGTGAGTGCTGCGCAACGTGGCTCTGCATAAATACAATGCTCTTTTCGGGGTCAAGGCCGTTTGCAAGCAGAAGCGCAAACATTTCCGTTGACTGCTTGCGAAGCATTGCAGGCTCTTGGCGTACTGTTATCGCGTGAAGGTCGGCAACGCCGAAAAGGCAGTCGTAATCCTCGCTCATAGCCTTCCAGTTTTTGAGCGCGCCGAAGTAGTTGCCGATTGTCGGTACGGCTGTGGGCTGAATCAGGCTGAGTACACGCTTCTTGCGCTCGGGTGCTTGGTTTTCCATATCGTAATTTCTCCGTTAATCTTATGTAATAAAAATATATAATAAAGTATTATAACATAATAGTTTTTGTTTGCAAGCATTTTTTACAATTCGTCAAACTCTTTATTGCAATTAAACCCAATCAATGTTAATATATTAATACAATAAAACACGAAAGGCGGTTTTGTCTTTGGAGATAAAGGACATACTTTCAAAGGTTGACCACACGCTGCTCAAGCAGGAGTCAACGTGGGAGCAGATTAAGGCTATATGCGACGACGGCATTGAATATGAAACTGCAAGCGTTTGTATTCCGGCTTCTTTTGTAAAGCAGGCGGCTGAATATGTAAAGGGAAAGGTAAAAATCTGTACGGTTATCGGTTTCCCTTTGGGCTATTCAACAACCGCAGTCAAGGTTGCCGAGGCTGCCGATGCGGTTAAAAACGGCGCAGACGAAATTGATATGGTAATCAACGTCGGCTGGCTGAAGGACAAAAAATACGATGAATTGCTCGATGAAATAAAGCAGCTTAAAGCCGCCTGCGACGGCAGGATATTAAAGGTTATTATTGAAACCTGCCTGTTGACCGATGAGGAAAAAATCAAGATGTGCGAAATTGTTTCATCTTCCGGTGCAGACTATATCAAGACGTCAACGGGCTTTTCTACGGGCGGTGCAACAAGGGAGGATATAGCCCTCTTTGCAAAGCACGTTTCAAACGGTCTGAAGATAAAAGCCGCAGGCGGAATACGCTCGGTTGCCGATGCTGAGGACTTTATTGCACTCGGTGCAGATAGACTCGGCACAAGTGCTATAGTTAAGCTTGTAAAGCAGGAAAACTTTACGGGCGGATATTGATGAGGTGATTTAATTGGCAAACTATCCTACTCCGCATATAAACGCAACACCCGACGATTTTGCGAAAACCGTGCTTATGCCCGGTGACCCTCTTCGTGCAAAATTCATTGCCGAAAACTTTTTAGAAGAAGCCGTGCAGGTGAATTCCGTGCGCAATATGCTTGGGTTTACAGGATTTTACAAGGGTGAAAGAGTTTCTGTAATGGGCAGCGGTATGGGCATACCCTCTATCGGTATTTATTCCTATGAGCTTTTCAACTTCTTCGGTGTTGAAAATATCATCCGTGTAGGTACTGCAGGCGGTATGAGCGAAAAGGTGAAAATCAGGGATGTCGTAATCGGTATGGGTGCCTGCACAAATTCCAATTTTGTAAAGCAGTTTCACTTGCCGGGCGATTACGCCCCGATTGCAAGCTGGGAGCTTCTTGAAGCCTGCGTGAATAAGGCAAAAGAACTTGGCTTGAATTACAATGTCGGCAACGTTTTGTCTTCCGACACCTTCTACGGTGATGACGGCTGTCTGCCCGACGAGCTCAGGGGCAATGCGCTCTGGGCTAAAATGGGTGTGCTTGCCGTTGAAATGGAAAGTGCGGCGCTTTATATGAATGCCGCCCGTGCAGGCAAAAACGCACTTGGTATTTTCACGGTTTCCGACCACCTTATCACGGGTGAGGCAACCTCTGCCGAGGAAAGGCAGAACTCGTTTACGGATATGATGAAACTTGCACTTGAAACCGCAACAGTATTGTAATATAATACTACTGAAAATTTTTTTATAGGAGAATATATATGAATAATTTTAAAAAGCTTTTTGCGCTGCTTCTGGCTCTGCTGTGCGTGTTCTCGTTTGCGGCTTGCACGGGCAACGACGTTGCGGACGACGAATCAAGCAGCCTTGCACTCGAAGACGGTGAAGACGTTGGGCTTGAAAAGAAAACGGTTGTGGTTGCAAACGTTACGGGTAAGGATGCGGTTTCAATGCTCGTCCGTCCCGCAGGTACTGAGGAATGGTCACCGAACGTCCTTTCCCAGGATTATTTCCACACAAACAAGGCTCTGGAGCTCAGCTACGTTGAGAAGGCAGAGAATGTTTACGACATCCGCCTTGTCTTTGAAGACGGTACTAACGAGGATTTCACAAACCTCGATTATTCCAAGGCGACCGGCTACATCTATCTCGGCAATACCGAGCCTTCAACGGAAGACACAACAGCATAACATAAAAATGAAAGCCTCTTCTCTTTGCTTGAGAAGAGGCCTTTTGTTTATCTATAAAAGTTTTTTTAACGGAGTTTTTGTTGTGATAAACTTCATAACAAGATTTATAATGAAAGAAACAGCTACTGTAATTATCAGCATCAGTGCAAAACAAAACACAGGATATTTTGCAACGAATACAAGGTCTTTGAATAAAACGAGATAGAAAAACATATGGGTAAGCCATATGTTGGTTGAATGTGTGCCGAAGAAAGAAAATACGGCTGAGGACAGTTTTCCTTTATTCCAAAGGTTGAAGCAAACAATAACCGACATTCCTGTAAAAATTGCTATAAATAGTGTTTCGATGACACAATGTACCAAAAATGCAGTTAAAACAATGGCAGCCAGAATCAGATTTTTAAGAGGCTTTTTCCACGACTGAGTAAAAATGTTTAATTTTGTGAACACCTTATGCTTGTGAAAGAGTATACCCAGTACGTACGGAAGAAGAGATGTACCGAACGGTGCCAATATACCGTTTATATAACTTGCGGCAGCGTTGTCCGGCAATATTGATATTTTATTGAACCTGAACAGGTAGCTGACAAAATAAATGGCAGAAAAAATGATTAATGAAATAACGGTGCTCTTTTTGCACATACGGACAATGACAGGGGAGCAAACACATAAAAGTATATATGTGAGGACAAACCACCAGGCTCCGTTGTAAGTCATCCGGTATAAGAATATGTTGCCTATATATACGGATAACGAACCCGGTATTGCAGGGTCATTGATAATTAATCCTGCAACAGCAAACAAAGTGCATACGACCCAGAACTGAATAATAAAAGGCGGCAAACGTTTCAGTAACGAAAGGTATGGCTTTTCGCGTGTCTGATTAATAAGGCCGTGGGCATAACCGCTGCAAAAGCAGTACATTACTACGCAACAGTCACCGAATAAGCCTATGTAATACACCAACGGGTTTTCACCGATAAAAACAAGAGGCTGATAAGGAAAAGTGCCTTTTTGGCAGAATAAGTGCAACAACACCATAAAAAGTATAGCTACACCTTTTGTCATTTTTACGTCGTTCTTGGTAAGTTCCATAGTGCTTTTCTTCCGAGTTTATTCTTCTGTTTCGCTCTCAGCTTCGCTTGTGCTTTCGAGCGTTACGGGGGCGGTGGTAGCGGGCAGTACCGTAACGCCGGGGTCAGCGTTGTCGGGTGAATCCGTTGCCTGAATTGCGCTTATGTAGTAGCCGTTGTCGTTTTCACGAAGCGTTACCTTTACGTATTTGCTCGGTTCGGGCTCAACGAAGTTGCCCGCCTTGTCCTGCGCCCAGGCTTCTGCGGAAAGGTAGCCGACTGTGAGAACAACCGTGTTTGAGGTTTTTTCAATGTCCCTTACGTCGGGTGTGTAAATCGGCATAGTACCTGCGGAGGTTACGAGGTAGCACTGTGTCTGCTCGTTAAAGGAGAATTCGTCGAAATTGCCCTTTACGCCGATGTGGGTGGGAATAACGTCGGTGCCGAAAAGCTCTGCAAACTTTTTGTTAACGTCCTCGGCAGGTATCATAATGTTACCGCTGTCATCGGTTTCGTATTTGCCGGGGTAAATGTTCTCGTCCTTGATAACGCCCCAAACGGCGCAGACCGTAAGCTGGTCAAGGTTGGCGGCTGAAACGTCGTCAAACATATCGGGGTCGTACATAACGACGGGTATGAGCATAGTTTCGTATTCAATTTTCTTTTCGGATTTATCCGTCAAATCCTTGATACCGTCAATACCTGCTCCTACGGAGAATATAACTCCGACAACCGCAAGGATTATTACAGCTAAACCGAGAGGGAAGGCAAGCTTGCTCTGCCCCTTTCTTTTTTTGTTTTCTGCCATTTGTATCTCTCCTTTTTTAAACTGCTGAAAGCGCAATCATAACCGGCATTGTCAGTACAGAGAAGAAGCTGACGAGCGCAACGGTTTTGGATGCAACACCTGTGTTGAGGTTGTATTTGCCTGCAAAAATTACCGTGTTGTTGGCGCTGGGTGCTGAGGCGGAAATTGCCATAGCCATAGCAAGTGTTTGCGGAAGCCTGAAAATTCTGAAAATGCCTATCATTACAAGCGGTACGGCAATGAGCTTTAGTGCAGAAACAAGGTAAATATTTTTGTCCGTGAGCATTGTTTTAAGGTCGGTGTGTGCAATGTACGTGCCGAAAATAAGCATTGCAAGCGGTGTATTCAGTGCGGCAAGGCTGGTTACGGGCGTTGCAATTATTTCGGGCAGCTCAATGCCGAGAAGGAAAAGCGGCAGCCCGAAGAAAACACCGATTGTGCCGGGGTTGATAAGCAGCTTCTTGAAATTGAACTTGCCGTTTTGCGCTCCGATAATATATATGCCGTGGGTGAAGCCGAAAATGTTAAACACCATAATTACTGCGGAGCAGTAGAAAACACCTTGTGCGCCGAGCACGGCGTTGGCAAGCGGCAGAGCCATATAGCCGCAGTTGCCGTAGATGGATGCGTATTTGTAAATACCTGCCGCATCGGGTGCGCTTTTGCGGAAAAACGGAAGGGTTATAACAATTCCCACTATGTGTATCGCAACGCCTACAAGTGCGGCAATTCCGAAATTTTTTAGGTTTTCGGGTGAATTGTCAATGGTGAGAAAGCTGTTGACAATTACGAGCGGAGTGACGATGTAAAACAGCAGGTTGGTATTGAGCTTTGAAGCCTTTTCCGTATATAACCCTGCCTTGTCGGCGAAGAAACCGACTGCTATTAAAATGTAAAGAATCAGTACTTGCTGAGCAGTTGTGAGCAGATTTTCAACAAACAAGTCAGTCGGACCTTTCTTCGGTTATTTTTTAATTTTTGCACAGGCTGTGTTGTAGAGAAATACGGGAATGAACACTGCCATCGTGAGGTCACAGATGTTGAAGCCGTAGTCGGCAACAAGGCTGTCGGAGTGACCGATTATGATAAGGAAAAGTCTGGGTACGCTTACGAGAAAGGCGATAAGTGCGGCAGGTACACCGCAGCCGTAAAGCCTCCAGGCTGCCTCCTCGGGCATTACATTGGTCACAATCTGGGCAAAGGCCATAAAGAAGGTTATAAGGAATACGAGCAAAAACAGCTCAAGCAGCAGGTCGGAAACGTTTACAAAGCTTATTTTGCGCACAAAACGCACGATAATTCTGCATATTGTCCACGCAACGGGTGCAACGGAAAGAATTGCAAAGCGGTTGAGCTTTGCCGTTTTGCTGAAGCAGGAAACGGTGTAAATCCAGAGGAAGAAGGCTGTCAGCACACCGAAGGCTGCCTGCAGAAGTACAGCGGTTGCGCCTGATTTGCTCAGGTATTGCATACGGGTGAAATCCACAGACTCCACGTAATCCGAGTTGAGTTCAATGAACGAGTAAATGCTGTAAACCGAATCGAACATTACGGAAAGAGCAGTTATACCTGCCGCAATGCCCGTGGGCGTGCTGCGGGCAATAACGTTTCTTGTCCTGCCTGCCTTTTGGCTCAAAAAGCTGACCGCAACTATTCCCGCAACAACTGCTGCGCACAGGGCGTAAAACAGCGGCACGGTGAAACTGCTTTCGGTGTAAAAGCCGGTTTCGGGGTCAATAAGCTTTGTGACCTGATAAACACGAAGCGGCAGCAGCACGCAAAGGCTGATTGCAGCAACCGCGATAATTGAAAACGGCTCGGGCTTCGTTAAACTTCCTTTAATCTTTTTCATTTTTACACCTCTTAATACGTAAAGCGTTCTTCGCTGGGAATATACATATCTGAATGCATAACGTTTTCCTCTGTGCGGTCTGAAAGTGCTATGTACTTGCCGGGGAGTGAAACGTTCTTGTATGCGGGGCGGATGATTCTGCCGCCCGTGCTGATTTCTTCGAGTCTGTGCGCAGCCCAGCCTGCCATACGGGAAACGGTGAAGATGGGTGTGAACAAATCCTCGGGGATACCGAGCATATCGAAAATGAGTCCGGAATAAAGGTCAACATTTGCGCAAATCGGCTTCATATTGCCCTTTTCCTTTCGGAAAATTTCGGGGGTGAGCTTTTCAATAAGCTCAAGCTGCTCGAATCTTCTTGCAAACTCCTCGGTTTTTATAAAGTCCTTGGCGGCTGATTTGAGAAGCACGGCTCTCGGGTCGGACATAGTGTAAATTGCGTGGCCCATACCGTAAACGAGACCTGAGCCGTCACCTGCCTGCTTGTGGATGATTCTTTTGAGGTAGTCGGCAACCTGACCCTCGTTTGTGATGTCGGAAACGCTTTCTGACATAAGGGTGGTCATTTCACGTACCTTTATGTTGGCACCGCCGTGTCTGGGACCCTTGAGCGAGCCTATGCCGGCAGCAATTGCGGAATAGGTGTCTGTACCGGAGGAGGTGAGAACACGTGTGGCAAAGGTGGAGTTGTTACCGCCGCCGTGCTCTGAATGGAGAATAAGACAAAGGTCGAGCAGCTTTGCCTCCTCGTCGGTAAAGGTTCTGTCCGAGCGGATTGCACGGAGTATGGACTGCGCCGTGCAAAGCTCAGGCTTGGGCTGGTGGATGTACATACTCTTTTTGTAAAAGTGACGGCGCTTTACCTGATATGCGTAGCTCATAATCGAGGGGAGCTGTGCAATAAGCTGAATACACTGTCTGAGTACGTTTTCTACCGATATATCGTCGGGGTTGTCGTCGTACGAATAAAGAGCCAGCACGGAGCGTGACATCTTGTTCATAACGTTGGCTGACGGTGCTTTCATTATCATATCTTCAATGAAATCCTCGGGCAGCTCGCGGCATTCGGCAAGAACGTTGTTGAATTTTTCGAGCTGTTCCTTCGTGGGCAGAGCACCGCAGATGAGAAGCCACGCAATTTCCTCGTAGCCGAAGCGGTCGTCCTTGCGGAAGCCGCTTACCAAATCGTTGACGTTGAGACCCCGGAATTTGAGCATACCGGGTCTGGGCACACGCTCACCGTCCTGAATGTAATAGCCGTCAACACTGCATATTCTGGTCAAGCCCGCCATAACACCCGTGCCGTCGCTGTTGCGAAGGCCGCGCTTGACGTTGTATCTGTTATAATCCTCTACGTTAATCTTGTCATTAATGCTGATTTCGGAGCATAGATTAATCAGGGAGTCATTAGTGATTGGGGACATATACTTGGACATAAGCTTTTCTCCTTGGGTAAAACCTACAAACAGGTACATAATACTTGAATTTATATTATATATAAAAGTTATTAAAAAGTCAATGAATAAAGCGAAGGCTTGACAAAAATAAAAAATAAGGAGAAATAAAAATGGGTTTTTACAAACTGCTCGCCTTTCTTATTGCGCTTACGGTTATGCTTACACCGCTGCTGTCCTTGAAAGGGACAAGGTCAGGCGATACGGAAAAACCGAAGGAATTGACCTCAGAGTCTGACGAACAAAGCGGCGAAAGCCCGAAGGCTGACGGCAGGGTAAAGGTACTGCTGAAAGAGGAGGGCGAGGTTATTGAGGTAGAGCTCAGGGAATATCTGCTCGGCGTGCTTGCAGCGGAAATGCCTGCCACCTACCACGAGGAAGCACTCAAGGCACAGGCGGTAACGGCGTATACATATCTGCTTTACAGGCGCGGCGTGCAGGCTGAAAAGCCCGATGCAACGCTCAAGGGTGCGGATTTGTCCGACGATTCCTCTACCCATCAGGGCTATCTTACCGCTGAAGCGAGGGAGAAAAAATGGGGCGACAAAGCCAAAACCTACGAAAAAAAGCTGACCGAGGCAATTGAAGCGGTCAGCGGTGAGGTTATTACCTTTGAGGGAAAGCCGATAATGGCGGCGTTTCACGCAATAAACAGCGGTGTTACAAACAGCGCCAAAACCGTCTGGGGCGGTGACGTTGCCTACCTGCAAAGCGTTGTAAGCACGGGCGACAGGCTTTCGCCCGACTGCACGAAAACCGTTGTAATAAAGGCGGATGAGCTTTCTCGGATGCTCAACGGTCTTGAAGGCTGTGAGCTTTCGGGCGAGGCGGAAGATTGGCTGGGTGAAATCCGCACACATTCTTCGGGCTACGTTACGGGTATTACGGCAGGCGGCAAGGAATATAACGGTGCAAAATTCCGTGAGGCTGCGGGCCTGAGAAGCGCTACGTTTACTTACGAATACAAAAGCGGCAGCTTCCGTTTTACAACCGAAGGCTACGGCCACGGAGTAGGCCTGAGCCAATACGGTGCGGATTATATGGCACGGCAGGGAAGCACGTGGGATGAAATAATCAGGCACTACTACACGGGTGTGGAGATTGAAAAAATATAAAAAAGAGAAAGTTCAGATTATACTTTCTCTTTTACAACTGCTATTCTGTTTGTTGAGTATGCTTTGAATAGGTTTATATGCTCCTGCGTTATTCTTTCGCCGCTTACGGCTATGGGTATTGCAGGGGGACAGGCAACCGTGGGTGCGGCACAGATTCTTCCCTTTGCTTTATCAATGCTGACCGTTTCGCTTTCGGCAAACATTGCTTCACGGATTGACATAGCCCGCTCGCCATTTACGAAGCCCCGGCTTTGCCTGACATTTTTCTTGAAGGGCGGCATATTCTCAAAAGCTGCTTTCAGCTTTTCAAGATCCTCACAAGAATTGAATGAAGATGCCATAAACGAAACGAATTCGCCGTCATAATACTCGGGCTCGATACCCAAATTTCTGAAATACTCGTCATCGGAGCAACGGGCGGTGATTTTAAGCGGCTCAACGGATATTTCCTCAATGCCTTTTAAGGCCATTGCTTCTCGGATTTCGGATATCTTGCTTTGGACAAAGGCAATATCTTCTCTGATTTTTTCGTCAATATATCTGTTGCACAAATCAAGCGACTGCATAACGAGATACGACGGGCTTGTACTGCCGAAAAGTGCCGTTGCCGCCTTGCTTTTATCGGCAAAGCCGTAGATATCACTCATAGCGCAGTGCAGGTAACTGCCGCCCGTCAGCACGGGCAGGGTTTTGTGTGCCGAATCACAGCACATATCAGCACCCAAGGCAATCGGGTGAAGGTTTTCCTTGCAGAAGGCGAGGTATGCACCGTGAGCGTTATCGACGAGCAGGGGTATGCCGTGCTTCCTGCAAGCTGCGGAAATTCCTTTAATATCCGACATACCGCCGAGATAGTCCGGGCTTGTTATGTAAACCGCAAAAGGTTTTGTTGATGACGAGGAAAGCACATTTTCAATTTTTTGCGGTGTAATACTGCACGAGCATATTCCGTTACTTTCTTCGGGGTAAAGCCATTGTACGTCAACGCCGAGCTTTGCGACACCGTAAATAAACGCCTTGTGTGCGTTTCTGCCCGCAAGAATATACGGATTGTTATTTTTATCCGCTCTTTGAAAAGCGGTGAAGAGCATAGCCTGAATGCTCTGGGTTGAGCCGCCTGCCGAATAAACCGTGCGGCTTGTACCGAAAAGAGAGGAAGCGTTTTTTTCGCTTTCGAGTATTATTCCGTCGGCGTGGTAAAGGTCGTCAGCACCCTCAATTTCGGTGATATCAAGGCTTTCAAGCCCTAAAAAAGGCACACCCTTATGGCCCGGCATATGAAACCGGGCCTTGTTTTCTTTTGCATAACTCTTTACAAAATCAACAATGGGTGTGTCCATAGATTAATCCTATTATTCTTCTTATACTTCGTCTGCTATCTGGAGCATTACGGCACATTCGATGCGCTTTTTGAAAAGCTCACAGCCGTATTCGTAAATGCCCGTAATTTTACCCGATGCGTGGTAGGAGTTTGCCGCACAGCCGCCCGAGCAGTAAAGCTTTGCCCAGCAGTCGTCGCACTCTTTTCGTGCGTAAGCGTTGCAGAGCTTGAATTCGTCCTGCACGGCGGTGTTTGTAATGCCGTCGTAAATGTTGCCGAGCAGATATTTTTCGTCGCCGACAAACTGGTGGCAGGGGTAAATATCGCCCGTGGGTGTTACGGCAACGTATTCCGTGCCGCTTCCGCAGCCCGAAATGCGTTTGTAGATGCACGGACCGTGCTTGAGGTCGAGCATATAGTGGTAGAAGGTGAAGGGTCTGCCTTCCTTCTTGCGTTTAATCATTTCCTTGGCGAGAATTTCATACTGCTCAAACAGTACGGGTAAATCCTCCTCGGTGAGTGCGCTCGCATCGGTCGGTGCGCACACAACGGGCTCCATACTGAGCTCGGTAAAGCCCATATCCGCCATATGGAAAATATCGTTCGTGAAATCCGTGTTTGCGTGGGTGAAGGTGCCGCGCATATAGTAGCCCTTGTCGCCTCTGCGCTCAACAAATTCCTTGAACTTGGGCAGAATTATATCGTAGCTGCCTCTGCCCTGATAGTCCTTGCGAAGGCGGTCGTGAACTTCCTTTCTGCCGTCAAGGCTTAAAACGACGTTGCTCATTTCCTTGTTGCTGAATTCAATTACATCGTCGTCAATAAGCATACCGTTTGTGGTGAGCGTGAAACGGAAATTCTTGTTGTGGATTTTTTCCTGCTCACGGGCGTAGGCGACAAGCTGCTTTACAACGTCCCAGTTCATCAGCGGTTCACCGCCGAAGAAGTCAACCTCAAGGTTGCGGCGTGTGCCCGAATGTTCAATCAGGAAATCAAGCGCACGCTTGCCCACCTCAAAGCTCATAAGCGCTCTGTCGCCGTGGTACTTGCCCTGGCTTGCAAAGCAGTATTCACAGTTGAGGTTGCAGGTGTGTGCAACGTGAAGGCACATAGCCTTTATGACCGTGTTGCGGTTTTTAAAATCAAATGCCATATCGGCGTACGTGTCCGGTGTCCATAGCTTGCCCGCCTTCTCAAGGCCGGCAACAGCCTCAACACACTCAAGGCAGTCCTCACGCGTAACGTCGGAATATCTTGAGCAGATAATGTCTGATATTTCGTCTGCACTCTTTTCCTTGAAAAGCGCAATTATATCGTAGGCTACCTCGTCAACCACGTGAACTGCTCCGCTGCACGTGTCAAGTACGATGTTGTAGCCGTTAAGTTTATACTGGTGTACCATTTCTTTCTCCATTACATAAGGCAGGGTTAATCTTATGGATTGCCCTGCCTTAGTGCACTATGTTCTTTTGTTAATGCTTAGTTTTCGTTTGTGTTTTCACACTGCTGGTTAGCAACACCGCAGGAAGTCTTGCAAGCGGACTGGCAGGAAGTCTGGCACTCGCCGCAACCGCCGTTTTCGCAGCTCTTTACAAGGTCTTTTGTTTCGATAGTCTTGATTCTCTCCATTTTGAGTATCTCCAATCTTAATAATTTAAAGGGTTTCCCTTGATTTAACAGATAAAGTATATCACACCGTAGTTGCGGTGTCAAGACGGATTTTCTCCAAATACCTGTTAAGTACGGTATATTCACGCAGGTACAGGCTGGCTTTGTCGGGCGGCCGTCCGGCATAGGTTGAGAAAACCGTCACGGCTTCGTCAAGCGTCAGCCATCTCGGACAGACTCCGTGGTCAATTTCCGTCGGGGTGAGGCTTTGCTCACATTCGCCCGTAACCTCGCACAAAAAATAATTGCTGATGTAAAGCGTGCCGAGGCTGAATTCGTTTACCGTCACAAAGCGTTCAACGGGCTTAATTTCAAATCCGCTTTCCTCACGAAGCTCACGGATACAGCATTCTTCAAGCGTTTCGCCCTCTTCAACTCCGCCGCCCGGGGACATATAGTTATCGATGTTGGCCTCGTAGGTGAGCAGAATTTTACCGTCTTTAATTACCAAAGCCCGTGCCGATTCTCTCACCTTCGGCGGCGGGTCGGAATAAGTTTCATCGAATTGGTTTATTATTTCAAAAGCGTGTTTGTTCATTGTAAAACATCCTTAAAAATTGCAGTTTAGCGCAACAATTAATTGTTGCTAAAAGAATAAAGAATAAATAAGAAATAATAAAGAAGAAATTGTGGGCGGGACACCCGCACCCGAAAAAATTATTCATTATTCATCAGCGTATGCGGCTTCATTATTCATTTTTCATTAACAGTTTGTAAAACAAACTGTCACTTGCATCCGCCAAAAATTCTGCAATTATGAGCACAGCCCGTGGGGGTCATTGCACAGCCGCCAAGGGCGGTTTCACGCAGTTCATTGGGCATCTTTACGCCTATGCGCAGCATTGCCGCCGCCATTTCGGTGAAGGGTACGACTGCCTTTATTCCGCTGAGTGCCATTTCTGCGCAGGTGAGGGCGTTTGCCGCACCTATTGCGTTTCTGCTCTGGCAGGGCGCTTCGACAAGACCTGCTATCGGGTCGCAGACAAGACCGAGAAGGTTACCGAGTGCGATTGAAGCCGCATCAAGGCTTTGCTCGGGCGTGCCGCCCATCATTGCAACCGCCGCTGCCGCCGCCATTGCCGAGGCAGAGCCTACCTCTGCCTGACAGCCTGCCTGTGCACCCGAAACACTGGCGTTTTTCATCAGCAGATAGCCCACTGCGCCTGCGGTGAACATACCGTCAAGCAGTTGCTTTTCCGTAAGACCGAATTCTTCTTCAAGTGCAAAAAGCACGGCGGGAAGCACGCCCGACGAGCCTGCCGTCGGTGCGGCAACGATAACGCCCATAGAAGCGTTCATTTCGGGCACGGCCTGCGAATAGATAAGCGCCTTTGACATAACGCTGCCGCATATATTTTTGCCGACCAGCATATTTTTGTTCAGCTTTTCCGCTTCGCCGCCTATAAGTCCGCCCGTTGAGGGAAGTACCTCGGTCAGCGGTGTATGTGCCGAATTACGCATAACGGAAAGTGCCTTTTTCATTTTTTCTTCAACGGTTTCGCTGTCGGTTTCGCCCTGAGTGACCTCTCTTTCACGCATAACCGTTGCTATATCAGTTCCCTGTGAGCAAAGCTCAAGGAGTTCTTCTGCGGTATGAAAATCCATTTTTATTTACCTCTGCACAAGCATAATATCCTGAATTGCAGGATTCTTCTTGATTACTTCTACTGCCTTTTCGCTGATTTCCTCGTCCGACTCAACTATCGTGTAGGCAAGTCCGCCCTTTTCCTCACGGAAAACACGAAGGTATGCAATATTTACGTCCCAACTGCTGAGCACGGATGTGATGCCCGCAACAACGCCGGGGTTGTCACGCTGAATTACGATGAGTGCGTGATATTCGCCCGTAAACTGTACCTTTACGCCGTTGATGCGTGTGAGCATAACCTTGCCGCCGCCGAGCGATTCGCCGCGGACCTTCAGAATTCTGCCGGATTCACCCGTAATTTCCATATCCACCGTGTTGGGGTGAATGTCCTCAAGCTCCTCGTGGTTGCAGACGAATTCAAATTCAAGTCCGCTTTCCCTTGCTATGCTGAACGAGTCTCTGATTCTTACGTCGTCCGTTTCAAAGCCGAGTATACCGCCTACAAGAGCCTTGTCCGTGCCGTGGCCCTTGTAGGTCTTGGCAAACGAGCCGTAAAGCGTAAAGGTGATTTTTGTAATTTTTTCGCCAATCATCTTTTTGGCAAGCAGGGCGATTGATGCCGCACCTGCGGTGTGTGAGCTTGAAGGCCCTACCATATTCGGGCCGATAACGTCAAAAACACTTATAAAAGCCATTTCAATTACCTCTCAAGGGTGAAAACTCTGTTGAATTTGCTGTACCATATACGGCTGGCGTAGCTTCTCGGGCGCATAATTACCTTGTCGTCATATACCTCAAACTGGAAGCCGAGACCCGTTGAATTGAGACAGCCGTGGTGGTTTAAAAACATAAAGCAGGGGAGATTGATTTTGTGCAGCGAGCCGTCGTTTTCAACGCTTGCGTAGCCTTTCTTTGCAAAGCTGCGCCTGCCGCCGATACCCAGGTGAATGTGGCCGCTCATATAAAATACGTTTTTATGTTTTTTGAGAATTGCAAGAATCTCATCGGATTTTTCGCCGATGCCGCCGTCGTCGGGCTTGAGCACGTCGCCGTCGTCGTATTTCCTGCTCCACGTGTAGGGCAGACCGTGGGTGACGTTAATGCTCTGGTGGCAGAAAACGAATATCGGCTTGCCGTTTTCGGCAGCTTTCTCCATCGTTTCATCAAGCCACTTAACCTGCTCATCGGAAAAATCAGCGTTGCAGCTGTCGCCCTCACTGCCAAGCGCAATAAAGGTGTAGCCGTTTATAACGGTCGAAAAATACATCCCGTCAATTTCTTTGCCGCTGATTTTTTTATTGTATTCAATAAACAGCTCCTCGCTGTTTTTGGCCGACTCCTCTCTCGTCCACGTGTCGTGGTTGCCGAGCACGAGGAAAAGCTCCTTTGCGGGGGTGTGGTCGGCAAAAATTTTCTCCGCCAGCTCCCAATGCTCGGGCTCACCGTGGTCGGTAAGGTCGCCTACCGAAACCATAACGTCATTTGGTGTTTTCGACTTTTCAAGGTCGATAAGACCGTTGTGCAGCTTTCTTATTCTGTCCTTGTCGCCGCGCAGGTGAATGTCGGAAAGCACCGCCATATTAAGCCTTAAATTCTTTTCGTCCTTTGCTTTGTACGGGGCGGCAAAATTGCCGAAAACGGGCATAAAGATTAGTGAAAGAAGTTTAATTACCGGTGCCGTTACCGTGCGGAAAATTCTGAAAAGCCATTTCATAGTTTATCCCTCGTTTTCAATTTCAATCTGGCACATCTTCATAGCGCTGAGCGCCGTTTTGTGGCTGTCGGGCGTTACGCCTGCACAGCACGCAGCGTCAACCTTTACCTTTACTTCGGGCAGAAACGCTTTAATCAGCATTGCGTTTGAAATAACGCAGATGTCCGTGCAAAGGCCGATAAGCGTAATGCTTTCAATTTCCTCGCTGCTGTTTTCCGCTTTGAGTATTTCGCCAAGCTCAGCAGAGCCGAAGGCGGGCTTGTCAATCGCATCGCCTTTTCGTAAATCGTCAAGCTCTTTTCTTATCTGCCAGCCGTAGCTGTCTTTAATGCAGTGCTCAACGGGCAGGTTCTTTCCCTCCTGTGTGGTGAGATAATCCGCAAAATGTGTGTCACGGGTAAAAATTACCTTGCCGTCAAAGCCCTCAATTTTTGCCTTGACCTTGCCAACAATCGCAACAGCCTCACCCGTGCCGAGCGCACCGTCAATAAAATCGTTCTGCATATCCACAACAATCAGAATTTTTTGCATTGGAATTACCTGCCTTTCAATATTTTTAATAATAACATTGTTTTAAATCTATTGCAATATCTCTTTGAAATTCCGTTTTTAATCCGTAGCGAAGCGACCCTTTGTTTTGCACTCTGCGTTCTGCATTTAAAAAACCGGCTACCTCACGGGTAACCGGTTGAAAATAATTTATATTTTACTTGTTGAGGTTTGCACGCAGAGTTGCAAGCTCGTCAGCAAGAGTCTTGGGAAGCTTGTCGCCAAACTTTGCGTAGAACTCTTCGATGCCTGCTGTTTCTGCCAGCCAGAGCTCCTTGTCAACGTCGAGCATAGCCTTGAGAGAGTCAACGGAAACCTCGTCCTCAATACCTTCAAGGTTGATGTCCTCTGCCTTGGGAACGTAGCCGATAGCAACCTCGTCAGCGCCTACCTTGCCGTCGCAGCGGTCAAGAATCCACTCAAGAACACGAAGGTTGTCGCCGAAGCCGGGCCACATAAAGTTGCCTTCGTCGTCCTTACGGAACCAGTTGACGTTGAAAATCTTGGGAGCCTTGTCAGCATCGAGTGTTTCGCCGATGTTGATCCAGTGCTGCCAGTAGTCGCCCATATTGTAGCCGCAGAAGGGAAGCATAGCCATAGGGTCACGGCGGACAACGCCTACTGCGCCTGCTGCTGCAGCTGTTGTTTCGGAAGCCATAATGGAGCCGACGAATACGCCGTGGTTCCAGTCACGTGACTGATATACGAGGGGAGCAAGCTTAGCACGTCTGCCGCCGAATACGATAGCGGAGATGGGAACACCTGCGGGGTTTTCAAACTCGGGGCTGATGCAGGGGCAGTTTACAGCGGGAGCTGTGAAACGGCTGTTGGGGTGAGCACCCTTCTCTTCGCTTGTCTGGCCGTTCCAGGGGTTGCCCTTCCACTCCATAGCGTTTGCGGGGGGATTCTTGTCGAGGCCTTCCCACCAAACCGTGTTGTTGTCAAGGTTGTGAGCAACGTTGGTGAAGATTGTGCCCTTCATTGTAGCTGCAAGAGC
>JAFXCT010000074.1 GCA_017521365.1 Clostridia bacterium
AAATCCATAAAAACGGAGGAAACATCATGGCAAATTGTCCTAAGTGTAATGCCCACCTTAAATTAACTGACTGGCGTCCCGAGTGCCCCAAGTGCGGCGTAAATATGGTTTACTACGGTATGGAAGAAAGCCTTCTCAAGGATGCCGAAAAAGCAGAGGCAGAGCATGCCAAATTCCAGAAGGGTCTTGACCGTTTCAAGGCTTCCTGCATTGGCGGCAAACGCCAGATAGCAAGACTTATCCTTGCAATTATCCCCGTTGCAGGTCTTTTCCTTCCCCTTGCAAAGATTTCTATTGCAGAGGGTCCCTTTATGGCCGCTAAGGATATCAGCGTTAACATCCTTACAATCGTTATGGACTACTTTATGGAGCTGTTTGACGTTAACCTCATTCTTGAGGGTATCGGCTCTTCCGTTCTCGGCACACCCGTGCTTATGTTTGCTCTTTCAATTGTTCTGCTCGTGCTTTCAATCGTTATGGGCATTCTCAACTTCGGCAGATGCTTCTGCTCCTCAAAGGCTTCCTCCTGCAAGAAGAACATCGTCGTAAGCGTTCTTTCCGTTCTTCTTCTCGTCGGTGCCTGCGCAACGTTCAGCGTATTCGGCTCTTCCATCAACGCTGTTTTCCCGTCAATGGTTACTGCAAGCATCGGTTTCGGTATCTTCGTAACTATGGCTCTCCACGTTCCGGTTATCGTTCTCAACGCTCTGCTTGTAAAGAACCCCATCGTTGTAAAGTATAAGGAGCTTCCCGACTACTCCGCTCAGGCAGAAGAAGCAGCTCCCGAAGCAGTTGCAGCAGAATAATTAGAAATTATTTTAAAATTTACAGCTCTGTTCGTTTGAACAGGGCTGTTTTTTTGTTAGATAAATTACAGTTTAGCGAGTTCCTCGCAAAACTGTAATAATGCAAAATGCAAAGTTCAAAATGCAAAATTGTGGGAGGGCTTCGCCCTCACCCATTGTAAAAATCGCTCTGAATTAACGTTTTATAAAATCGGAGCGTAGCGACCTTTAACTTTGCACTTAGCATTTTGCACTTTGCACTAATTACAGTTTGTCCCCGACAAACTGTAATTTGACACTTTTCCCGACTTTTGCTATAGTATAATTAATTACTTAAATAAAAGGGGTTGCTTGCTTTGAAAAATCCTTTTAAAATTCTGTTTTCCGCTCACGAAGAGGGTGACGGCGTAGCCAACCGCAGGCTGTTCGCCTACGGAACGGGCCTTGCAGGTCAGAATATGACCTACAGCTATATTTCAAACTGGCTGCGGTATTTCTGCATCAATATGCTGCACATAGACACGGCAAAGGTAGGCAGTATATTTTTTATCAGCAGTATTTGGGACGCTATCAACGACCCGGTTATCGGTTCGTTCGTTGACCGCCACCGCAACAAAAAGGGTGAAAAGCTGCGCCCGTATCTGATTTTTACTCCGCCCGTCATCGGTGCGCTGAGCTTTGCAATGTTCTTCAACCTCGGCGATATGTCCGAAACGCTCAAGTTAATGTACATTCTGCTTGTGTACCTTATCTGGGATATTATCTACTCGTTCCAGGATGTTGCGCTGTGGGGCATTATTTCCGTTTGCTCGCCCAGCTCACAGGAGCGCTCACGTGCCGCTAAGTGGGCAGGCATCGGCGCAGGCGCAGGCTCATCAATTGCAGGCTTCTTCCAGACCTTCCGAAGCGCATTCCTTGGAATGGGTCTCAACGATTTTGAAGTTTTCCTGCTCTTTGCGTTTATTTTCGGCTTTATGGGTGAAATACTTTCAATGTGTGCCCACAAAATGCCCGAGCGTGTCAAGAGCGACACTCCGCAGGAAAGCCTGCTCAAAACCATCAGCTACCTCAAATACAACAAAACCCTTATTCTTATTTCCGTTGCACGTATCCTCTGCAACTTCAATTTCAAGGTGCAGAACGCTTACTTCTTTGAAAGCAGCACGAACGGAATTTTCGAGGGCATTGACGGAATGAACCTTGAGTTCCTTTTCGGTACACTTTCCGGCCTTACGTCAATCGTAGGTGTTTTCTTCGCAACACAGCTTGCCAACCGCTGCGGCGGTATGAAGAAGCTGCTCGTTACGGCTTCCGTTGCGGAAATCGTCTGCCGTATTGCAATTTTCTTCGTCGGCTTCAAGTCCCCTGCTCAGGTTGTAATCTGCTGTATTCTCTTCAACGTTTTCCAGATTTTCACAAGCAACAAGGACTTTGCACACCGTTCGCTTACGAGCGACTCGATTGATGACGTTGAATACAGAACGGGTGTCAGAATTGAGGGTATTTCTTTCTCAATGCAGAATTTCGTTTCAAAGGTCAACTCCGGCACGACAAGCCTTATGGAGGGCATAATATTAAAGCTTCTGCGCTACGACAGCAACCGTCCCCGCACGGCACAGAACGCAACCTTTATGAAAATGCAGTGGCCTATGTACGCACTCGGCCCTGCAATCGGCGCATTGCTTTACCTTATAGTTATCAGCTTTGTCAAGGACGATAAGGATGAAAGACTGCGTATTGAATACGAGCTCAAGCAGCGCCGTGAGAAAGCAAGGGAGCTTGCAGAAAAAGCGTAAAAACTGCGAAATCCGCAATTAATGGCTACAGGAGAACTGATTTGAGTACAAACCGTAAGCGAATATATCTGCTCGACGAAATAAGAGGTCTGGCAATAATACTGATGGTTTTTTACCACGCTTTTTATTTGCTCGGCAGCTTTTTTGAAATGGATTTTATGCTGGCGGCGCAGAAATTTTTTGAGCCGCTTCAGCCCCCGTTTGCCTGCCTTTTCATACTGATTTCGGGCATATCCTGCAACCTTTCGCACAGCAA
Source organism: Clostridia bacterium (assembly GCA_017521365.1). Taxonomy (GTDB): domain Bacteria; phylum Bacillota; class Clostridia; order Oscillospirales; family Acutalibacteraceae; genus UBA8612. The sequence continues at coordinate 2,838 of JAFXCT010000074.1, forward strand.
TTTTATCCGCGGAATAAGGCTGCTTGCAATTGCGCTTGGCTTCACGCTGGTTACGGCTGTCGTACTGCCGAAGTTCGGTATAGACGGGGCGCAGATTATTTTCGGCATACTTCACCTGCTTAGCGTTTCGATGCTTCTGTTTGCCGTTTTGAAAAAGCCGCTTTCAAAAATTCCGCCTGCTGTCGGCTTTGCCGCCTGCGTTCTGCTTTTTTTCGCCTGCTGGACTGTTCCTTCGGGCAGAATTCTCGGCCTTGCTTTGCCCGAAGTGCTTTATGCAAACGGCTTCACCGCAATGCTCGGCTTTGCTCCCGCAGGCTTTTACTCGGCGGATTATTTTCCGCTCATCCCCTTTGTTTTTATGTTTCTTGCCGGCACTTTTGCAGGGCGGTTTGTTCTTGGCGGCGACCTGCCCGAGGGCTTTTACAAGCTCAGATGTGCTCCTCTTGCCGCAATCGGCAGAAAAACTTTGATAATTTATATCGTACATTGGCCGATTATCTTTTTATTAGGCTTGATAATCTCGTTAATATAATGTATAATGTTTGTGAATAAATATATTTAATTACAAGGTGGCGCTTTTATTATGGAAAAGAACAGAGTTAGACTTAACATCTGCGGTACGGATTATTCCATCACCACAGAGGACGACCCCAAGTACGTTATGGCTCTCGGCGACGAGCTCGACGCAAGCCTTAACAAAACCCTGCGTGAAAACAACCGCCTCTCCGTTACTCAGGCTGCAATTCTTGCCGCCCTCGAATATGCGGATATGTACAAGAAGGCTGAAATCAGCGCAGACAATCTCCGCAGCCAGATTAAGGAATATCTCGAAGATTCGGCTCGCTCCAAGATGGACGCTGAAATCGCAAAAAGAGAAGTAGAAAGACTTACAAGGGAGCTCCAGAATGCTCAGGCCAAGCTCGGTTGAGATTTTAGCTCCTGCAGGAACATATGAAGCTGTCGAGGCGGCAGTGCGCTGCGGCGCAAACGCTGTTTACCTCGGCGGCAAGTCCCTCAATGCCCGCCGTAATGCGGGCAATTTTTCTGCGCAGGAGCTGAAAGAGGCGGTTGAATACTGCCACGCAAGAAACGTAAAAGTTTATCTTACCCTCAACACACTTGCAACGGACAAGGAACTGAAGAACGACGTTCAGCTTGCCCTGCGTGAAGCGTGTGAGGCGGGAATTGACGCCCTTATCGTTCAGGATTTAGGGTTAGTCCGTCTTGTAAAGAAATGCGTACCGACTCTTGCCCTGCACGCCTCTACACAAATGAGCGTACACACCCTTTCGGGTGTAAACGAGCTTGCCTCAATGGGCTTCACCCGTGCGGTGCTCAGCAGAGAATTATCGCTTGACGAAATTGAATATATAACGAAAAATTCACCGATTGAAATTGAGGTTTTCGTTCACGGCGCACTTTGTATGTGTGTTTCGGGTCAGTGCCTGATGAGCGCAATGCTCGGCTCACGAAGCGCAAACCGAGGCCTCTGCGCTCAGCCCTGCCGTCTGCCCTTTGCGGCTGAAAACGGAACGGGCAACGACCTGAGCCTCAAGGATTTATCCGCAGTTGACTACCTTGAAAAATTAAAAGAAATCGGCGTAAAGTCCTTTAAAATTGAGGGCAGAATGAAGCGCCCAGAATATGTTGCGGCGGCAGTAACCGCCTGCAAAAACGCACTTGAAGGCAAGGAAGATGCCGAGCTGAAAAGCCACCTCAAGGGAGTTTTCTCACGCTCTGGCTTTACGCACGGCTACCTTACGAAAGAGCTTGGCAGGGATATGTTCGGAACAAGAAGCAAGGACGACGTGCTTTCGGCAAAGCCTGCACTTAAAGAGCTTGCGCACCTTTACGAAAAGGAAACACCGCTCGTCGGCGTGAGCTTTATGTTCTGCGCCTACGAGAGTGAAACCGCTTCACTTTCCGCAAAGGCAAACGGCAAAAGCGTATTTGTCGAAGGTGATATTATTGCCGAGCCTGCAAAAAACGTACCCTTGAGCAAAGAAAAAGTACGCCAGCAGCTCGAAAAATGCGGCGGCACACAGTTTTATGCCGAGGAAATTGAGGTTGACCTTGACGATAACATCAGCCTTCCTCTTTCCTCAATAAATGCCCTGCGCAGAAGCGCTTTGGACGAACTCTACAAAAAGTTAAAAGAGCCTTACACCCATACTTTCCGCTATGAAAATGTGGAAAACCCTGTGAAAAAGGTGAATAATCCTTGTGTTTTCGCATATTTTTCGACCATTGAGCAGGTAAAAGCCGTGTGGAAAAAGGTGGAAAAAATAATCGTTCCGCTCAGAGCAACCGAAAAAGCTCTTGAAATCTGCCCCGAAAAAACGGTTGCGGCTTTACCGAGAGTATTTTTCGGAAAGGATGAAGAAATATTTGAAAAGCTGCTTGCTCTGAAAGAAAAGGGACTGAAAAAGGTCTGCTGTGCAACGCTCGATGCGGTGAATATTGCAAAGCGTGCAGGACTTGAATTTATGATGGGTTACGGCAGCAACGTGTTCAATTATCAGAGCGTGCTTGGCTATAGAGAACTCGGTGCAGACGAAATTCTCCTTTCGCCCGAAATGACGCTTGCTCAGGCATCTGCCCCGGGCGGAGACAGACTCGGACTCATCACTTACGGCAGACTGCCGCTGATGATTACACGCAACTGCCCAGTCAAGAACGGCAAAAGCTGTGCCGACTGCGGCGGTAAAAGTGTACTGACCGACAGAATGGGCATACGCTTCCCCGTTATCTGCGGCGAGGGCTGTTCGCAGGTGCTCAATTCACGCCCGATTTATATGGCAGACAGAGAAAAGGAAACCGCCTTTGCGGCGTTTTATCTGCTGTACTTCACAACCGAAACTCCGGAGGAATGTGAAAAAATCATTTCAGCTTACGAAAATAAAAAAGAGCCCGACGGGGAGTTTACCCGTGGACTGTATTACAGAGGCGTGGAGTGATAAATTACGGGTTGACAAAAAATCAAATTCACCGTATAATATGGGTGTAAGGCGTTGTCGATAGACGGTTACGCCCTCAAAAAGATAAAGTTAAAAAGAATTTAACCGCTCAAGTTTTGGAAGGACAGGGCGGTTATTTCTTTTTTATTGTGTATATGTAACCTGTAGCGAATACTAAAATAGCAGCAAACATTACAAGATATTCCATACGCAATCCCCCCTTGCGAGGGCAAAGAGTGTAACCGCCTACCGTGTTATGACAACGCCTTACGCAGAATATGTTAGCACAAATGTTCTGCAAAGTCAAGCAACCGTAATTTACAAAGTGTCTGATGTTAATTTTGATAAAATAAATATGCCCTATTGTGTTTGAGAGGATATTGTGCTAATATTATTTTAATAAAATTGCTTTCGGTGGTATTTTATGGAACAGAAAAAGATTGACAGAATAAACGAGTTGGCGCACCTTGCAAAGGAGCGTGAGCTGACGGCAGAGGAGCTGGAGGAGAGAGCAATTCTCCGCCGTGAGTATATCGACTCGTTCAAGCGCAGCCTTGTTTCCCAGCTTGAAACAACCTATATTGTTGACGAAAAGGGCAACAAAACCAAGGTTCAGCGCAAAGGCAAAAAATAATGGACAGAAAACACAATAAAAGCATTGTTCCCGTTGCACGTATGTTGCGAAAAAATATGACAAAAGAAGAACGACATTTGTGGTATGACTTTTTATGTAAGTATCCTGTGCGTTTTTCAAGGCAAAAAGTGTTGGGAAAATATATTGTTGATTTTTTCTGTGCAAAAGCTGAACTGATAATTGAACTTGACGGCTCACAGCATTATGAAGAAAAGAATATTAAAAAAGATTATGAACGTACAAAGTATTTGGAAGGTTATGGATTACAAGTATTGAGAATACCGAACAACGAAGTTAATCTTAATTTTTACGGTGTTTGCGAGTATATTGATGCTGCCGTTAAGAGCAAGCTAAAAAAATGAGCTGCCGCTAACTGCCTCCCCTGTGTAAGGGGAGGTGTCAAAACCAAAGGTTTTGACGGTGGGGTTGTCAAATAACTGTAAACAATCCCTCAGTCTCGCATACGCTCGACAGCTCCCTTTACACAAGGGAGCCTGATTTCATCAAAAAATTAAACCGGCTAATAAATTTAATTTACATAAAGAGGTGCTTATTATGTACAATTTTTCAATCGGCGTTATCATTGACTCCTTCAGGCTTCCGATTAAGGATGCAGTCAGGAAGGCAGCCGAGGTAGGCGCACAGGGTATTCAGGTTTACTCAACGAGGGGCGAAATGGCTCCCGAAAACCTCAACGCTTCTGCAAGAGCTGATTTCAGAAAGCTCGTAGCTGACAACGGCCTTAAAATTTCCGCACTCTGCGGTGACCTTGGCGGCGGCGGATTCTGCTTTGCAGACAGAAACCCCGAAAAAATTGAAAAGTCCAAGAGAATTCTTGACCTTGCCAAGGAGCTCGGCACGGATATTGTTACAACACACATCGGCGTTGTTCCCGACGACCCCAACCACGACCGCTTCAAGGTTATGCAGGAGGCTTGCTTTGAGCTTTCACGCTATGCAGACGAAATCGGCGCACACTTTGCAATTGAAACCGGCCCCGAAACCTCTGCCGTGCTCAAGATGTTCCTTGATACGCTCGGCTCAACGGGTGTCGGCGTAAACCTTGACCCTGCCAACCTCGTTATGGTTACGGGCGACGACCCTGCAAAGGCTGTATACAACCTGCAGAAGTACATTGTTCACACCCACGCTAAGGACGGCGTTCAGAACTTCTTTGAGGACCCCGAGGTTGTTTACGGCCTCAAGAAGAGACCCGTTGACGTTATAGTTACCGCTGATTCCTTTACGGAAGTACCACTCGGCGAAGGCAGCGTAAACTGGAACGAATACCTCAAGGCTCTTGACGATATCGGCTACAAGGGCTTCCTCACAATCGAGCGTGAAGTCGGCGACCAGCCCGAGGTTGATATCCGCAAGGCTGTCACATTCCTGGAGGGACTTATAAGATAATGAAATTTTCAGTAAGCTCCTACAGCTTCCAGAAGCTTCTCAACAACGGCACCTACACACAGCGTGACCTTATTGCAATTGCAAAGGATATGGGCTTTGACGCTGTTGAATACATTGACCTTATGCCGGAAGACGGTATGACCGACCTTGAATATGCAAAGGTACTTCGTGCCGAGGCTGAAAAGCACTCAATTGAAATTTCCGCCTACACAATCGGTGCAGACTTCCTTAAAAAAGACCTTGATGAAGAGGTCAATCGCCTTTACGGTCAGATTGACGTTACCGAGGCACTCGGTGCAAAGCGTATGCGCCACGACGCTACGGGCGGCTTTCCCGAGCCAGAAGCAAAGTACAGAAGCTTTGACGGTGCTCTGCCGATTCTTGCCGAGGGTTGCAGAAGAGTTACGGAATACGCCGCAGAAAAGGGCATTGAAACAATGGTTGAAAACCACGGCTACTTCTGCCAGGATTCTGTGCGTGTTGCAAGCCTTGTAAACGCTGTTAACCACCCGAATTTCGGCCTGCTTGTTGATATCGGCAACTTTATGTGCGCTGACGATGAGCCTGCCGCCGCAGTAGGCAGGGTTGCAGGCTTTGCAAAGCACGTTCACGCAAAGGACTTCATCTTTAAAAGCGGCAATGGCCCCGACCCGGGCGACGGCTTTTTCCGCACAAGAGGCGGCAATTACCTGAGAGGTACTGTTGTCGGCCACGGTACAGTACCCGTTTACCAGTGTATTCAGACTCTTAAGCGCAGCGGCTACGACGGATTTGTAACCGTTGAGTTTGAAGGCGTTGAGGATAACCTCTGGGCAATCAAAACGGGACTTGAAAATCTCAAAAAGTATTCGGTGTAAATTTATCTTTTAAAAAAGCAAGTCTTCAGCGTGGGTGTCCAAAGGACACTCACGCAGTTTTATTCGCCAAAGGCGAGTTTTATTGCTTCGCAGTTTTATTGTGCTTTGCACAGTGTTATTGTTCTTCGGACAGTTTAATGCGAATAAAATAACACTGAAGCCGAAGGCTTCAATATCACTATTGCTGTAAGGCAATAATATCACTCTGCCATAAGGCAGAATATCACTGAACTGTCCGAAGAATAAATGTGTGCACACTTACTCACCACTTGAGGTGATAGTACAAACATACTGAACGGAGCTGAAAAAACAATAATTTTTTCAGCTCCGTTAGTTGTATTATTTTATATTTTTACTTATTCGATTCCACAAAAATATAAGTGCATCGCTTTCGGATGGGTGCCCCATTACATCATATTCTTTTCCTCGTTCACAGTAGAGTGTTTCATAACGGAAATGATTTTTTCGAACGCAAAAACCATCCGACATTGCGATTGCGCTGTCACCAAAGTGAACTTTCACTTCTATGTTGTTTTTGGCTAATGCTGAAAGGAATTCTTCCTTTGTCATAATGCACCTCCAAAAATTAACTCCTGATTTATAGTAGCATAATATCATTGCCTTTGCAAGATTGATTGATACTTGTAAGTTGTGTTAGCTTTTATTTTTTTATTTACAAAGAATGATTGATTTTACATATTTTGTATGTTACTATAAATAAAATTGCGGAAGTAGTTTAGTGGCAGAACCTCTGCTTCCCAAGCAGATAGTGCGGGTTCGATTCCCGTCTTCCGCTCCAAAAATCCTGTTTACCTTTGTAAATGGGATTTTTATTTTTTGCTTTCGTCAAAAGTAACAAAAAAACGTTAAATAAATTTTTTTAATTTTTTTTGCAAATTTTTTTCAATTTTTCAACCTTTTTGCGTAAAAAAACGGGCTGTACCCACTATGTGTGGGAGAGGTTTTTATTTGTTAAACCAAGATATTGTAAAAAGCTTTCCACATTTACGCAAGTTGAAAAGGAGAAAAAAATATGGTATACTCATACGGTATTTATGGTAAAAACAATAAACCTTACAATGAATATTATTTAAACTGCGGTTATGTCGCCCAATTCGGGACGAGGGCAGAGAAAGACACGAGGATTAATATGGATTTAGTATATGAATTATGGGAAGGTGTTAAGGCTGAAATTAAGCGTAACACCTCTGAAACCATCTACGCTGTTTGGTTTGAAAACCTTAAGCTTGACACTTTCGACGGTGAAACCGTTGTACTTACCGACGACCCCTTCCGTTGCAAGATACTCAACGAGAAGTTTTACGACCTTATAGGCGAATGCTTTGAAAAGGTTATGGGCTTTAAGGTAAACGTATGTATTCAGGGCACTTCCGAAAAGCCGAAAAAGGTTGAGCCCAAGGAAATCAAGCTGGGCGAGAGCAACGAATATAATTTCACTAACTTTATCGTAGGCGATTCCAACAAGTTTGCTCACGCGGCAGCGCTTGCCGTTGCTACAGACCCGGGTCATACATATAACCCACTTTTCATTCACGGCAATTCAGGTCTTGGCAAAACGCACCTGCTCAACGCAATATGTGTTGAAATACGCAAAAACAATCCCGATGCTCACATTATTTACGTGCGCAGCGAGGATTTTATGAACGAGCTTATTGATTACCTGCAGAATAAGCGTGATACCTCTGTTTTCCACAACAAGTACCGCAACGCAGACATTCTTCTCGTTGACGACGTTCAGTTCATTGCCGGTAAAACTTCAACAGAGCTTGAATTTTTCCACACCTTTGACACGCTTGTTAAGGCAAAGAGCCAGATTGTTCTCACCTCTGACCGTCCGCCCAAGGAAATGGCAACGCTTGAGGAAAGACTGCGCAACCGTTTTGAAAGCGGACTCATTGCCGATATTCAGCCGCCCGATGTTGAAACGAGAGTTGCAATTGTAAAGAGCAAGGCGCAATCGCTTAATATTGATTTGCCCGATACCGTTGCTCTTTTCATTGCCGAAAAAATAAAGAACAATATCCGTCAGCTTGAGGGCGCTGTTAAAAATATGCAGGCACAGATTGCTCTTCACGGCTCGGAGCCGAATATGGCAACGGCACAGATTGCAATCCGTGACATTTTCAGCGAAGGCGACCCCACACCCGTGCTTATTGATAAAATCATTGATGAGGTTGCACGCACCTACGGTGTTCAGGTTTCCGATATAAAGAGCAAGAAGCACGATGCCAAATTCACTTACCCCAGACACGTTGCAATGTATATTATCAGAGAGATGACACCTCTTACAAATAAAAAGGTTGCAGAGGTTTTCGGCCTTACCGACCATTCCTCGGTTATGTACGCAGTTAAGAAAATTTCCAACGACCGTGAGAATAACTACTCTCTCAAAACAATTATTTCCGACATAATGAAAAACGTAAAAGCAACGTGACGCTGCATCCAATGCCGCCCTTTTAAAAAGCAGATATTTTTAAAGTATCTTCTTCGGCGGATTTTAAGTTTCTTTTTTTCTTAATCATAATAAAATTTAAAGCTCTGCTTTTTAATAAAGCAGGGCTTTTTAAAATAATAAATAATATTTTTTTGAAAAAATCTTTTAAAATATAAAAAAATATGATATATTAGTTTAAATAGCTATATTTTTAACGCCGTAAGGTTACAGGGCCTATATTTTATTTTTTAATAAGGCCTGACTTGCGTAATTGATTTCGCCTTGCGAGTTTTCCGCACTTTTCTTCACATTCCACACGTAATTTTCCACTCAACCCGCAGGTAAGGCTTTCCCGTGGAAAGTGTAAAAAACTTTTCATAAAAAATCCACGAAGAAAAAATGCCGCTTTTCTTAGAGTATCAAGAGCTTGTGGAGTTTTCCATAAATTTCACGCACTCTACTGCTACTACTAAATAAATATATATGTTATTTATACATTTTTTCAATTAAGCCGCAAATAAGGCGGCATTGAAAGAGAGGTTTTTTATTAAATGAAAATTTACTGCGATACCTCCGTGCTCAGAGAGGCCTGCCTCAACGTGCAGCGTGCCGTTTCCACGAAGACGACTATTCCTGCAATTGAGGGTATTCTGATTAAGGCTATCGGCAACGAGCTTCTGCTCACCGGCTATGATTTAGAGGTTGGTATTTCAACCTCAATTCCCTGCCGAGTTGCAGAACAGGGTGCGATTATACTCAACGCCAGAATTCTCTGCGACATTGTAAGAAAAATTCCCGGCGACCAGGTTTATATTGAAACGGATGAAAGACTGCTTGCAACTATCCGCGGCGGCGAAGCTGAATATTCACTTATCGGCATTGACGGAAACGAATTTCCCGAGCTTCCGACTGTCAGCGGCGGTTATCCCGTTGTTGTTGAACAGAAGATGCTCAAGGATATGGTAAGGCAGACTATTTTTGCCGTTTCAACAGAGGACAGCAAAATCGTTCACACAGGTGTCAAGTTTGAAATTGCTCCCAACCTCATCCGCCTTGTTGCCGTTGACGGCCACAGACTTGCAATGAGAACGGAAACAATCAACTATATGGGCGAGGAGCTGAGCTTTGTTGTTCCCGCAAAGACACTCAACGAGGTTATAAAGCTTATCAACGACGAAGAAGATACTGTTTCGCTCGGTGTAGGCAAAAGACATATTATTTTTGAAATCGGCAATTATCAGATTGTTTCCCGTCTGCTTGACGGCGATTTCTTAAATTATAAGAACGCTATTCCCACTACCTGTGCTTCAACCGCAAAGGTTAACACAAGAGAGATGATTGAAAGTATTGACAGAACATCTCTTATTATTACCGACAAATTCAAGAGTCCCGTCAGATTTATTTTTGACGACAAGGTTGTCAGAATTTCGTCAATTACCGCACTCGGTACTGCTAACGACTCGTTTGGCTGTGAATACGAGGGCCCGAGAGTAGAAATAGGCTTTAATAACAAGCTTCTTCTTGATGCACTTCGTGCCTGTGATGCAGATGAGGTTAAGATTGAGCTCAATTCCGGCTCCGCACCTATCCTCATTCTTCCGACAGAGGGCGACAACTTCCTCTTCCTTATTCTTCCTATGCGACTTAAGAAAGACTGATAAAAATGAAAATAAATGTAAGAATTAAAGAAAAACCCATAAAGGAAATATTTATAGATACCGAGTTTATCCGCCTTGATTCTGCTTTAAAGCTTGCCGATGCCGTTCAGAGCGGCGGCCACGCAAAGGTAATTATTCAGGACGGAGAAATTAAGGTTAACGGCGAGGTCTGCACACAGCGCGGCAAAAAGCTCCACGTTGGCGACACTATCGGTACTTCGTTTATAAATATTGTTGTTAAATCAAAATAAATTTTGAAGCTGTTATGAAATTAATTTTTCATAGCAGCTTTTTTATATTTATTTTTTATTTTATATTTTATAACATTGACTGATAAAATTGCCTGTGATAGAATTATAATTAATTATAATGGGAAAGAAGGTGTCGGGATGAAAATAAATATTTTACAAAAGGGCTTTAACTTTTCGCAGGACGGTCCCGGCAACCGACTTGTTTACCATCTTCAGGGCTGTAACCTGCACTGTCCGTGGTGTTCAAACCCCGAAAGTATGGCTTTTGAGGGCGGCACGGAAACTGAAATTTCCGATTTGGTAAATGAGGCTGTTAAGGCTCAGCTTATGTTTTTTGACGGCGGCGGAGTTACCTTTACCGGCGGCGAGCCAACCGTACAGCTTAATGCACTTAAAGAAGTATTAATTAATTTAAAAGAAAACGGCATAAATACGGCGATTGAAACAAACGGCACTAATCCGAGATTGCCCGAGCTTTTTGAATATATTGATTATCTTATAATGGATTTTAAGCACCATAATTCGGATAATCTGAAAGAGTTTACAGGTATAGGTAATGAAACAATAATAAAAAATATTGCTGCCGCCTGTGAAAACGGTAAAAATCCCCTGCTTCGTATTCCGATAATTCACGGTTTTAATTCGGGTGCGGAGGATGCGGAAAACTTTTCGGAAATACTTAAAAATTATAAAGAAAAATTGCGTATTGAAATTCTGCGTTATCACGAATACGGCAAGGACAAGTGGAAGCAAAACAATATGGAATACACAATGGAAAACGCCTTTGTTGACGACGAGGAGTTTGAAAATTTCTGCGATATACTAAAATCAAACGGCTTTACGCTGATTAAAACCTGAACGGAGGGTAAATATAAAATGAAAGTGACAAATATTTACGCAAAGGGCGAAATTACACAGAAGGCAAACAAGCTTTTCCGTGAAGAAAGAGCAAAAAAGAGGCTTGACGGCTGGTTTATGGCACGTGAGCTTGCTTTTGAGGCAACGGGCTTTGACCATTCGCAAATCAGCGAAGAAATGATGGCGGCTAAGGAGCTTGAAAATATTTTACATAAGCTGCCTCTTTCAATCAGAGAAAATAACGTTTTTGCAGGCACTCAGAGTGATTCATTTGCAAGAAGCTATGCGCTGATTAACCCTGCTTTTCAGGTTGAAACCTTTTCCGGCTACTGCGACCCGACGGCAGTTTTCGGCGATATAGAGCCGAATGAGGAATTTACGGAAGAAAGAATCAACCTTATGCGTGAGCGCACGAAGAAAGGTGATTACGTAACCGACCTTTGTGCCGTTTACGACAAATACACAAAATATACGGGTGAGGTTGCCTTCTTTATTGAGCAGGTAACCGGTCACCTTATTCCCGATTTCCGCAAGGCAATAAAGGTTGGTCTTAAAAGTATTATTGCTGACCTTGACAAAAAAATTGCTGATGAAGCAGACAAAGAAAAGAAGGACACCTTTGAAGCAATAAGAATTGTTCTTAATGCAACAATAGTCCTTGCTAACCGTTATGCCGATATTGCTGCCGAGCAGAAAAAGACGGCTACACCCGAAAGAGCTGCACAGCTTGAAGTAATGGAAAAAACTCTGCGCAAGGTGCCTGAATACGGCGCTGAAAGCCTTTACGAGGCTATTCAGTCCTTCCTGCTTTTGTGGGAGGTTATGACTCTTGAGCAGGCTCCCAATCCGTTTGCATTTTCAGTAGGTAATGCAGACAGAATTTTTGAGCCGTATAGAGCAATGTCCGGCGAAACAAGAGAAGAAGCAGCAGAGCTTTTCCGCCATTTCCTTGTTTTCTTCAACGTCGGTGACAGAAGCTGGGCAATTTCACAGAACGTTCTCATCAGCGGCAGAGATGTTGAGGGCAACGACCTTACAAACGAGATGAGCTATGCGATTATGGACGCATACTACGATATGAACCTGCCGCAGCCCATTCTTTCCGTTAAGCTTCACAAGAACACACCTGCAAAGCTCTATAAAGAGATGGGTAAATTTATGTTCACACCCGGTGTGCTCACTCCCTCTTTCTTCAACGACGATACAGTATTTGAAGCACTAAAGGGCGGCGGAGTTGACGAAAAAGACCTGCCCGATTACTCCGTTGCAGGCTGTCAGGAGCCGCTGATTATGGGTCAGGACAACGCAAACACAACAAACAGCTGGTTTAACCTGCCTAAAATCCTTGAGCTTACGCTCACGGGCGGTAAATCGACAATTACGGGCGAAGAAATCGGCACATTTGTTGAATATCCCGATACGAAGACACTTCTTGAAAATATCAGAGAAGCATTTTATAAAAACGCTGAAAAGTTTGCACAGGAAATGGCAGATGCCGCAAACGGTGCTTCACTTGCACTTTCTCACCTTCGTGTGCCTTTCCTGAGCGCATTTATGGGCGGCTGTGAAAGCGGAATTGACACACGCCACCCTGAAAAGCAGGGTACAAAGTACAACGGCAGCGGCTGTCTTATCCACGGCCTTTCCGTTATTGCCGATTCCTTTATGGCCATTGACAAGCTTCTTGCCGAAAGACCCGAGGACTGCGACAAGCTGATTGAGGCAATCAAGGCAAACTTTGTCGGTTACGAGGAGCTGCGTGATTTCTTGAAATCCGCACCGAAATTCGGCAACGGCATTGAAAGTGTTGACAATGAGGCCGCTGAAATTGCAGACAGGATTTCCGATACAGTAAGAAGCCTTAAAAACTATCTGGGCAATAATTTCCGTGCCGACTGGTCAAGCCCGTCAACACACCTTCTCTACGGCTACTGGGTAGGCGCAACGCCTGACGGCAGAGCGAGCCGTGATATGCTCGGCTACGGTGTTGACCCGCTTTACGGTGAAGCAGGAAACGGCCTTGGCTTCAGAACACTTTCCGCTATGAAGCTGCCCTACGGCAAATTCAACGGCGGCTACGCTTCACACCTTGGTATCGACCCGAAATATTTCAAGGGTGCAACCTATGAGGAAAAGGGCGAAGAATTCGGCGAAAAAATTCTCAAGCCCATCTTCTTCAATGAGAAAAATGAAAATCTTTCACCCTCTTACCTGTATTTCAACATCACAACGCCCGACACACTCCGCAAGGTGCTTGCTGAACCCGAAAAATATGCTCCCAGCGGCGTTTACATTATGAGAATACACGGTACATTCGTAAACTTCCTCGACCTTTCTCCTGCAATTCAGAACGATATTATCACCCGTCTTGACCTTGAATCTACAAAAATCTGAGGTTAAAAAATTATGAACGTAATCGGTCTTGATATAGGCACAACCACAATCTGCGGTATTGCGGTAGATGCAGAAAGCGGCAGGCTTTTAAAGTCCGTTACTCTGCCTAACGACAGCTTTATTGACGGCAAGCCGTTTGAAAAAATTCAGTCGCCCGAAATAATTATTGAAAAGGTTACCTCGCTTGCTGAAAATCTTTTTGACGAGTTTGCGCCCGTTTGCGCTGTAGGTATTACGGGGCAGATGCACGGCATAGTTTACCTTGACAGTGAGGGTAAAGCAGTCAGTCCGCTTTACACCTGGCAGGACGGCAGCGGCAACGAAAAGCTTGATGACACAAACTACGCAAAAAGCCTGAGCGATATTACGGGCTATAATGCGGCAAGCGGCTTCGGCGGCACAACCTACTATTACCACAGTAAAAATAACCTTGTGCCCGAAAAAGCCGTTACCTTCTGCACTATTCACGATTATGCCGCAATGATGCTCACGGGAAGAAAAACACCGCTTATGCACGTTTCGGACGCCGCATCCTTCGGTCTTTTCAACCTGAAAAACGGTTGTTTTGACAAAGAGGCAACTAAAAAAGCAGGCCTTGATTTTTCGTTCTTCCCGTGTGTTACGGATAAATACGAGGCGGTCGGAGAATATAAGGGTGTGCCCGTTTGCTGTGCCATAGGCGACAATCAGGCGAGTTTTATCGGCTCGGTCAAGGATATGGACGGCTGTGCACTCGTTAATATGGGCACAGGCGGACAGATTTCAATGCTGACCGAGCTTGAAAAAGCCCCTGCAGGTATTGAAATAAGACCGCTTGGCGAGGGAAAAAAAATTCTCGTCGGCTGTTCGCTTTGCGGAGGCAGAGCCTTTGCCGCAGTTGCAGACTTCTTTAATTCCGTTTACGAAATGATTACGGGTGAAAAGTGTGAAAACATTTATAAGGCTATGGACAAAGCCCTTGAAAAGGGAGAAAATGAGGATAGCCTGCTTGTTTCCACAAAACTCTGCGGTACAAGAGAAGACCCGACACTCCGCGGTGAAATTAAAAACCTCGGCATTGATAATTTTACGCCCGTTCAGCTTATGAACGGCTTTCTCGGCGGTATGGTGAGCGAAATTACGGATATGATTGCTTCGACCGACTGTGAAATAAAATCCCTTGTCGGCTCGGGTAACGGACTTCGTAAGAATATTCCGCTTCAGAAGCGTTTTTCAAAGGCTCTTGGCTGTGAAATGGCAATCCCCTTCAACCGTGAGGAAGCTGCTTTCGGTGCGGCGCTGACGGCACTTGTTGCAGGCAAAATAAAGCCCGACCTTGCCGCCGCACAGCTCCTTGTCCGATATGAATGAGCTAATTTGAAAAAAACTCTTGACAAATCCATATTTTTAATATAATATACTTTAAGTGTCCGAACTTTATCGGACACGGTACGATCCATTAGCTCAGTCGGTAGAGCACTTGACTTTTAATCAAGGTGTCCGGAGTTCGAATCTCCGATGGGTCACCAAAATAGAGAGTACGCATTTGCGTGCTCTCTATTTTTTGTTTTAAAGAGATTCGAACTCGGGAGAGTTTTTGCGTTAAGAAAACAGTTCGGTGAACTGTTTTCAGCAAAAAGCGGTGAGGCGGGTACCGAAAGCCTATGGCTTTGGGTCGCCGAGCCATAAGTATGCAAGGCAAAGCCGCAGCATATGGTCGAATCTCCGATGGGTCACCACGTCGGAGCAAGCGATATATCGCTTGCTTCGATTTTTTTACGAAAGTCATAGCGTACTCATGCCGCCGCTCCTTCTCAAACGCTGCGCTGGTTTGCGATTTGATCTGTGTAAGCGGTACTTTCACAATAAGCACTTTAATGCAATATATCTAAAGTGTTAGGTTATCACAACGCCGTCAGTATTTGCTGGCGGTGTTTTTATGTTTTTGATAGAAACACTTGTTCGATTTCGGCTGTTGTGCTATAATAAAACCAGATCATCAGGAGGGGTTCATATGAGTGCCAATGATAAGATCCAACTGTTTGAGGACAAGCGTATCCGTACCGCCTGGGACAAAGAGAAGGAAGAATGGTATTTTTCTATCGTTGATGTAGTGGCGGTACTGACGGACAGCCCAAACCCTCAAACTTACTGGCGTGTTTTAAAAAAACGTTTGAAAGACGAAGGGAATGAAACCGTTACAAGCTGTAACGGTTTGAAAATGACCGCTGCCGATGGCAAAAAGCGTCTGACCGATGTGGCCGATACCGAACAGCTTCTCCGCATCATTCAGTCCATCCCGTCACCCAAGGCTGAGCCATTCAAAATGTGGCTTGCACAGGTTGGCAAAGAACGGATTGAAGAAACAATCGATCCGGAACTGACCATTGAACGAGCATTGGAAACATACCTCAAGAAAGGTTATACCCGCGAATGGATCAATCAGCGTTTGCAGGCCATTCAGGTTCGCAAAGAACTGACGGACGAGTGGGATGCCCGTGGAGTACAGAAAGGCGTGGAGTACGCCATCCTTACAGATGAAATTTCCCGTGCATGGTCTGGAATGTCCACACGGCAGTATAAGAATCTCAAAGGCTTGAAAAAAGAGAATCTTCGTGATAATATGACTACACTGGAACTGGTGTTGAATATGCTGGCGGAGGCGACTACCACGGAAATCTCCAAGCAGAAAGCGCCTACCACTTTTTCTGAAAATATGGCAATAGCCCGCGAGGGTGGCGAAGTCGCCGGAATTGCCCGAAAAGCCGCCGAAGAACGCACCGGTGTGCCGGTGATTACATCCAAGAATGCTTCTCAACTCAATCAGGTCGTAACGAATTTACTGGAGGGCGTTGTCGCAGATAACGATGACGATTCCATTGAAAGCCAGCAGTAAAATGTGATATGTCAAAAACCTGAAAATTTAACTCGGGGGTTCAAAATATCTAAAGTGTTGGGTTATCACAGAAAAAAGTACTTGCAAGAAATTGCAAGTGCTTTTTTTAACTAAGTTTGCCCCTCGGGCAAGTGAACTTGCCTTTCGGCAGTAAAATTACTTCGTAGTGAAGTTTAGCTACGCCAAGTATTCATCAGGCAAACTTAACTTCACTTTTGTTTGTAAACAAAAACTTCACTATGACGTTAATCATAACTTCACAAAAAACTAACCGTGCTGTAATTTTACAACACGGTTAAAAATTTATTCTTTATTCTTTTCCGCTTCCGCTTTCCCCTCGGGAGTATCACGGTAATAATACGTTTTGCTGGGCTTATGCGGTGTGGAATTCCAGACCTCTTCTGCTACGGGTGCCCACTCGTCGGCAAACTTTCTGCACTTGGAACAAAGCTCCTCTGCAGTTTCCTTTTCGATAAGGTCGGTTGACTTTGCGCCGGTGTCGGCAATCATTTTGCAAAGGCAGTCGGGGTTTTCAAGCATCGGGCAGGGACGCATATGGTTGTCGTTGAACGGCTGATTTTTGTAATAAGCCATAAACAGCGGATTGCGAAGCGCCTCAAGCAGGGTGTGCGTGCGAATGTTTGAATCGGAGAAGTGGATGAAAACGCAGGGCTCGATATCGCCTGCGGAGTTGATGTGGAAATAGTTTCTGCCGCCTGCAATACAGCCGCCGACATATTCGCCGTCACCCTGGAAATCCATAATAAACAGCGATTTACCCGTTTTTCCGTTGCGCAAAGCACGGACACGCTTGTACATATACTTTCTCTGCTCGGGGTCGGGAATAAGCTCGGGCACGGCACTCTTGCCAACAGGCATATAGTTGAAATAAAGCGCAAACATTACTCCCTTATTAATCATATCGTCAAGGAAAGCGTCGCTTGTGACGGAATAAATATTCTTGCTTGTGTAGCAAACGGAAATGCCGAAAAGACAGCCGTTTTTCTTGAGAAGCTCCATAGCCTCAACCGTTGTTTTGTACGCACCCTCGCCGCGGCGGAAATCGTTGCTTTCTTCGTCGCCCTCAATGCTGACTGCAAGCGCAAGGTTGCCCACACGCTTGAGCTCATCACAAAATGCCTGGTCAACGAGAGTTGCGTTTGTATATGCAAGGAAAGCACACTGCGGATATTTTTCGCAGAGCTTTAAAATCTCTTTTTTGCAGATAAGCGGCTCACCGCCCGTGAACATATAAAGGTGTGTGCCAAGCTCTCTGCCCTGCTCAACTATAGATTCCATTTCCTCGTAGCTGAGCTTGAGCGTGTGGCCGTATTCGGCAGACCAGCAGCCCTTACAGTTCATATTGCAGGCGCTCGTGGGGTCGATAAGCGTAATAAACGGAATGTTGCACTTATACTTTTCACGGTTTTCACGAACGGTCTTCGTGCCTGCGGCAACGCCCAGACCCATAGCAAGGCTCATATTGCGGAAAACGTTGTAGTCCAGGTCGTTTATTGCACGGCGGACAAGCTGACCGTAGATATTGTTCGGGTCAGCCGCACCTTCACGGAATTTATCAAAATTCTTCTCGGGGAAAACCTTGCCTGCGAAGCCCTGAACGGCATCGACAAGCTTGACGAGGTTTTCCTCGGGATTTTTCTTTATATATTTTACCGATTTCTCAAGCACGGCTGAAGCCGCTGCACGCTGAGTTTTTTCTTTTAAAGTCATATCGGGAAAATACCTCATTTCTGAATTATGAGTATATTATATACATACAAAATTTATATTAACACAAATATAAAAATTTGTCCATAAGAATTATTACAGAATTGTTGCAGAAAGGTTTAATATTTAATAATTTTTCCCTATCAGCAATATTAATACATTTAAAAGCACGATTATCCACAATTCCCACACCTTTTTCCACATAATTTACCCACCTTTTCACATTTGTATTATTTTAATTCAATAAAAGGCGGCTATAATTAACAAATACTTGAAAAACCTTATTTTTTTTAATATAATGATATTTGTGAAAATTTGTGAATGTTTTTATTATAACCGATTGGAGGGCAATTTTTTGGAGCAGGGTAAGACAATAGCCGCAGTTTCAACTCCGCTTGCAAGCGGCGGCATAGGTGTAATCCGTGTTTCGGGCGAAAAGGCTATAGAAACGGTTTCAAAAATATTTGTACCCTCTTCGGGCAAAAGCGTTTGCGATATGAAGGGTTACACGGCCGCACACGGCTACGTGACCGAAAACGGTAAAAAAATCGACGAGGCTGTGCTTCTCGTATTCCGTGCACCCCACAGCTACACGGGCGAGGACGTTGCTGAAATTTCGTGCCACGGCGGTGTTTACGTTGTGGGCAGGGTGCTGCGTGCCATACTTGCCGCAGGAGCTGAGCCGGCCGCACCGGGTGAATTTACAAAGCGTGCGTTTTTAAACGGCAAGCTTGACCTGACAGAAGCTGAGGCAGTTATGAGCCTTATTTCCGCTCAGGGTGAGCAGGGCGCAAACGCCGCAATGACTGCGCTTGAGGGTGCATTAAGTAAAAAAATCCGTGCTGCCGCACAGACGCTTATTACCGATTCCGCCTACCTTGCTGCCTGGGTAGATTATCCCGACGACGAGATTGAGGAAATATCCGACGAAAAGCTGTTGAGCGATTACAATTCGGTACTCAATGAGCTTGAGTCGCTTTTGAAAAGCTACGATGCCGGCAGAGCAGTTACGCAGGGCGTTGACACCGTTATTGCAGGCAAGCCCAATGTCGGCAAATCAACTCTGATGAACCTGCTTTCGGGCTTTGACCGTTCAATTGTTACGGATATTGCAGGCACAACGAGAG
This sequence comes from Clostridia bacterium, assembly GCA_017521365.1. GTDB lineage: Bacteria > Bacillota > Clostridia > Oscillospirales > Acutalibacteraceae > UBA8612. The sequence continues at coordinate 22,042 of JAFXCT010000074.1, forward strand.
ATGTTGTTGAAGACACGGTAAGACTCGGCAATGTTGTGCTTCATCTTGCCGATACGGCAGGAATACACTCCACGGGTAACGAGGTTGAGAAAATCGGTGTGGACTTTGCCGTAGGCAGAGTTGAGCGAGCAATGCTTGTGCTTGCTGTTTTTGATTTATCCCGCCCCTTTGATGAAGAGGATGAAGAAATTATTCAGCTTTGTAAGGACAAGCTTTGCGTTGCAGTTGCAAACAAGGACGATATGGCGGCCGATTTTGACCGCACGAAACTCGACTGCTTTGAAAACGTTGTTTATATCAGCGCAAAGCAGGGCAAGGGCGCTGACGAGCTTGCCGCCGCAGTTGAAAAAGCACTCGGCACAAACAATGTTGACACCTCTGCCGCCCTGCTCGCAAATGAAAGACAGAGGCTTTGCTGTGAAAAGGCTGTTGCCTGTATAAAGGAAGCGATTGATGCGCTCAAATCGGGCTACACGCTTGACGCCGTTACAGTCAGCACGGATGCGGCTGTAGACGAGCTGCTTGCCCTTACGGGTGAAAAAGCAGGAGATGCTGTTGTTAGTGAAATATTCTCACGCTTCTGTGTGGGTAAATAAGAGAGATAATTTATGAAATACTTTGCACAAAACGTTGATATAGCCGTAATAGGAGCAGGCCACGCAGGAATCGAGGCTGCTCTTGCCGCTGCACGCCTTGGCTGCAGTACGGTTATGTTTGCTATAAATCTTGATTCGCTGGGCAATATGCCGTGCAATCCGTCCATCGGAGGCACTTCAAAGGGACATCTTGTGCGTGAAATTGATGCTCTGGGCGGTGAAATGGGCATTGCGGCGGATAATAACACTCTGCAGACGAGAATGCTCAACACGGGCAAGGGCCCTGCCGTTCACAGCCTTCGTGCGCAGATTGACAGGCGCAAATACTGTGCCTATATGAAGAACGTTGTTGAAAACCAGAAAAATCTCATTCTCAAGCAGGCAGAGATTGTTTCGATAGAGAAAGACGAGGACGGTCTGTGGCATCTGCTCACAAGGCTTGAGGCTGAATACACGGCAAAATGCGTTGTGCTTGCTACGGGTACTTTTTTGGGCGGCAGAATATTCGTCGGTGACGTTTCCTACGAAAGCGGCCCTGACGGAATGTTCCCTGCAACCGAGCTTGCTCAATCGCTTAAAAGGCTCGGTATTTCGTTGCGCCGTTTCAAAACCGGCACTCCCCCTCGCCTTAACCGCAACAGCATTGACTTCTCCGTTATGGAGATTCAGCAGGGTGACGAGCACAAGGTGCCGTTTTCCTTCGGCTTTGAGGGTGAAATTGAAAACACGGAAAACTGCTACGTTACCTACACAAACGAAAAGACGAAACAGATTATTCTTGATAATCTTCACCGCTCCCCTCTTTACGGCGGTAAAATCGACGGTGTAGGCCCGAGATACTGCCCGAGTATTGAGGATAAGATAGTCCGCTTTGCCGAAAAGGAAAGGCATCAGCTTTTTGTTGAGCCTTGCGGCGGTGACACGCAGGAAATGTACCTTCAGGGGCTTTCCTCTTCTCTGCCTGAGGATGTTCAGCTTGAATTTCTGCACACAATCAAAGGTTTAGAGAATGCGCAGGTTATGAGAACTGCTTACGCCATAGAATATGACTGCGTTGACCCGCTTTCGCTTGCCTCTACGCTTGAATTCCGTGATTTCGGAGGACTTTTCGGCGCAGGACAGTTCAACGGCTCCAGCGGATACGAGGAAGCTGCTGCACAGGGACTTGTTGCAGGCATCAACGCCGCAAACAAGGTGCTCGGCATAGAGCCGCTTGTACTTGACAGAGCGAGCAGCTATATCGGCACGCTTATTGACGACCTTGTAACAAAGGGCTGTTCCGACCCGTACAGAATGATGACCTCTCGCTCCGAATACCGTTTACTTCTCCGTCAGGACAATGCTGACCGCCGCCTGACACCTATCGGCAGGCAGATTGGTTTAATCAGCGATGAGCGCTGGGAAAAGTTCAACAGGAAGCTTGAGCTTATTGAGCAGGAAACGGAAAGAGTAAAAAATGTCGTTGTTCATTGTTCGGATGAGTTAAACGCTATGCTTGTTTCACGTGAAACATCACCGTTGAACATCGGAATCAGAATGGTGGAGCTTCTGAAGCGTCCGCAGATAAGCTATGAGGACTTAAAGCCCTTTGACCCTGAAAGACCTGACCTGCCCTATGAGGTTTTTGAGCAGGTTGAAATTTCAATCAAATACGAGGGCTATTTGAAGCGTCAGGAGGCACAGGTTGCCGAAATGCGCCGTTTGGAGGTCAAAAAACTGCCTGAGGATATAGATTATTCCACCGTTACGGGTCTGAGGCTTGAAGCAATTGAAAAGCTCAACAAGGTCCGACCCGAAAATATAGGTCAGGCTTCCCGTATAAGCGGTGTCAGCCCTGCTGATATTTCCGTGCTTCTTATAAGATTAAGTAATTAAAGAGTGATTTATTATGATTGATAAGGTTTTACTTAAAAATGAGGTCGAAAGACTCGATATAATGCTTGACGATACTGCACTTGAGCGTTTTGACACCTTTGCCGAAATGCTTATTGACTGGAACTCAAGAATTAATCTTACAGCCATTACTGACCCGTTTGAGATTGTTTACAAGCATTTTGCCGATTCAATGTTAGCTCTGGCGGCTGTAAACGTGCCGCAAGGCGCAAGCTTTATCGACGTTGGCACGGGCGGAGGCTTTCCGGGACTTCCTCTGCTGATTGCCCGACCCGACCTTCACGGCGTTATGCTTGACAGCACGCTGAAAAAGCTGATGTTTGTTGACCACGTGCTCAACCGCCTTGAGCTCAACAGCAACGGCAGAACCCTGCATATGCGTGCCGAGGAAGCAGGCATAAAGGTACAGCTTCGCAACCGCTTTGATTTCTGCTTTTCCCGTGCCGTTGCCAATTTAAGAGAGCTGAGCGAATACTGCCTTCCGTTTGTAAAGGTCGGCGGTACGTTTGTGGCGCTTAAAAGCGCAAAGGCACAGGAAGAAATAGACGGCGCAAAGGAAGCAATAAAAATCCTCGGCGGCGAGATAACTGAAGTAAAACAGTTTTTCTTAAGCGATATGGGCGAAAGAAATCTCATTATAATCAAAAAAGTTTCGCCTACTCCCCCTAAATATCCCCGTGCTTCGGCAAAAATTGCAAAAGAACCCCTCGGTTTACCTAAAACTAAATAGTTTCGGCTCGTTTTCGGTCGAACACTTTTGCTGGACAGGCTCCCGTTTTTCTGCTAACATTCAAAGCAGCAACGGGAGCCACCTTTTTTGGTGCACCTGAAAAAATTCAAAGCACAAATTTTGTGTGCGCTTTTTCAGCCGTATTGCTCCAAAAATACTCGGCAATACACAAAGTATTACCTGCGTTTTTTGAAACAATCCGTCAAGAAAAATCATCACCCAATCTTTATACTTTTAATTTTACAGGTACACCTTTTCATTTCTCTATTGAAGGGAGATAACATTTTGAAGCAGAAACGACAGGTTGCGGGTCAGATATTGCTCGTAGAACAGGAAAACATAAAGCGCAATCCGCATCAGCCCAGAATGAGGTTTGATTACGACGAGCTGAGCAGTCTTGCCGAAAGCATACGCCACAACGGGCTTTTACAGCCGCTTACGGTGCGTCCTGATGAGGACGGCGGCTTCGAGCTTATTGCCGGTGAACGAAGGCTTATAGCGGCAAGAATGGTCGGAATTTCAAAGATACCGTGTATCGTTATGAACGTGGATGATGAAAAATCAGCCGTCTTTTCGCTGATTGAGAACATACAGCGCCAGAACATAGGCTTTTTTGAGGAAGCTGCGGCAATTGAAAGACTTATTAAGGATTTCGGGCTTTCCCGTGAGGACATATCAAAACGCCTGGGAAAGGCACAGTCCACAATAGCAAACAAGCTTCGTTTACTGTCGCTTGACCCGTCAGCGCAGGAAAAAATAATCAAGTCGGGGCTGACAGAGCGCCACGCAAGGGCGTTGCTTCGGCTTGAAGACGACAAGCAGCAGGCACGTGCGCTTAACATAATGGCGGACAAGCACCTGACCGTTGCGGAAAGCGAGCGTATGATAACGCAGATGCTCTCCCGTAAAAGGCTCGGCAAAAAGATACCTCTGCAAAACGTAAAGGACGTAAGGCTGTTTGTAAACACGCTCAATCACGCCGTAGACACCATAAGAAAGGCAGGAATTGATGCAGATTCGGTCAAAAGCGAAACAGAGGAATACATAGAATACGTTGTCCGTATTCCGAAGCAACCGGGAATAACCCCTGTGCTTAAAGCCAGGGCACAGGCGGTTTCCACATAAAGCTCCGTTAAGGAGCAACCCATATCTTTCTCTTTCACACCCCACATCCGGCAAAGGAGCAGGCAGAAATGTCTGCTCTTTTGTCATTTTTACGTTTTGTTTCACGTGAAACAAGCAACAGAGATTAGTAATTATATATATTAATTACATTAGATAAATTGATAATTACGGCTGTCAAAAAACACAGCAACCCGGTAGGGGCGAATTGTATTCGCCCGAAATTTGCCGACATATCGCCCCTACCGGATAACCGACTTTATATTGATATAACAATTTAAAACGGACGACCAAAGGTCGCCCCTACAAATTCTAATTTTACCTTTAAAATACCACAAAAATTATATACAAAACTGCCTTATTTCCGTGTGCTTAAAAATGCCGAAAAGCCTTGATTTTGCTTGATTTTTGCCTCAAAAAATATACAGAAAAATATACACAAATGACATAAAATGGCAGTTATATTTCTAAAAACGCATCAAAACGGCCCGTTTTTGCCGTTTTGCAAGTTTTTAGATTTTTCACAAAAAAGGACCTGTCCGCTTGTGTTGAAAAAAGTGGGGTAACCGAATATTTAGTGGTTATTGGTAAAAAAAGCACAATTGACTTAGTGAACTTGCACAAAAATGAAAGTTTTGAAAATTTGACAGTTTAGTAATTCATCACTATAATTGCACTTGTCACTGTCGATAATAACATCAAAGGAAAATTTCAGGCGAATTTCCAATGAGCATTTTCCCATCGGAAAATGCAAAACGTTAAGGAGCGATTAGATGATACTAAAACTCAAGAAAAGGGCACAGGCAACGGGTATCGTAAAGAAAATCGTTGCAATTGCCTTGGTGCTTGCGATACTTTGTACTATTACGGCCTTTGCAGCCGAGCCCGCAAGCTACCTTGTTGAGCTTGATGACGGAACCACCAAAACTACTATACAAACTTCAAGCACATCACCCGAAAAAATCCTCAGCGAGGCCGGTTATGAGCTCACGGCTCTTGACGAACTTGACCTGAGCAAATTTATTCCCGGTGAGGACAGCTTCATCGGCATCGAAAGGTCACCGCTTGTCGGTGTAAACGATGTCAAGGGCACGGTTTACTTCACTTTTGACGGCACCGTAGCCCAGGCAATTGACGTTGCCGACATTGAGGTCGGAGAAAACGACCTCATAAACTACAGCGAGGACCAGAGAGTGACGGACGGTATGATTATCTCCGTTGCAAGAGCTTTCCCCATTGCAGTTGCATATCACGGAAAGCATATCAGCCTTGAAATGGCAGTCGGCACGGTTGCGGACGCAATTGAAAAGGCAGGCGTGACCGTTGGCGAAAACGACGTTGTATCGCACGATTATGACGAGGTTTTAAGCAGCGGTATGGTTATTTTCATTGACGAGGTTGTTTACGAAACCAAAACGGTCAAGGAAACAATAAAGTTTGAAAAGACCACAAAGAAGGATTCAAAGCTCACCGTGGGCACAAAGAAGATTACCACCAAGGGTGAGGACGGCGAAAAAGAGGTTGTTTACAAGGAAAAATACGTAAACGGCGTGCTTATCGACACAATGGTTGAATCCGAAACAGTGACTAAAAAGCCCGTAACCCAGGTTACCTCCGTCGGCACAAAGAAGGTTTACGACGTAAAGGCAAAGGGCAAGGCTATTTCCACTATGGGTACTGTTGAGCTCGACAGCAACGGTATCCCCAAGAATTATACTCAGGTTGTGTCAGGCAGCGCAACAGCTTACTACGGCGGCGGCACAACAGCTTCCGGCAGACCTGCTAAGGTCGGTCATGTTGCCGTCAACCCCGAAATTATCCCCTACGGCACAAAGCTCTATATCGTTGCAACGGACGGCACGGTTTACGGCTACGCAATTGCGGCTGATACGGGCGGCTTTGTAAACCACTCCACGAATACGGTTGTTGACGTTTACCTCGACACCTACGACGACTGCGTCCAGTGGGGCAGAAAGAACGTAAACGTATATATTTTAGGCTGATCAAAAACTCCGACATTGTCGGAGTTTTTTAAATTACAGATTAGCGCAACAATAAATAGTTGCGAATGAATAATGAATAGTGAATATTGAATAATGAATAATTGTGGGCGGGATACCCGCACCCGGATTGTATTATATGGGTAAGGGCGTAGCCCTTCCTTTATTATTCATTATTCATCAGCGTATGCCACTTCATTATTCATTTTTCATTTACAGTTTGTCCCAGGCAAACTGTAATTTGTTGTTCAACATTCATAAGTAAAATTGTATTGCAGGGATTTCTTTGTAAAGTCTTACGCTTGACAAGCCGGGAATTATATTATATAATACCCGAGCAACTGAATAATTCCTTATTGAGAGCGGCTGAGGGAACAGGCCCTTTGAAGCCCGACAACCTGCGTTGAGCAAGGTGTTAAATCCTGCGGTGCAAACCGAAAGATAAGGTCAGACTTATTGCGCTCGGTTTTGCGGAGCGCATTTTTTTATTTTTGTTATACTGAAAGGAAAAGAGAAAGAGATGAGCAAAAGACTTTTTACATCCGAATCCGTTACGGAAGGACATCCCGACAAAATCTGCGACCAGATTTCCGACGCTGTCCTTGACGCTATTCTCGCTCAGGACCCCAACGGCAGAGTTGCCTGCGAAACAACCTGCACAACGGGTCAGATACTTATTATGGGCGAAATTTCAACAACTGCAAACATAGACATTCCTGCAATTGCAAGAAAGACTGTCTGCGAAATCGGCTATGACAGCGCTGAAAAGGGCTTTGACGGCAATAGCTGTGCCGTTCTCCTTGCAATGGACAAGCAGAGCCCCGATATCGCAATGGGCGTTGACCGTGAGGGCGCAGGCGACCAGGGTATGATGTTCGGCTTTGCCTGCGACGAAACACCCGAGCTTATGCCTCTGCCTATCGCAATGGCTCACAAGCTTGCATTAAAGCTCACAGAGGTGCGCAAAAACGGCACTATGGGCTACCTTCGTGCAGACGGCAAGACGCAGGTCACCGTTGAATACGACGGCGACAAGCCCGTCAGAATCGACGCTATCGTCGTTTCCTCACAGCACAGCGCAGATGTTGAGCAGGAGCAGATTCGTGCAGAGGTTATTGAAAACGTAATCAAGCCCGTTGTTCCGGCAGAATTCCTCGACGCAGACACGAAAATTTACGTAAACCCCACAGGCAGATTTGTTACCGGCGGCCCTCAGGGTGACAGCGGCCTTACGGGCAGAAAGATTATTGTTGATACCTACGGCGGCTATTCACGCCACGGCGGCGGTGCTTTCTCCGGCAAGGACCCGACGAA
>JAFXCT010000010.1 GCA_017521365.1 Clostridia bacterium
AACTGAAAGGATTGATATCCAATGGCAAGTATTCTTGATAAATTCAAGGAAGAAATCGCAGAAGAAAAGAACTACGACTCCGCAAAGAAAATCCGTGTAGGTATTATCGGTACAGGCTGGATTGCTGAGGCTCACCTCAAGGCTTATCAGCAGTGCCCCGATGTTGAAATCGTCGGTATGGCAGACCTTGTTCCCGGTAAGGCAGAGGCCTTCTGCGACCAGTTCGGCGTTGACAAGAAGGGCATCAACTTCTACCCCAGCCACAAGGAGCTTATTGACAACGAGCCTCTTGACTGTGTAAGCGTTTGTACATACAACGCAACTCACGCAGAGTGTACGATTTACGCTCTTGAGCACGGTGTAAACGTTCTTCTCGAAAAGCCGATGTGCGTTACTCTTGAAGAGGCTGTTGCTATCTGCAAGGCTGAAAAGGAAAGCGGCAAGATTCTTTCCATCGGCTTCCAGCCCCGTTTCGACCCCAATATGCAGATGATCAAGAAGATTGTTGAATCCGGCGAGCTTGGCGAGATTTACTACATCCAGACAGGCGGCGGCCGCCGCAGAGGTATCCCGACTCCCTTCGGTACATCCTTTATTGAGAAGGAAACCGCAGGTCTCGGCGCTCTCGGTGATATCGGCTGCTACTCACTCGATATGGTTCTCAACGCTATCGGCTATCCCAAGCCCCTTACCGTTTCCGGCTACAAGTCAGACTTCTTCGGCAAGAGCACTAAGTATTCCAACAAGCCCGAATATGCCGATATCTTCGGTGTTGACGACTTTGCGGCTGCTTTTGTCCGTCTTGAAGGCGGTATTATCCTCGACTTCAGAATTGCCTGGGCTATGCACCTTGATACCTCGGGCGATACAATCATTATGGGTAAGAACGGCGGTCTTCGTATTCCCTCAACAGAGTGCTGGAACGGCTCCATCGGCGGCCCGATGACCATTTATCACGACGTTGCAGGCAAGCAGGTTGAAACAATCATCCCCGAGCTTGACAATCCGTACGACAATTTCTACCTTAAAATCCGTTCCTTCCTCGATGCTTCGATGAACGGCGGCGAGCCTCCCGTACCGTCCAGCCAGATTATCTACAACCAGGCTATTATCGACGGTATTGCACGTTCCTCCGAGCTTGGCAGAGAGGTCGAAATCGAAATTCCCGAAATCTAAAAGGCTTTTATTCGTCTTGGTGCGTCTTTACGGGCGCATCAAGACTATGCCTTTAGTGCAAATGTGAACACTTTTGCATTAAAGGGATAGATTTTGTTTTGAAGGAGATATACTTATGAGCGAGATTAAAGTAGGCGTTCAGCTTTACACACTCAGAGACCATATTAAAAATTATGAGGATACAGACAAGACCTTTGCTTATCTGAAAAATGAGCTTGGCGTAGAGGTTGTGCAGATTTCCGCTATAGGCAATTTCCCTGCCGAGCAGCACGCAGAGCTTGTAAAAAAATACGACTTTGACGTTTGTGTAACGCATAAGCCGTGGGACAGAATGCTAAACGACCTTGATGCGCTTATTGATGAGCATATAGCTCTCGGCTGTGACCAGATTGGTCTTGGCGGTATGCCCGACGAATACCGTGAAAGCGTTGAGGCTGTGCGTGAGTTTATCGCAAAGGCAAACGAAATAGGCAGAAAAATGAATGAAAAGGGTATCACCTTTGCCTACCATAACCACGCCTTTGAGTTTGCAAAGCTGCCCGACGGCAGAACGATTATGGATGTGCTTATAGAGGAATCCGACCCCGAGGTTTTCTTCTTTATCCCCGACACCTATTGGATTCATATGGGCGGTGTCAATGAAGCGGAATTCCTCAAAAAGCTTAAGGGCAGGGTAAAGGTCTGCCATTTCAAGGACTGGATGGTTAAAACGGGCGAGAACTCAGGCTCAATTACAGAGCTTGGCTGCGGCAATATCGACCTTGATGCCTGCTACCGCACGTGTAAGGAAATCGGTATTCCCTATATTGTATATGAGCAGGACATCAATTTCAGAGAATGCCCCTATGAATCAACTGCCGTAAGCTATAAAAACCTTGTGGCTATTCACGAAAGAAACAAATAATCAAACCGCTTTTATCTGTCTTTTGGTAAGGAGGCGTGAATTATGAAATATGCATTGATAGGCTGCGGCCGTGTTTCGCCTAACCATATTGTTGCCGCAACAAAGAACAATCTTGAGCTTGTCGGTCTTTGCGATGTTTCCAAGAATGCCGTGTATGAGCTTAAGGAAAAATATCCGCTTATCAAAAACGTAAAGTTTTACAAGGACTATAAAAAAATGCTTGAGGAGCAAAAGCCCGAGCTTGTTGCAATTGCTACCGAAAGCGGCAAACACGCCGATATTGCGGTGGACTGCATAAACGCAGGCTGTAACGTTATTATTGAAAAGCCGATAGCTCTCAGTATAAAAGATGCCGACCGTATTATCGAGGCGGCAGAGAGAATGGGCGTCAAGGTTGCGGCTAACCACCAGAACCGTTTCAACGCCTCTATTCAGAAAATCCACGAGGCAGTTGCACAGGGTCGTTTCGGAAAAATTTTCCACGGCACAACGCAGATTCGCTGGAGCAGGGGAGAAAGCTATTATAAGCAGGCACCCTGGCGAGGCACGTGGGAGATGGACGGCGGTGCGCTGATGAATCAGTGCATACACAATATCGACTTGCTCAACTGGATGCTCGGCGAAGAACCCGCCGAGGTTATAGCTATGACTGACAATCTCAACCACAGCTATATCGAGGGTGAGGATATAGGCCTTGCCATTGTCCGTTACAAAAACGGTGCTTACGGCGTTGTTGAAGGCACGGTTAACGTCTACGGCGGCGATATGGAGGAGGCGCTGTGTCTCTTTGGCGAAAACGGTACGGTCAAGGCAGACGGCACGATAAACAACATTATCGAAAACTGGCGCTTTGCCGACGAAAAGGACGATGAAGAAGAGGTTAAGCGTGAGTTTTCCGTACCAGTTGACCACATCTACGGCAAGGGTCATACGGCACTTTACGCCGATATGATTGATGCGATAGAAAATAATGGGAAGCCCCTGTGTGATATATATTCGGGCAAAAAGGCACTTGAATTAGTGCTTGCAATATACAAATCATCCTTTGAAAAAAAGGCTGTCAGTCTGCCTCTTGAGCAGTCTTCAACCCTTGATTTCAAAGGAATGTTCAATAAAGTATAATCAACAGAAAATAATCTTACGGAGGATATATTGATGTCAGAAATCAAAAAAGCCTGGTATAAGGAAATGTCCGTTTACCAGATTTGGACACGCAGCTTCTGCGACGGTAACGGCGACGGTATAGGCGACCTTAAGGGTGTGCTTTCAAAGCTCGACTATATCAAGAGCCTCGGCGTTGATGCTATATGGTTTTCACCGATTTACGCTTCGCCGCAGAAGGACTACGGCTACGATATTTCCGATTACAGGGATATTGCGCCCGAATACGGCACGCTTGAGGACTTCAAGGCTGTTCTTGACGGCGCACACGAAAGAGGCCTCAAGGTTATTATGGACCTTGTCGTAAACCATACTTCCGACCAGCACAAGTGGTTTAAGGAGAGCCTTAAGGGCCCTGATAACCCTTATCACGATTACTATATCTGGCGTAAGGGCAAGGGCAAGAATCCTCCCAACAACTGGAAATCTACCTTCCCCGGCCCTGCATGGGAGTATAACGAGGAGCTTGACGAATACTATCTCCATCTTTTTGCTGTGGAGCAGCCCGACCTCAATATGGATAATCCCGCTGTCAGAAACGAGGTTAAGGATATTATGCGTTTCTGGCTTGATATGGGCGTTGACGGCTTCCGTGAGGACGTTATCACCTATATTTCCAAGCGTGAGGGTCTGCCCAACGGCTTCCCGCTTCCCGTTGCCTGCGGTATGGAGCACTTTACCTGCGGACCTCATCTTCACGAATATCTTTCGGAGTTTAACGATGAAGTGCTCAGCCAGTACGACTGTATGACCGTCGGCGAAGCACCGATGATGACTCCCGATACAGCTCTTAAATTTATTGATGAGAGCGAGGGCAAAAAGCCTGTTCTCAATATGATGTTCAACTTCCAGCATATGGAAGCTGACTGTATGATTACAAACTTCATCGTCACAAAGTTCAACCTTAAAAAGCTCAAGAAGGTTATGACTACGTGGCAGAACAAGCTTTACGGCAAGGGCTGGAACGCACTTTACCTCGAAAATCACGACCAGCCCCGTATCATCAGCCGCTTCGGCAGCGAGAAATTCCGTGTCGAATCGGGTAAAATGCTTGCAACTATGTACATCTGCCAGAGCGGTACACCCTTTATCTATCAGGGCCAGGAAATCGGTATGACGAGCATCCGTCTGCCCAACCTCTCTATGTATAAGGACGTTGCAACACACAATACCTACGACATTTTCAAAAAGTTCGGCTTCCCGCACGAGAATATTATGAAGCGTGCTATGTACGCCTCCCGTGATAACGGCAGAACACCCGTGCAGTGGTCGGCAGAGAAAAACGCAGGCTTTACAACTGCGGATGAGCCGTGGTTCTATATCAACCCGAATTATACCGAGGTTAACGTTGAGCAGGCGGAAAACGACCCGAACTCAATTCTCAACTATTACCGCAAGCTTCTCAAGTTCCGTAAGGAAAACGAAATCGTAATTTACGGCGATTTCAAGGAGCATTACCACGACAGCGACAAGCTTTACGTCTACGAGCGTAATTACGAGGGCAAGAAGCTTCTTGTCATCTGTTCGTTCAGCGATACCGTAGAGCGCTTTACCGCACCCAAGGGCTTTGACCTTGCAAAGGGTAAGGTTGTTCTCGGCAACTACGACGAATTCAACTCGGGCTTCGATTCCTTTAATCTCAAGCCCTATGAAACGAAAGTATTTCTTTTTGAATGATTGACAGGAGAGGATAAATTATGCCTTTTATTCAGACGAAAACCAACGTCAGCATTTCAAAAGAGCAGGAACTGAGCCTTAAGGCCGCTTACGGCAAAGCGATTGAGCTTATTCCCGGCAAGAGTGAGCGCTGGCTTATGCTTGACTTTGCGGATAATGAGCGTATGTGGTTTGTCGGCGATGATGCGCCGCTTGCATACTTAAGCGTAAAGCTTTTCGGCGGTGCTTCCGACAGCGCTTATGATGCTCTTACCGCAAAGCTTACCGAAACGGTTTCGGTAGAGCTTGGCGTGCCTGCTTCACGCATTTACATCAAGTACGAAGAAATTGACCATTGGGGTTGGAACGGCTCCAACTTTTAATCCCGGGGAGGCTGAAGGATATGTGGATTATTAAGGCGGCTATTGCAATTGCCGTAGTGCTTGCCATAGGCTTCGGTACAATAATAGCCGTAGCAATGAAGGAATGTGTTGTCCGTCCCAAGGACACTACTATTGATTACGATTCCTTAAGCGAAAAGCACAAGGTGCGCTATAAGCTCAGACAGCGCAACAATCAGTATCTTTACGATAAAAATCCCGAGGATTTGGCAATTACCGATAAGCAGGGCAACGAGCTCAAGGCTTGGTTTGTGCCTGCCGAGGGCAGCAAGCGCTTCGTCATTGCCGTTCACGGCTACAAATGCAACGGCCCCGATGAATGCAGCCACCTTTTCCCGTTTTACAATGAAACGCTCGGCTTCAACTACCTTTTGCCCGACCACGTTTCCCACGGCAGAAGCGAGGGTAAATATATCAGCTTCGGCGCAAGAGAATCCGAAAACCTGCTTTTGTGGGTGGATTATCTCGTTGAGCGCTTCGGCGAGGATATTGAAATCGTGCTTCACGGTATTTCAATGGGTGCGGCAACCGTAATGCTTGCAAACGCAAGCAATCCTCCGGACCAGGTCAAATGCGTCATAGAGGATTGCGGCTATACGAGTGCTTATGAAATTATCGCCTTCAATATGAAGAAGATGACCGGCATTGAAATGCCTCATATTGCAAAGGGTCTTATCCTTGCCTGCCGTATCTTCCTCGGCTTTGATATGAACGAGGCGGACTGTCTGGGCAGAATGAAGGATATGAAAAATCCGATTATGTTTGTCCACGGCACGGCTGACCCGACCGTTCCCTTTGAAATGGGCGAACGCCTTTACGAGGCTTGTACCGTTCCGAAGGAAAAGCTGTTTAAGGAAGGCTTGATTCACGCTTACTGCTATTATGATGCAAAGCAGGAGTATGAAGAAAAAATGGTTGAGTTTTTCTCAAAGCACCTGACAGATTTTCACGTAGAGTAAAGGAGTATAGATATGGCTCTTTATCTTGGTATTGACGGCGGCGGAGTACGAACTACTGCCGTAGCCGCAAATGAAAAGGGAAAGATTCTCATTAAGGTTCTCGGCGGTACTATAGATTATAATGCCGTCGGTATGGCAACTGCTGCCAAAAATCTCAAATATATTATGTCCGAGGTTTATGCCAAAACAAAGGAAACCTCGTTTAAGTGTGCCTGTATCGGCTCATCCGCACTTACTTCAAGGGCAACCTCTGCCGAAACTCAGGCGCTTGTCGGCGGAATAATCGACGCCGAAAAAATAGTTATGGACAGCAGTATCGTTATGGCGATGGAGTGTATGACGGGTACGGGCCCCTGTGCACTCGTCATAAGCGGTGTGGATTCAATGGTTGCCGCACGCAACGAAAAAAACAAGCTTTCACGTGCAGGCGGCTGGGGTCCCTTCTTCGGCGGAGAGGGAAGCGGCTTTGTAATCGCAATGGAGGCTATACGCTACGCCATCCGCTCCTTTGAGGGAAGTGAGCCTAAAACGGACCTTCTTCCGGATATGCTTGAGTTTTTTGATGCGTATTCGCCCGTTGAGCTTGCCGCAAAGCTTGACGACCCGTACGGCGCCCAGAAGAACAAGATTTCTTCTTTTGCAAGCCGTGTTTTCTCCTGTGCAAGCGCAGGCGACGAAGCAGCAAAGGAAATCATTGCAAAGCAGGCAAAGCTTCTTGCAGGTACAACCAAAAACCTTATCAAGGGCTATCCCGATAACGCCGTTATAGGTCTTTGGGGCGGAGTTTTTGTCAATAACCGCCGTTTCCGAAATGAGTTTTCCAAGGCTATGTTTGAGCAGAGCACGGAATACCGTGTAGAGGTGCTCAACTATCCGGCAGAGTGCGGCTCGCTTTTCGCCGCATATAAGATGGATAATATTCCGCTTACCGATGAGCTTATGAAAAATATTGATATCTACAGGGGTGTCAGGGTATGAATAAAGCCGCCGAATACATCGAAAATGTACAGCGACTTATAGGAAAGGTGCTCGAATCGCAGATTCCTTCAATTGAGGCAGCTTCACAGGAAATGGCAAGTGCTCTCGCTGAAGGACGGAAGATTTTCCTTTTCGGCACGGGTCATTCAAATATACTTGCCGAGGAAATGTTCTTCCGTGCAGGCGGTCTGGTTAACTTAAGACCTATTTTTGAAGAAGGTCTTATGCTTCATACCTCTGCCTCCAAGAGCAGCGGCCTGGAGCGTCTGGACGGCTACGCAAAGGTTATTTTTGACCACCATCAGCTCAAAAGGGGAGATATACTTTTTGTTTTCTCCTACTCCGGTCACAGAAGCATTACCGTTGATATGGCCCAGCTTGCAAACGAGCATGGCCTTACGGTTATTGCGTTGACGAATACATACCGCTCAAACTATGTCAAATCGCCTCACTCAAGCGGCAGAAGCCTTTATGAGTTTGCCGATATCACAATCGAAAACATAGGCAGCGTAACGGATGCGAGCATTGAAATCGAGGGCTTTGACCGCCGTGTCGGCCCGACCTCAACTGTAATCGGGTCTATGATAGTCAACGCTGTCGTTTCCCGTACAGCCGAAATCCTCGTGCGTAAGGGCGTTACACCCGAAGTATTTACGGGTAATTCCGTCTTTGAAACCGAAGAGCCCGAGGATAACCGCTATATTAAAAAATACCTCGGTAAAATTGAATATCTGTAATAAATTAAGCGAGTCCCGACGGACTCGCTTTTTTTATCTGTTCAACCAATATATCCCGAAATTCAGATATCCTGCAAACGTCACCCACAGCAGGTACGGTATCTGTAAAATTGCGGCGGCTTTATCGTATTTGTAAAATCCCTTTATCATAACGATAATCAGCACCCACAGCAGTATCAGCCAGATGAATGCGAACAAAAACGCTCTCATATTGAAGAAAATGATGCTCCAAAAGAAATTTACTGCAAGCTGAATAACGTAAACCGTCAATGCGCTGTTCCATTTATAATCATTGGCGATGAATACCCGTGCGGCGCTTATACCCATAAGCGTAAACAGTATTGTCCACACAATCGGAAAAACTATTGACGGGGGAGAAAGCGGCGGCGTTTCGACAGACGAATAAATATCCATACTGCCGCTTGTAAGCAGTGCTGAAAGTGAGCCGACACCGAGTGCTACAGCTATGCTTACCGCATAGGTCAGAATTTTTTTGAGCATAAAACCACCTCGTAAAAAGGATAATATACTCAAAATTTATTCAAAAAATTAAGCAGATATGCGTTCGTTTGAGTAGCGCATATCTGCTTTTTGTAATTTTACTTAAATTGGTTTTTAACCTTCATCAGCTCGTTTATGAACATATCGTCAAGCGGGCTGAATTTGTAGTCCTTCTTGTAAATCAGCACGTCCTTGTAGGTCTTTGTGTTTTCCTTGCAAGGCTTTGTAATAAGTCCGTAGCGGTCAAGAAGCGGCTGCGGCACGGGGGAAACCCACATAAACGAGCTCGTCATTTCCGAAAGAATATCCATCTGGCTGGCTCTTTCGAAAACGAAGATATGCTTGTCAACCTTGTCGGAAATTTCGTTTTTCTTAACCGTGCTGTGCGGCATTGAGGGCACAAACGGGTCAGCGTGGGCAATTTCCGTGTAGCTGTTAAGGTCGTCAAGCGCAATTTCTCTGTCGGCAAGGGGATGCTTTTTTGACATCATCAGCTCGTAGCTGAATTCGTAAATCGTTTCGCCGCTTAAGCCTTTTTCCTCAAGCATCGTGCGGAAATTGTTTTCGTAAGCGGATTGATAGCGAAGTATGCCCAGCTTATAGTCGTTGTTGAGTATGTTGGTTATAGCCCTCATTGAGTTGGTTTCTTTGTAGAAAATCTCGGCAGGCATCTGCGTGTCAAGCTGCTTTGTAAATTCCGTAAAAGCGCAGGCTATGTAGCTTGCACGGGGGACGGAAATTGAAAAGCTCTGTACCTTTTTCTTTTCACCTCTGTACATTTCCTCAACGGCATCAACCTGCGAAAGAATTTTGCGTGCGTAGCCCAAAAATTCGTCACCCTCGGGGGTAGGATAAATACCCTTGGGTGTGCGGTTGAAGATAGTAATTCCGAGCGTGCTCTCAAGCTCCCTTATGGCACGGCTGAGGTTAGGCTGGGAGGTGTAAAGGTTTTCCGCAGCCTTGGTCATTGATGAGGTTTCTGCAATTTCAACGGCGTATTTCAAGTGAAGCAAATTCATTATTTCCACCTCGAATTACAAAGGATACTTTATTATTGTAGAATAATATAGCACACGCATTTTAAGAAATCAATATTTAAATGTAAAAAAGAGAAGGTGTCTGTGTACACCTTCTCAAAGAAAATCAAATCAGAATTTACCGCCGGAGCCGCCGTGTCTGACACCGCCCGAAGAAACTCTTGCGCCGCCTCCGCCTCCGGAGCGTGAGCCCGTGTTGTTGTTTTTCGGAAGAGCTCTTCTTGACGTGTGGCTGCCAACGAAGGCGTCACGGCTGATTTCGAGATTGAAGCTGCCGTTAACCACGTAGTCGTCGGCATCATACTTCTTTACAGCCGTGTTCATTTTGCTCTTGAGGAACATAGTTACAGCAACCGCAATAATAACGGCAATGATAATAAGTATTATTTCCTTTGCAAATACGCTGTCCGTTATTGAACTGCCGCTTGTGTAAATATAGTCGTCCTCGTAATAATACTCATCGTCCGTGTAGTGGTCTTCGTAATAATCGCCTGCAAATATGCCTTCGTCGCCGTAGTCGTATTCACCGTTAAGGTAATCGCTGACCCTTGTCAGGTACAGCTCAAACGCTTCGTAATACTGAGCGCTTGAAAGGTAGGGGACTATGGGCTCGCAGATAGTGTCAATATCGTACCACGGCATACCGTCAACAAGGTAACCGCAGGTGCTCGTGTAATAATCACGCTCAGCCATACTGATAACGAAAATCAGGCCGTCCTCGCTGTAACCGCCGTTGTCGTAATAATTGTCGGCATAGTCTTCAATATAATATCCGTCGGTATCGGGCGTTGTGTGAATTACAAGGTTGATGCTGTGGTAATCGTTGAGCTTGAGTATTAATTCCTCAAGCATTTCTTCTTCATAGTCCGTCAGCAAATCCGCATCGTCAATCACGAATTCACCGTTGAAGGCAAATGCGCCGAAGCTGAGTGAAGCTACAAGCAACAGAGCCGTTAAAAGAGCAAAAATCTTTTTCATATTTTCACCCTCCTCACAGTACGATGAACTGACCGATTGCAATTACGGCAGCAGCTATGCCTGCAAGACAGCCCCAGAATTTCTTTTTGTCCGTGGGCAGCTTGCCGACGAGCTTTCCCGTCTGACCGTTCATTGCAAAGGTGTACGTTTCGCCCTTGTATTTCGTGTTGAGTATCCATACGGGCAGCAGTGCGTATTTCGCCTTGCCGTTGTAAATGCCTATGTGCTTGTCAGCAACGCTGACGGAGTTGTAGCCGCTTACCGTTTTGCGGAAGGCATCAACCGTGCTGTTTTCTATTCTGCCGTTTACTCTGGGTGTGTTCTGTGCAATGTCTACGTCGTATTTGTCCGCAAGATAACCCGAAAGATAGGCGGCATCGAAATCAACGAGTCCGCTGTAATCAAAGGGTTCGATAGCGTCCATATAAGCGTCGTCCATTTTGGATGAGCCGTCCGCAGGGATTTTGTCAAAGGCCATTGAGCCCTTGCGCAGTATTCTGTAGCGGTCGGTCTTGGTGTATTCGTAGTTTGAATCACGCCATACACGAACCTTTGTTGCGTTGTAGGTAATGCTTGCGCCTACGTTGCAATCAAACAGCCAGAAGGGGATATAAACGCCCTTGATTTCTCTGATTTTGTTTTCGTCCCTGAATTCCTTGGGCAGGAAGGGCTTGCCCTTGTAAAAGGCTTTAAGTGCCTCAATTGCCTGTTCCTTCTGAATTTTGAACGGAATAACGGCGTCGGGTCTGTAGCCGCCCGTAAGCTGGGGCGCAATTATAATGGGATTGTTGCAATACGGACATTCCGAAGCCGCAGTAGTTTCGTCCGTAACAATTTCCGCACCGCAGTATTTGCATACGTAGGTGTTTACGTTATCGAGCGTCTGCGAATTATCTTCTTCACGCCATTGGTGTTCTTCAACCGTGTCCGTGTTTTCGGGCTGAGCGCTGTTGCGCAGAATTTCATCGTAATCGCTAAGCTGTTCTTGGGTAAAAACGCTGTCACAGCTTTCGCACTTGAATTGCTGGCCTTCGCTTTCAAAAACTATTGCGCCGCCGCAGTTGGGACACTTATAGGTCATTAAATCCAAAACGTTTCCTCCTTTATAAAAGCTTACTCAAGGGGAATTATTTTGCATCGTTTTCATCAAATCTGTCGCCGCATTCGGGGCAGAACTTCGGAGGATTCTTGGGGTCTTCGGGCTTCCAGCCGCACTTGTCGCACCGGTAAAGCGGTGCGCCTTCGGGCTTCTTGCTGCCGCAGTTGGGACAGAATTTACCCTTGTTTACTGCTCCGCACGTGCAGGTCCAGCCCTCAGCCTCGGGCTTCTTTGCTCCGCATTCCGTGCAGAATTTGCCGCTTACCGTTGCACCGCAGGCACATTTCCAACCGTCCTGTGCAGGTGCGGCCTGCTGCTGAGCAAACTGCTGTTGCTGTGCAACGCCTGCCTGATACATCTGTGCCGCATTGAAGCCGCCGTTGGCACCCATAGCCATATTGAAGCCCATAAAGCCGTTCATTGCACCGTTTGGGTTGCTTGCCGCCGCTTCCATTGCGCTTGCCTGAGCATCCGTCATTCTGCCTGCCATCATAAACGGATTACTGCCCATTGTTGCGGCATCTTCCATCTGCGTAATCTTCTTCATATCCTCATCCGTGAGGGTAATCGGGTTAAGGGCAATAGACTCAACGGAAATACCTCTGCGGTCTGTCCATTCGCTCTTGAGAGCGGCGTTCATTGCGTCCTTGAGCTCAGCCGTGTGTGCAGGAATCTGTGCAGGGCGAAGCTCAAGCTCTGTCAGCTTTGCAAATGCAGGCTGAAGCGCAGAGATAAACTCCGTCTTGAGCTGCATATCAATTTCTTCACGTCTGTATTCGTCGTCAACGTTGCCTGCAATCTTTGTATAGAAAAGAAGCGGGTCTGTGATTTTGTAGGAATATACACCGTTGCATCTCACCTGTACGGTGCGTGCCATACCTATTCTCTTGTTGACAACCTCGAACATAAACGGGTTTGCAGTGCCGAACTTGTTATCAAGAATTTCCTTTGTGTTGAAATAATAAACTCTCTGGTCTTTGCCTGTGTCGCCACCGTATGTAAATCTCTTGCCGACGGTTTTGAAGGTTTCCTTGATTGTATCGCCGAGCTTGCCTGAGAAGATTGAAGGCTCTGTTGAAGAATCATAGGTGAATTCGCCGGGCTCTGCACAGACCTCGACAATCTTACCCTGCTCAACGATAATCATACACTGGCCATCTGCAACTGCAATGCCCGAGCCGTTGGAAATTATGTTGTCGCTTGCCTTTGTGTTTGAGCTTCTGCCGCTGACTCTCTTCGAGCCCTTGACCATAAGCACATCGTTTTCAAGCGAATCGCAGTAGAAAAATTCCTTCCACTGGTCTGCCAATGTTCCGCCGAGTGCTCCTATACCTGCTTTAATAAGTCCCATATTGCATTTCTCCTTTTTCTTTTGGCTTTTGTTGTTTGCTTTGACAAAAACAACAGTTTATCAAAATAATACTATCATAAATTTAGCGGTATTGCAATAATAAATTGACACTTGTGTCTTGACTATGATATTATATTTAAAAATTTATTCGGTTGGTGAAAATAATGAAATTACCCGAAAAATGGATATGGCTGAGCAGGGAAAAATACCCCGATAAGCAGACGACGGTTAACACCGTGCTTGGCAGCGAAAATGAAATAAATTACGCCGTTGCGGAGTTTTTCAAGGAATATAATTTCGACAAGAAGGCGGTAAAAATTGACCTGTGTTTCAGCGGTGATACATACTTTGAGCTTTACCTGAATGAAAAAATTATTGCTACGGGTCCCGTGCCCATAGGCACAGACTTTCTCCACGGCGACGTCAGGCGAGGTCAGCACTACGCAAGCGAGGCTTCGTTTGATTTAAACGGTGAAACCGTAGCTTTTTTTGCCCGTGTAAAAATGGGAACTGTCGGAATTTATGAGTATTCACAAGGCAAGGGAGGCTTTATGCTTTCGGCTTACGTCACCTTTGAGGACGGCACAAAAACCGTAATCTCTACCGACGAAAGCTGGCTTGCACGCCTTAACCCTGCCTATACGGGTGCATATTCTTTTGATGCAACCAAAAAGCCCGATGAATATTCTTACGCAAAGTTTACAGAAAACCTTTGGCACGTCAGTACCGCACCTCTCCCTATGTTAGGTGAAGAAAAACTTCTTCCTGACTGCAAGGAAATTATTGTCGGTGCAAACGAAACGAAAACAGTCTGCGTTGAATTTGACAAAATCTATGCCGCTTATCTGAATATTGCCGCAAAAGCAAAGGGTAAAATTAAAATCACTGTAACCGATTACGAAACCGGAATTGACGACCGCTCAAGAAAGGCTGAACTTGTTCTTGACGGTGACGGCGAATACCGCAGCCTTCAGGTGCACAGCGTAGGCGGCTTACAGCTTGAAATAGCCAACAATTCCGACAGTGAGGCAGTTGTTTATCCCGCAATAATTGCGGTGAATTATCCCGTAACCGTTCAGGCAAAAACACGCACAAGCGACGAGGATTTAAACCTTGTGCTTGACGTTTGCGCTCACACGCTTAAAATCTGCCGCCAGCACATTCACCTTGACAGCCCGTGCCACTACGAGCCGCTTGCCTGTACGGGTGACTACTATATAGAAAGCCTTATGACCGCCTTTTCCTACGGCGATATGCGCCTTGCCGAGTTTGACGTTATCCGCACGGCAGAGCTTCTGCGCAACAACGGCGGCAGAATGTTCCACACTACGTACAGCCTTATCTGGGTTATGATGATGTACGATACGTATATGCTTAACTGTAATATCAAAATGCTGGAAGAATGCCGTGATGCGCTGATAATGCTGCTTGACCGCTTTAATACTTATGTCGGCGATAACGGTATTATTGAAAATCCGCCCGATTATATGTTTATCGACTGGCTTTATATCGATGAAATTTCGCTTCACCATCCGCCTAAAGCCCTCGGTCAGACCTGCCTTAATATGTTCTACTACGGTGCATTGACTGCCGCCGAAAAGATTTTTGCTGTCCTCGGTGATAACGCAATGGCAGGGGACTGCGGCAAAAAAGCGGAAAGCCTGAAAGCTGCCGTCAATTCAATTTTGTTCGACGAAGAAAAGCAGATGTATTTCGAGGGGCTCAATACTCCCTCACCCGAGCATCTGCTCAATAAGTGGATGCCGCAGAACACATCGAAACGCTACTACAGAAAGCACGCAAATATTCTTGCCGCCTACGTGGGAATATGCGATAAAGCATTGGCAAAGAGCCTGCTTCACCGTATTATGAGTGATGAAATTGAGGGCGAATACCAAGCGTATTTTGCACACTATCTGTTTGAGGCGCTTTACAGAAACGGTTTAAGAAACGAATATACCCTCACCGTTGCCCAAAGGTGGAAACAGCCCGTCAGGGACTGCACGAAGGGTCTTGCCGAGGGCTTTATACCCCCCGAGCCTACGTACAGCTTTGACCACAGCCACGCCTGGGGCGGTACACCGCTTTATTCCGTTCCGAAAGCCCTTACGGGACTTGAAATTCTTGAAGCGGGCTACAGAAAAATCAGCCTCAGTCCGTCACTTTTGGGTCTTGATAAGGCAACAACCGAAATTCCGACTCCCTACGGTTTGATTACCGTTACACAGCGGGACGGAAAGACAGAATACGATATTCCCGAGGGTATAGAGGCAGAGGTGAAATAATGACGACTTTCTTTGAGGTAACCGAATTTGTGGGCATTATAGCCTTTGCTATTTCGGGCGCAATGATATCCATTCAGCGTAAAATGGATGTTTTCGGTGTAATACTGCTGTCAATGGTAACAGCCCTTGGCGGCGGTGCAATGCGTGATATTTTCCTCGGTGTCTTTCCGCCGAGAAACTTTTTTAATTCCTTTCACCTTTGGTGTGCGCTGATTACCGCCGTAGCGGTTTTCGTGCTTGCAAAAATTTTCAGCTCGTTTTTCTTTGACAATTTTAAGAAAATAAACGAAATAGTAAATGTTTTCGATGCCTTCGGTCTTGCCGCTTTTACAATTTCGGGCGTGCAGGTAACGATTGACGCAGGCTATGCGGACAAGTGGAATTTTGCCATTTTTATGGGCGTTTTCACCGCTGTGGGCGGTGGCCTGCTGCGTGACGTTATGAGCCGTGAAAAGCCGATGATATTCTGCAAAAACGTCTATGCAACCGCCGTTATTATCGGTACGGTCTGCTATTATTTCCTCGGAAAGGTTGTTCCCGAAAATGCGGCAATAATTATCACCTTTGCCGTTATAGTCACAATCCGAATCCTTGCGGCGAAATTCCGTTGGGATTTGCCCAAAATAGAAAGGCCCGAAAAAGCCGAAGAAAAAACAGCCGTTTGAATTTTTCGCCCGCAGGTTGAGCTTTCTTCAAAAAACGGGTTATTGAATATCGGTTTCGTTAAAGCTACTATGTAATCAGGCTGATCAGTCAATTCAATTTGAAAAGGTGATAAACGTGATTTACATTGGCGAAAACATCAGAAAATTAAGGCGTGAGAACGACGTAACGCAGGAAATGCTTGCAGACCACCTGGGCGTGACGTTTCAGAGTGTCAGCAAGTGGGAAAGGGGAGAAACCTACCCCGATATTACGATGCTGCCTGCAATTGCTTCGTTTTTCAGCGTTAGCTGCGACGAGCTGCTCGGCACAAAGGCGGCAGAAAACGAAAAGAGAATACAAAGCTATATCGATACATATGCCGACCTTCGCACAAAGGACAGCCCCTACGTTTTTGAACAGCTCACAAAAGCGGTAAAAGAGTTTCCCGGTGAATACCGTCTGCTTGTGCGTTACCTTGAACTGCTGCTGATGATTAAATCGGGGCAGGGTGAGGACAGCGAAGCAATTATTGACGAGGTTGAAAGAATTTACGGCAGCATAATCAGCCGTTGCACGGACGATATGATAAGAATGTGGGCAAAGCGGCTTGTCTGTATGTATTACAACACTCTGAGTCACAAGACAAAGAAGGACTGCCATACTCAGCGAATGCTTGATATTTTACACGGTATGCCCAATATGCTCGACACCCGTGAGTATATTTCAACCCTTGTAAACCTGCCCGAGGATGAGCATTACGAGGCGTGCTTTAAAGCCCTTGACAGAGAAATGCTCCTGCTTATGAGCACGGTTTCAAACAAGATTTTTTATAGAAATCACTTCCCGCCCGAGTATCAGATTCAAGCACTTGAAAGCTGTAAAAACATCGTCAATGCGTTTTACAGCGACGGCAACTACGGCTCGTGCTACCGCTCGGTGATTTATCTTCTCGGCAACCTCGGCCAGCTTTACGGCGCAACGGGTGATAGCGAAACGGCTTTGAAATATTTAAAGGAATGTGCCTTGTTTGCCAAAAAGCACGACTCTCTGCCCGAGGAAACCGAGCACAACGGCATATTTATGCAGGGCAGTACCTATAAAAAAGCCAAGTACGGCAAAACAATGTGCGAACGAATGAAGCGCATATTCCTGAATGATTATCAGCAGTCTCCGTACCCCTTGCCGGAAGAATTGCTCAAAAGCGAAGAATTTAAAGAAATATTGGATATTCTGAATTGAATGTGTTTGACAGATTACGGTTTGTAGGGGCGCCCTTTGTTCGTCTGTTAAATCGTAACAAACCTGACAAAGGGCATTTCGTAGTACCTTGTTTCATCTTAAAGTTGACTTTTTGTAGGGGCGGATATTATCCGCCCGTGTTGATAACGCTCAGTTTGCTGGCGGCTGATAGCCGCCCCTACGGTGAAGTTTTAGGTGAAACAAGGTAGTAGGGGTCGGCGTCCTCTACTGTCAATAACCAAATATACATTGATAAAAAGCTCAGCAAACCGCAATTTGTATAGGAGTAAAATATATGAACATTAACACAGCGAAAGAATTTGTTTTAAAAAACGCACGGCCTCTTGAGTTGGCTATTTACAAATATTTCTTTGAAAATGAATCAAACCAAGCTGTTGTTGATGAACTTTTAAAATTTCAAAATTACGACGGCGGTTTCGGCAATGCTATTGAGCCTGATTTTTTCAACCCCAATTCAAGTCCTAT